>SXIE01000479.1 GCA_005772945.1 Pseudomonadota bacterium
GAAGATCGCCGCCGTGCGCGCCATCGCCGCGCTCGCCCAAGAGCCGGTGCCGGCCAGCGTGACGCGCGCCTACGGCGGCCGCGAGTTCTCGTTCGGGCGCGACTACATCATCCCGAAGCCGTTCGATCCGCGCGTCCTTGGCTGGGTCGCGCCCGCCGTCGCCGAGGCCGCGATGACGAGCGGCGTCGCGCGCCGACCGATCGAAGACTTCGATGCCTATCGGCAAAAGCTCGAGCAGATGATGGATCCGGGGCGCGGCCTCATCCACCAGATCACCGAGAAGGCCAAGGACGACCGAAAGCGCGTGGTCTTCCCCGAAAGCTACGACGAGCGCGTCGTGAAAGCCGCCTCGATCCTGGCCGGCGAGGAGATCGCGCACCCGGTGCTCATCGGCAAGCGCGACGCGATCGAGGCGATCGCCGAGGCCAAGGGCCTGTCCCTCGAGGGGATCGAGATCGTCGATCCACCGACGTTCCCAGCCATCGAACACTACGCCGCGAAGTTCGCGCTCCTCATGCAGCGGCGCGGCGTGACGCGCCCCGACGCCCGCCGACGCATGTTCTCGCAGAGCCGCTTCGCGCTCATGATGCTGCGCGAGGGCTACGTCGATTGCATGGTGACCGGCGCGACCCGCCCCTACGCCGAAGCCATCAAGCCGGTCCTTCAGATGATCGGCTCCGACGGCGGGAAATGCTGCGGCATGTACATGCTGCTGACCCGCACGCGCACGCTCTTCTTCGCCGACACGACCGTCCAGATCGACCCGAGCGCCGAGGACCTCGCCGACATCACGCTGCGCGTGGTCGAGCGCGTGCGCAGCTTCGACATCGTGCCGCGCGTGGCGATGCTCAGCTTCGCGAACTTCGGCGCCGTCCAGCACCCGATTCCGGCGAAGATGGCGCGCGCGACCGAGCTCGTCCGGCAGCGTGATCCGTCGCTCATGATCGAAGGCGAAATCCAGGTGGACCTCGCCGTCGACATGGAGCTGCGCCAGACCATGTACCCCTGGAGCCGCCTCAGCGAGCCGGCCAACGTCTTCATCTTTCCGAACCTCGCGGCCGCGAACATCGCCTATAAGATGATGCACCAGATCGGCGGCGCCAGCCTCTTCGGCCCGATCCTCTTGGGCATCAAGCGGCCCGCTCAGATCCTGGCGCTGAACGTCGACGCCAGCGACATCGTGAACCTCGCGGCCTACGCGTGCGTGTCGGCGCAAAAGCCCGCCTGAAACGTTTGCTGACGTTCGAGCTGCCGTCGGCATCCGCGGCTTGGCGCTTGCAAACGCGCCGCGCCGACGTCACCTCGGAACGCGAGGTCACGCACGCTGGGAGGCACGACATGGCTCCAGATCCCGCGGCATCGCGTCTGTGCGGGCACCGCCAGGCCGCGATCGCGCCCCGCGCCAGGGCCGTCGTGCTCTGGACACTTGCGGCGACTTCGCTCGGCGCCTGTCCCATCACCGACGAAGCGCATGAGGCCCCACCCGCCCCGCACGACGCCGACGCGCGCATCGCCGCCGCCCCGCCGGATCTGCCCCCCGCGCCGCCGGCCTCGCCCTCTGAACGCCTCTTGGGGCAACATCCGGCGCGCCTGGCCCAAGGCGGACCGGAGCGCGCCCTCTATGCGACCGACCCCGCGTCGAACGCGCTCCTGGTGTACGACAGCACGCTCACCCTCATCCAGGCCGTGCCCGATTTCGGCGCGCCGCTGGGCGTGGCCGTCAACGCCCAGGGGGTCGTCTTCGTCGGCAGCCGCAGCCGCCACACCATCGAGACCTACGCGCGCGACGGGGGCCGACGTGTATTCGTCCCCGCCGGCATCGTGCAGATGCCCAACGACTTGGCATTCGATACGCGTGGCAACCTGTGGGTCGTCGATAGCGTCGCCAACCGGGTGCTGGTGTTCTTGCCGGACGGGCGGTGGCTGCGATCGCTCGGCGCTGGGGCCGATACGCCCTCGGCGTTCTCGTTCCCGGTCGCGATCGCGCTCTCGGGGCGCGCGGTTTACATCGCCGATCAGGGGCATTCGCACATCCAAGTCTTCGACCTGGACGCCAACTTCCTCGGCACGCTCGGCGAGCCCGCCCGCGATCTCGGTGACCTCACGCCGGGGCGCTTCGCGCGTCTCCAGAGCCTCGCCCTCGACGCCAGAGGCCGCCTGCACGCGCTCGACTCGGCGCTCGGCCGGATCCAGGTCTTCGACCCGGCAAGCGGCAAGGTCGTCGCGACCTACGGCGAGCCCGGCATGGCCCCTGGAAACCTCGGCACGCCGCTCGACATCCTCATCGACGACCGCGGCCGAACGCTGGTCGCCGATTACGGCCAGCGGCGGATCACGCGCATGGACGAGGTGCGGTGATGGCGCCCGCGACCAGCCGAATTCGTCGCTGGCAAGCGCTCGCTGCGCTCTTCGCGAGCGAGATTGCGCGCGTTGTCTGCTTTGGCTTCCTGGCATCGGCCGCGACGTTCCACGTCCGCTCCGCCGCGGCGCAGCACCCGCCCCACGACGGCGACGCGACGCCACCGATCCAATGCACGACCTGCCACGCCCTTCGCGGACCTGCGCCCTTTGTCGCGCGCGACGCCGCGCAGGAGGCCCTGTGCCGGTCCTGTCACAACCCGACCGGCCAGGCGTACGCGCTCAGCGACGTCGCCAACCACGTGGTCGCCGGCGGCCGCGTCATCGACTGCGGCGCCTGCCACGACCCCCACGGCCCCGAGGTCGCAACCGACCCCCATCCCGACGGCCTCACCTCGGTCAACCTCAGCCTCATCCGCAGCGACACTGCGCGCAGCGTCGCGGGCGCGCTCGAGCCCGCCATCTTTCACGACCGTGCGACCGACTTTGCGTTCGCCGAGAGCAACCCGCCGTGGAATGGCATCTGCCAGACCTGCCATACGGCGACCCAACATCACCGCAATGGCGCCGGCGACCACGACCACTTTCAGGCCGTCGATTGTACGTTGTGCCATCGTCACGGTAACGGTTTTCTCCCCCCGAGCGAGCCGATGGCGTGCCAGGCGTGCCACCAGGCTGGCCACGTCAGCGGGGCCGTGGATCCTCTGACAACCAATGCCACTGGACTCGGCGGCAAGCACGCCAAGCACGTGACGGGGCTCGGTTTCGCCTGCGAGAAATGCCACGCGGGTTATCGCGAGAGTGCCACCCATCTCGATGGTCGGCTCGACACCGGCAACCCGACTCATACCCTCGTTCGCTTCGACGCGACCAATTCCGCAGGCGCCTGGGTCGACGATGCGGGCCCGGGCACCGGCGGCTGCCAGACCCTCGCGTGCCACGGCAACGCGGCCCTTCCGTGGTACGGCAACGACACCTGGACACTTCCGACGTGCAGCGTGTGCCACGGCTCGGCACTCGCTGCGCGCCGCACGGTCCTGGGCGCGGGCGGCGACTTCGCGACCGGCACGGGCATCGTCTCGCATCACGTGCAGGGCTCGTCCGATCCGAGCCCCGAGCAGTGCCGTGTCTGCCACGACCAGTCGACCCACATGTCCGGGCAGGTCCGCCTGCGCGACGGCGATGGCGGCGCGAGCGTCCTCTACGAACCGCAAGTCCCCGAGACGCTCGAGCGCTTCTGCCTGAGCTGTCACGACGCCGACGGCGCCTCCGCGAGCTATCGCGCCGGCGCGTCACCCCTCGCACCGTTCGGCGACGGCGCGACGCTTGGCAGCCCGCCGTACCCTTATGCCGCCGCGATCGCCGAGAGCTGGAGCAGCAGCTACGGTCACGGCGCCCGCACGACCGCACCGACCAACCGCCTGACGTGCGCCGGCGACGGCTCTCCGGGCACCGGCTGTCACGGCGACGGCGGCGCCGTGAACGCCCACGGCTCGCGGTACGAGGTCCTGGCGTCGCAGCGCTTCGACTACGCGTCGGGCGCGGCCCAATACGACGCGTCCCGTTTCGCGCTCTGCTTCGATTGCCACGCGAACTACCCGGGGGTGACGAAGGAAGACACGCTGGGAGTCCGCCAAGGCGGGCGCTTCGATGCCCTCTACGGCCACATGGTGAGCGACCCCGCGGCCCCGCTCGCCAGCAGCCGCATGCGGCCGCCCTACTACACGGCCGGCCTCACGACCCAGTTCGCGGACAGCTTCGCGGTCACGACCCAGGTCGGGAAATACCCGCGCGGTCTCGCCTTCGACGGCGCCGACGTGTGGGTCGTGAACTACGTCGACGAGACCGTGTCACGCGTGGACACCACCACGAACCAGGTCGTGGCCACGCTCCCGGTCGGCGAGATGCCGGGCTCGTCCGGCGGCGTGGTGTTCGATGGCGAGAGCGTCTGGGTCGCCAACAACGCCGACTGGAACCTCTCGCGCATCCGCGTTGCGGACAACACCCAACGCGTCGTGCGGGTCGCCGACGGCTATCCGCATGGGGTCGTCGCGGCCGCTGGCTCTATCTGGACCAGCACGATCGACCGCGTCGTCCAGATCGACCCGAGCAGCGAGGCGATCGTCGGCTATGTCGACCTGACGGGGCGCCGTCCCGAGAACCTGGCGTTCGACGGCAGCCACCTCTGGGTCGGGCTCAACAACGACCGCGTCGTGAAGATCGATCCGGCCACACGGACCGTCGTCGCGACCGTCGCCGTCGGCTCGAAACCCTTTGGGGTCGAGTTCGGCGCGGGCTACATCTGGGTCGTCAACACGTTCGGCAACAGCGTCTCCAAGATCGATCCCGACGCGGCCGCGGTCGTCGCCACGATCCCCGTCGGCACCTACCCGTTCCTCGGCTGTTTCGGCGACCACTTCCTGTGGGTGGCGAACAGCATCACGCTCGACGTCTCGAAGATCGACGTGACGACCGACACCGTCGTCGCAACGATCCCGCTCGAGGCCGTCGCCGCCGACTGCGTCTTCGACGGCCAGTTCGTCTGGGTCACGGACAGTCAGACCAACAGCCTGCTCAAGATCGACGCCGAAACCGACCAGGTCGACGCCGACCCGTTCGGCATCAACGACCGCCCGGTGACGCATGCGTCGGGAACGCGTAACAGTATGAATCTACATTGGTATCACATGCGCTTCTTCACGAACTTCCGCGGTCGCGGGGCGCCCACCGCCCCGTTCGCGCGCGGCCCATTGTGCGACAACTGCCACCGTACGGACGAGGCGGACCCGAACGTCTCGTGCGTCAACTGTCACGACGTGCACGGCACGAATGCGCCGATCGGATTTCTCTACGAACAGCTGGGGTACCAGCACGCATCGGGTGCGTGGGGAACCTACGGCACCCTGCCCGATGAGGCGTCCCGACCCGCGAGCGACCCCACGTCGCTGGACCTCGACGCGTTCCCGACGTACTGCGCCAACAACTGCCACAATGCGACCGGAAGCGGCGAGCGGATGGACCTCGATGCACCGCGCAGGGCGTGGTTCGATCCCACCAGGGAGTGAGCCACCGCGGCGTCTCGTCGCGGATCGAAGCCCACACGGGGCTGCCCGGTCGCGTCACGCTCCGTGTTGGTGCCGGTGGTGCAGATCGGGTGCGTGCGGGTGGTCGTGCTCGACGCGTGCATGACGATGCAAATGACGGTGACTGCCGCGCACGACCGGGTCGTGGACGTGGTCGTGGTGACCGTCGTCGTGGCGGTGCGCGTGGTCGTGTTCGAGGGCGTCGTGGACGTGCAGGTGGGCGTGCTGCTCGCGCAGATGGAGCACGACGCCGAGCGCGAAGAGAGCGCCCGCGAGGGCGGTCCACAGGCCGACCTGGCGATCGCCGAGCGCGAGCGCCACGACCGCGCCGACGAACGGACCGAGGGCGAAGACCGAGCCGGTGCGTCCGGCGCCGAGCGCCCGCTGCGCCAAGAGCTAGAGGGCGAGCGAGCCGCCATAGCCGACGGCGCCGAGCGCGAGGAGCGCCGCCGCCGGTCCCGGAGCGGGCAGGGGCTCGCCGAGGGCGAGCGCGATGACGACCGCGAGCGACGCGCCCGAGAGGCCCTTCCAGCCGACGACGGCCAGTGGCTCGGCCTCCGACAGCGAGCGCGAGAGCGTGTTGTCGAGCGCCCACGCCAGCGTCGCAAGCCCGACCGCGACGAGCCCGACCAGCGAGTCGACGCCCTCGCCGCGGCCCTCGAAGACGAGTGAAACCCCGCCGGCCAGCATGCACGCCGCGGCCACCCATGCGCGCCGCCCGAGCGGCTCGCGCCAGATGACGTGCGCGAGGACCAGCGTCAGGATCGCCTCGAGGTTCAAGACCAGCGACGCGCTGGTCGCCCCGGTGCGCTGAAGCGCGAAGGCTAGGAGCGCGGGCCCGAGGAGCGCCCCGAGCATCGAGATCCCGAGCACGCGCCAGGCGTGGCGCCGCGTCAGCGGATGCCCGGCGCTGGGCAGCAGGCGTCGAAGGGCGAAGCCGGCCGCCGAGGCGCCCATATAAAGGAGGGCGCCGGTCGTGAAGGGCCCGAGCCCAACCCCCGCCCGCGCCACGAGCGGGGTCGTCACGCCGAAGCTGAGTGCGGCCAGGATCGCGAGCTTCACGCCGCGCGCGTGGGGCGTCTCCACCATGCTCTCGTCCTAGCGCCGCGCGCCGCCGCTGTCACCGGGTTCGTGCGCGCCTCTGCCACAGAGGGATTGACGCGCCCCGACGCGTCATCGAGCATGCGCGCCATGAACCCCTTCACGAAGCCGCCCGTCGCGGAGCTCATCGGACTGCCGTATTCGCCGTGGACCGAGAAGGCGCGCTGGGCGCTCGAGGTGCGCGGGGTGCCGTTCGTGTTTCGCCACTACCAGCCGATCCTCGGCGAGCCCGAGCTGCGCCTCAGGCTGCGACGCTGGACCGGCAACGTGAGCGTGCCGGTGCTGGTCGCCCCGGACGGCCAGGTGCACGGCGAGTCCGAGGCGATCGCGCGCTGGGCGGATACCCAAGGGGGACCGCCGACGCTGTTTCCGGCGATGCACGAAGCGGCGATCCAAGAGGCGATCGCCCTGTCCGAGCGCGCGCTCGCGGCAGGCCGCACGCTGTCGCTGGCGGCGACGCTCGCGAACGACGACGCGCTGCGCGAGATGGTGCCCAAGGCGCTCAGGAAGCCGCTCGGCCCGCTGGCGGTCGGCATCGGGCGCGTCGGCGTCAAGCGCACGCTGCGTAAGTACGGTGCCACGGGCGTCGACGCGGGCGCGCACGCGGCCGAGCTCACGGCCTCGCTCGACGCCTTGCGTGCGACGATCGCCCATGCGCCCGCGGGCCCTTCGCCCAAGACCCTGTGCGGCCGCTTCACGTTCGCGGATATCGCGGCCGCGCAGGTGCTCGGGTTCGTCTCGCCGCCGCTGTTTGGGATTCGGATCGGGCGCGCGAGCCGCGCGAGCTTCACGCGTGCCGAGCTCCTCGTGCGCTACGCCGACCTGATCACGTGGCGGGACGCGCTCTATGCCGCGTACCGCCCGCGCACCGACGCGTGACACCGGACCTCGGTCCGACTATAGCTGCGCCCCTCGACGACGTGTGAGGTAGGCGATGGCGCGCGTACAGGGCCTCGGATGGGTGGCGGCGGCGTTGGGGATCGTGCTCGGGGCGTGTCCGGACGAAAGCCGAAAGCGTCCCAACGGCTCGCTCTGCGAGGACGACCGCGAGTGCGCGAGCGGCCTATGCGTCGAGCGACTCTGCCTCGACCCCGCCGAGGACACGGACCAGGACGGGCTCATCAACGGGCTCGAGGCCGAGCTCGGGACGTCGCCGTTCGACGCGGACACCGACGGCGACGGCAAGGACGACGTCGCCGAATTGACCCAGGATCTGAAGCACCTGGACAGCGACAACGACGGCCGCCCGAACGCGCTGGAGAGCGCGGTGGTCGACCGCGACGGCGACTGCCTCGTGGATGAAATCGACCCCGCGGAGCTCGTGCCGGACAGCGCCGTCGTTGCAGCGACATGCAAGTCTCAGGGCGTGTGCGCCACGGCGACCGCTCAGCTCAAGGTCCTCTGCACCACCGGCACCGCGACCTGCGACTACACCGAGGTCTCGCGCTACGAAGCGGTCGAGACCGAGTGCGACGCCCTCGACAACGACTGCAACGGCGCGACGGACGAGCGCTGCGGCGCGGCTCCGCTCGATTGCGCAGCGGTGCTCGAGGCCGACGCGGGGGCCGCCGACGGCAACTACGCGATCGATCCAGACGGCGCCGCCGGCGCGCTCGCGGCGACCCAGGTCGCGTGCCTCATGTCGGCCGAGCGCGGCGGCTGGACGCGCTGGACGAGCGTCGTCGCGAACGCCCGGCGGCCGGGGCTCCGCGAGTACCTCCTGCACAAGGGCGGGGCCTGGTACCGGACGCCGCCGACCGAGGCGAGCTGGGACTGGAGCGCCTACGCGCCGCTCTCGGGGCGCTGGGTTGTGCACCGTGCCTCGCCCGGCAGCGGCGAGAACGCCATCACCGATCTCGACTGGCTGGCCGACTGCGCCGACCGCGGCGAGGCGGGGCTCTTCGGCTTCGGCTGCGGCGATGGGGCCTCGGGTCTGCGCATCATGCCGGGCGGCGCGAGCGACGCGGCGAGCGGGACCGGCTCGGTGTGCGAGAACGCGGCGAACATCTTCGGCGGCGTCGAGTCGTGCGAGCCGGCGATCGAGGTCTACGCGCGCTGGGTCACGTGCGCGAGCGACAGCGGCAGCGAGCTGGGCGACGGCGGTTTCGCCGCGCTGGGCGGGAGTCCCGGGGCGCTGCCTTCGGCGTGCTGGGAGACCAAGGGCGCGGTCTTCGGGCCGAGCACCGACATTCGAAGCGGCGGCACGGCGCCGTCGCTCTTGGCCAACGATCCGACCGCGCCGGGGGATCCGTTCGCCCATGCGCTCGTGCAGAAGCGCCTGATGCTCATCCTAGGCCATGCGTACCGTCTGTCGCTGTGGCTCAAGGCCGAGAACGCGCGCGTCGTCCCGCTCTCGATCGAGGCGTTTGGCGGTGCGGCCTTCGTCGGTCAGGGGGTGGACGCGACCGCGGCGTGGCGTCGCGTCGACATCGATTTCCTGGCGCGCAGGACGACTTACCAGGGGTTGCTCGAGCTGGATTTCGGCGGCGATGCGATCGGCGACGTGTGGGTCGATGACGTGGCGTTGACGGATCTGGGGCCGGGCGCCTGCGATCGGGTGGGTGGCGTGGTGGTCGGCGATCCGACTTTCGCACGCGGCCTTACCTGCTGGATCGCGCAGAACGACGACCCCATGCACGCGACCATCCAGGCCGTGGCGGTCACGCCGACCGAACAGGCGATGCGTGTGACGGCCGCGGCGGGAGCGGCCGCGGACGCCGTGGCCTACGTGGAGCAGCTCGACGTCCCGCTGGCGGTCGACCGCTGGTACGAGCTGACCGTCGAGGCCGATGCGAATCCGGCGCGGGCGATCGAGATCGCCATCATGAAGGACGACTTCTCGGTCGAGTACGCGCGCTTCTCCTTCGATTTCGGTGCCGCGCGCCACGTGCAGACGCGCCGCTTCGTCGTGCCGGCCGGACCCACGCCGCGCGCAGTCAAATTGCGGGTGGGCGTGCCGCTCGTGCCAGCAGGCGAGGTGACGCTCTACCAGGTGAAGCTCGAGGATATGGGGCCGAACCCATGCGTGGCGCCGAGCGCGAGCGAGCTCCTGGCCGACGGCGACTTTCACTACGGGACGCTGTGCTGGGAGGCGTTCCAGAGCGACCCGGCGACCACGTTCGTGTCGGCGTCGAACGTGGCGCCCGACGGGCAGCCGCCGACGATGCTGGTCACGATGGCGCACGCGGCGACCGACGCGAACCTCCGCCAACGCGGGCTGACCATCCTCGACGACCGTTGGTACGACGTGCACCTGTGGCTTCGCTCGGACACGGGCGATCCGGTCGAGGTCACGGTGCACGAGCCCGACGGCGCGCAGATCTTCTTCAGCGAGAGCGTCATGCCGAAGGTCGGCTGGGGCGAGGGCGGCGGCCGCTTCGTGACGACCGTCGGATCCCCGGGCGGAGGCGCGCTCGATCTGGCCGTCGGGCGCCCGGGCGTCGGCAACTTCGTCGAGATCGACCTCGTGACGCTGACCGATCTCGGACCGTCGCCGTGCAAGATCGCGGCCCCGAATCACCTCGTCCGCGACCCCGGCTTCGCGGGCGGCCTGACGTGCTGGAAGGTCGCCACCGGACCCGGCGTCGGCGTACGCGAAGAGACGGTCGACGTGTCGTCACCGCCCCTCGCCATCGCGACGGTGATCCAAACCGCGGGCTCGCCGTCGGACCTCGTGCTCTTCCAGCGCGGCCTCGCGCTCGAGGTGGGCGTGCGACATACGGTCAGCTTCAGGGCGCGATCGCTGGGCGTCCCGCGCTCCGTGACCATCGTCGTCGCCGAAGACAACGGCACCGTCGATTACTTGCGCGACGGTGCAAGCGTTCCGGGCAGCTGGACCGACTTCAGCTTCGACTTCACCCCCGAGGCGAGCACCGCGACGGCCGTGGTGGCGCTCGAGCTGGCCGGCTACAGCGTCGACGTCATCATTGACGACGTGGACATCGTGGCGCACCCATGAGGTGGGGTTTTCACGCGCGCTCGGACGCGATGACGCAGGCGGTCACCCCCTTGGCACACCGATTCGAACTCACGCTCCCGGTGTTCACGCTCCTGGTGTGTTCGTCGCTGATCGGGCAAGCGTGCTTCCCGCCTCCGCGGCTCCGCGCGGACGCGGATGGGGTCGACGCGGATGGGGCCGAACCGTCCGATACCGCGGCCGAGGCCGAAGCGGGGACCGAAGCGTCCGACGCGAGTCCTGATGCGGAAGCGGGCTGCACGGAGACCGACAGCTGCGAATGCGTGCGCGACGAAGACTGCGCGAACGACGACCTGTGCGATGGCGTCGAGCGCTGCGTCGACCACGCCTGCGAGGCGGGTACCAAGGTCACGTGCGCTCCGTCGGGCGAGCCCTGCGTCGCGAACGTCTGCCGCCCCGCGTCCGGCGCCTGCGAGGCCGAGCCGCTCGACGCGGAGACGGCATGCGAGGACGGGGATGCCTGCACCCGAGACGATCGCTGCGGTGGCGGCGCGGAGGCCGGTGCGTGCGTGGGACGGGACCCCGTAGTCTGCAGGGCCAGCGATGCCTGCCACGTGGGCGGTGTGTGCAACGCCTTCTCCGGCCTGTGCACGAGTCCGTCGAGCAGCGACGGAACGCTCTGCGAGTACGGGGTCGGATTCGACGGGGTCGCGGACGAGCATGGGACCTGCGTGGCGGGCGCGTGTCAGCGGCTGCCGTGGGTGGCGCTCGGGGGCGAGCACGCCTGCGCCATCTTCTTTGATGGGAGCGTGCGTTGTTGGGGCGAGGCCCGTGCGGGTGCGCTCGGGCGCGGCGACCTGGTCGACGTCGGCGATGGCATCGGCCCTTCGGTCCACGCGGCCGGCCCGCTCGATCTCGGTGGCCCCGCGGACTGGCTCGCGGTGGGTGGCGCGAGCACGTGCGTCGGGGTTGCCGGCGCGGTGCGATGTTGGGTCTACAATGAGACCGGCATGCTCGGCTACGGCGACACGGCGCCGCGGGGATCGACTTCGGTCACCGTTCCGGCGCTTCTTTCCGATCTGCCGATCGGCGTCGACGCGCGCGCGGTGGGACTTGGCTTCGAGCGCGCCTGTGCCATCACGGTCGGCGGTGGCGTGCGCTGCTGGGGGCTGTCACCGCTGGGATACGCGGGCGTGGCGGCGGTGGGCACGGGGCCGGATGTGCCGAGCATCGCGGACGTCGGCGATGTCGAGCTCGTGACCGACGGCGAGACGTTCGACGCGGTCAAGGTGGTTGCGGGTGAGCGCCACGCCTGCGCGCTCTCGAAGGTCGGGCGCATCAAATGCTGGGGGGAGTGGAAGTACCTTGGCTTGGACGTGAGCACCAACGTTGGCGACGATGAGGCGCCTTCCGCGGTCGGATTCGTCAACCAGACCTGGACCGCAACCGACCTCGCGTCGCTGGGCGAGCACACGTGTGCGGTCACCGTGGGCGGTGATGTCTACTGTTGGGGTGAGGATCACTGGGGCGTGCTCGGTTCTGATGTCCCCGGCTCGTTCGTCGCGCTCACGCCCGTCAACGTGGAGATCGGTTCGGCCTACACGCATGCCGAAGCGGTCGCCGCCGGTGGCGATTTCACGTGCATCCTGACCACGGCGGGGAGGGTTCGCTGCTGGGGGAGAAATTCCTCGGGTCAGCTCGGGCAGGGGAACAAAGAGGTCTGGGGCGACGACCTCGGGGAGACCTCAGGAAACATTCCGTTCGTCGACCTCGGTGCATTGCCGACGGTTCAGGTTGCCGTGGGCGCTTCCACGGGCTGTGCCGTGGCCCGCGATGGGGCGGTCCGTTGCTGGGGAAGCAACCTCGACGCGCAACTCGGTAGCGACTCGTTCGAGCACATCGGGGACGAGCCGGGCGAGCTGCCGCCCAAGCCGATCGTGTTCTGAATCCCGTGTTGAGCCCACGACGGACGTGCGGTCAGTTCGGGCAGTCTTCGACATCGACCACGAACTCCAGGTCGAAGCTCCCCGAGGCGCTGCCCGTGAAGACCTCTTCGCCGAAGCCATCGACCACGATGTAGTAGGTTCCGGGCGCGGCCGCGCTCAACGTGACCGTCTCGTCCCCAAAGCCATCGGAGCAGGCGACCACCTGGGCCGCGGCGCCGCACGGCGCGGTCGTCACATACAGCATGCCGTCCCAGCCGTCAGGCCCGAGCGTGACCTCGACGTCGCCCGTGGTTCCTGCCGGAAGCACCAGCTTGTAGACCTTGTCCGGCGCGCCGCCGACGTGGTTTTGGTCGCTCGAACAACCATCGATGTCTTGGACGAAGAAGTCGTCGACATCGGCGGCGGAAAGGGTCTGATTCGTCAGCGTGAGTTCGTAGCTATCCGTGCCGAGACTTGACACGCAGTTTGACGGCTTCACCACGTCCGCGGTCGTCGCCACGCACTGCGCCTGCCCGTTCGTGTGGTGCACGTTCACCATGAGGTCGTAGGCCTGCACGTCCTCCGGGTTGTCGCCCTCGACCATCACGTAATAGGTGCCGGCATCGAGCGGGAGGCTGAGCTGCTCTTCGTCGATGGTTGCCGAGCACTCGATGACGTCGGCGTTCATGCACTGGTTCTTGGTGACGATGATCTCGCAGTCCCAGCCGCAGTCCGTTTCGACATAGATTTCAGAGTGTTCCGAGAGAACGACCTTGTACGCCTTCTCCTTCGAATCGGGCTCGTCCGAGCAGAGGTTGCTCGTGTACTTCAGCTGATCCGTCGCGCCGCCATACGTCTGCGACTTGAAGATCGTCGAGTTCGCGATGACCGGCGCCGTGGCCGCGTACGGACAGACCGTCGGACCCGTATCCGTGGGTGCCGTGTCCGCCACCGTGGTGTCGGTCACGGTCGTGTCGGCGGTCGTCGTCACCGTCTCGGTCGTGCTGGTCTCGGTGGCGACGACCGTGTCGGTCGCGACGGTCTCGACGACCGCGGTGTCAGTGGCGACGGTCTCGGCGACGGTTTCGGTGACCGTCGTGTCGGCGACGGTGGCCTGCGTGCCCCCCGTATCCGACGAGATGACCTCGATAGCGTCGGTCGTCTTCTTGATCGACTCGTCGTCGCACGCGACGAGCGCGAAGGGTGAGAGCCACACGAGGGACCGAACGATGCGCGCATGCTGACGGTATTGCATGCCCACATCGTAACCGACGTTTTCGGCGTCGAGAAGGCCAGCCCGGTCGATCTACCCGCCGAGCGCGCGCCCGTCTTCCACGACCCTACGCCCCGCCACCTCGACGTGCCGCACGAGCCCGGGATGTCCGCTGGTCAAGGCCGCCGCGTGCGGGTCCTCCGAATCGCACAGGGCCCGCGCGCCCGCGTCGAGCTCGAGCCGATCACCCTCCGCCGCGAGGCCAAGCGCCCGATAGCCATGGGCGCCGCCGATCGCCAGCAGGGCCGGGGCCACGGCGCCAGTCGCGTCCGCCACGACGCACCGCTCGTGTGTCGCGAGCCGCGCCCAGTGCTCCACCGCACGCAGCTCCGCGAACGGATCGATCACCGCGTGCGAGTCGCTGCCGATCGCGAGCGGCACGCCCGCCCGAAAAAGCGCCGCGACCGGCGCCATGCCGTCGCCCAGATCCCCCTCGGTGCTCGGGCACAGCGCGACCGTCGTCCCGCTGGCCTGCAGGCGCCCGATGTCGTCCCCATCGGCCCAGGTGCCGTGCACGACGGTCGTCGCCGGGCCGAGCACGCCCTCCGCGTCGAGCAGCGCGATCGGCGTCCGGCCGTGCTTGGCGAGGCATGCGTCGACCTCGGGGCGTTGTTCGCTTGCATGGACATGCAAGGGTAACCCGCGCGCCCGCGCCTCGGCCGCGAGCGGTGCCAGCCACGCAAGCGGCACTGCCCGCACCGAGTGAATCGCCAGCCCGATCCGCACATGCGTTGGCCGTGCGTCGCCGAGCGGTGCCAGCAGATCCAGCGCCCGGCGGACCTCGTCGACATCGCGCGACACGAAGCGCCGCTGTCCCGGCGTCGCGGGCGTGTCGAACCCGCCGAGCGCGTAGGCCGACCAGAGCAGGGTCAGCCGGATCCCGACAGCCGCCGCGGCCCGCACATGCGCCCGCGCCGTCGCGATCGGGTCCGCATAGGGCGCCCCGTCGGGGGCATGGTGCAGGTAGTGGAACTCGCCGACCGCCGTGTAGCCACTCTCGAGACACTCGGCATAGACGGCCCGCGCGATCGCCTCGAGCTCATCGAGCGCCAGCGAATTGGCCAGCCCGTACATCCGCTCGCGCCAGCTCCAAAACGTGTCCGCACGGCCTGGGTCGCGCCGCTGCACCGCGCCGCGCAGGCGCCGCTGAAAGGCATGGGAGTGGACGTTCGCGAAGCCGGGCAGGAACATGACGCTCGACACGATGCCCGAGGCGGGCGAGATTTTCGAGGCATCTCATGACGAATCGACCCCGTCACCGCGCGCATCCTGCCCTGCTTCGCCGGCTCGTCGCGGTCGCCCTCCTGTCCGCCCAGCTCGCGGCGTGTGGCTCCGCGTGCCCGGAGATCAAGGCCGAGCGTGCCGCCTTCGATCAGCGCCGCGCGGAAGCGCATCCGCCTGACGTGCGCCTGGCGCTGCCCTTTCCGGTCATCGACGCCATCATCGCCGACCACCTCGCCCAGCGTCCGGCCGTGCGCCTCGATCTGCCGCTGCGTCCGTTCGGGCTCGCGGCGACCGTCGACCTCCAGCTCGAGGCGATCCGCATGCGCCGCGAGCGCGCTAACCGCGTCGGTTTCACGGCGAGTCTCGGCCTCTATGATCGTCCGGGGCACAAGCTCGCGACCATCGCGCTCGATGCATCGGTCGTCCCGATCTTCGAGCCGGCGCGCGGGGGGCACCCGACCGCGCTCGCGATCCGGATCCGTCCGAGCGATCTGGGCGACGCGACGCCGACCATCGCCCCGGGCGGCGAGGACGCGCTCGCCGAGTGGCTCGGGAGCTTGCTGCCGCCGGCCGCGCGTCTCTTGGCCAATCGGCGCCTCTTGCGCGCTGCGGCCGACGAGCTGCTCGCGTTCCTCGCGCGCGAGCTCTGGCCGACGGTGCGCGATCGCGTGCTCGGAACGTCGCCGCTGGTCGACACGCAGATCGCGCTCGCGCGCGTTCCAGCGGCCAAGCTGTCGGCCGAGACGCAGCCCGCCGGCCCCGGCGATTTCGCCGACGCGCTCGTCATCGTGCTGACCTCGAATCTGCCCGTGCGCGTTGGACTTCCGTCGGATCCGCTGCGCCTCGAGCGCGGGCGCGCGACCCTGCGCATGACCGGCGAGACCGCGGCCGAGCTTGTGAACGCGGCGATGGCCGAGGGCGAGCTGCCCGCGCGCTTCGACGCGCACGGCAAGGCCGATCCCAATGGCCTGTGGGAGGCACGCGCGGGCTGGCGACCCGGTCCGCGCCCGCTCAAGCTGCACCTCTGGCAGACGGTCGGGACGTGCAAGCGCGCCTCGCTCGGCGCCGAGCTCGCGGTCGCGCGCGCCGAGGACGCGCCCGCTGCGTCGGCGCCATCGCCATCGCCAGCCGATGCCCCCGCGCTCGCGGTTCACGTGACCGACGCGCGCCTGGAATCGGTCAACGGCCCGTCGTGGCTCGTCGCGTTCGCGTGGCTCGACGCCGCCTTCAGCAGCGCGCTCGACTTCACGTTTCGGGTCGCGGCGGTCGCCCAGCTGACCTTCGGCGCCGACGCGGTCCGGCTCGCCGTCGATCGCGTCGTCGTCGATCGCCTCGGCGTCACCGCGCTCTTCGCGGTCGACGTCGTGCGCTGAACGCGCGAGCCAGCACAAGCCCCGCGACCGCGATGGAGGCCGCTCCGCCGTCGCTCAACGCGCCTCCGCCACACCCGTCTGCAGCGCCCGCGACCGGCTCGCCGCGCGCAGTCTCGGTGGCCGCGGCGGCCTCTGCGTCGCCCGCACCCTCGCTGTCGCCCATCACCTCGGGCGCACCTTCGCCGATGCCGTCCGGCGCGGGCGGCGTCGCGAAGCCGAAGTACCCGCGCAGGAACTCCAGCTCCTTGCGGCACATCTCGGTGGCCTCGGGTCGGGTCGGGCACGCGACCGGCCCCGCGATGTCGTCGAAGCCCACCGCCAGTGGCGCGAACGTCCGCCCGTCCGCCGCCACGCCCCAGGTCAGGCCGTCCTGCCATGGGACGCCGCACGCGAAGAGCTGGCCGTCGTGAAACGTGAGGCACGCGCCGTGAGGGCTACCCGCGAGGCCCTCGAACGTGCCGCCCCCGTCGCCCGAGCGGTAGACAGCGCGCGTCGGACTCTGCACCCAGACGGTCGCGCCGTCCTCGCTCTGTGCAAACGCCGCGAGGGGACCGTCGACCGTCAATACGTCCACAAAGTGGGCGCCGCCATCGGTCGTGCGCAGGAGCCGGTCGCCCGCGTCCGACTGACGCACCAGCCACATCGTCAGCGGGTCCGCGCGCGACACCCCGAGCGGCAGGATCGCCTCGCCCGCCGCGAGCCCCTGAGGCCATTCGTCCCAGTGCGCGCCCGCATCGGCGCTATGGACCAGCAGCGACTCGCCGATCGTCGTCGAGGAGGACGCGCTCGCGTAAAGGTGCCCGCCGCGCGCCCGCACGCCGGTCACGGTGAACCCGGGGCGGTCGTAGACCACGCGGATCGCGTCGGGCGTGCCGTGAACGATGCGCCCCGCGTGCGCCGCGGCCACTGGATCATTGCGTCCACATGCAAGGAATGCCGTCGCGTCGTCCGGATCGGCGATGACCTCGGTGACCGTCAGAGCCTCGGTCCCGGCCACCGTCGCGAAGTTGCAGGCGCTCGCGTCGCTGGCCGCGAAGACCCCGAACGCGAACCCGCCCGAGGTCGTCGCGGCGACGACGCGACCCGAGCCGAGCCAGATCCACGCGTCGAGCGAGCGCGGCTCGCCGGTGACCAACGTCTCGCACACGAACAGCGTCGAGCCGCCAGCGACGGCCTGCCACAGGCCGCCGAAGTTGGTCCCATAGAGCGTGCCCCCCGTCGCGCCGAACGCGATGCCATTGGCGGTCGGCAGGGTTCCATGCGCGCGGGCGATGCCCGAGGCGAGGAGCAGCGCGAGCGCCATCGAGGCCCGCAAGATGCGGTGGTGCGGCATGCTCGGTCCCGGCGTGGCGTCACGTCGCGCGAGGTTCGTCATCTCGGCGGCCGCTTGGTTTCCATGTAGCACTTGGCAAGCGCGGGACCGTCGGCGGTGATCTTGACCGTGATGACCTGCCGCGGCGCTTGCGGATTGTCGCAAATGACCGTGGCCTTGCCGACCGGCACTTCGATCGTCTTGGGGGACGATCCGAGCAGCTTGCCATTGACCGTGATGTCGGCCCACGGCTGGGCCTGCACGGTCAGGATCTGGGTATGCTTGATCGGCGTCCCGATGTGTCCGACGCCCGCATCGCGCGCGGGTTGCGTGTCGGCTCTAGCCTCGACCCTGGCATCGACCCCGACCTCGACCTCGCCCTCGACCTCGCCCTCGACCTCGCCCTCGACCTCGCCCTCGACCCCGACCTCGCTCTCGACCTCGCTCTCGACCTCGGACTCCGACTCGGACTCGACCTCGCTCTCGCTCTCGCTCTCGACCACGGACTCGCCCTCGCTCTC
>SXIE01000480.1 GCA_005772945.1 Pseudomonadota bacterium
ACTGGGTGCTCAAGCCGCAGAACAGCCAGCGCTGGCACGCCGAGGTGTTTGCGTGGCTCGACCGCTGGACGCGGTGAGGACGATGCGGGGCGCGTGGGTGATGCCCGACCCCGCACCTGCCGCATTCAGATCTTGCTGAAGTCCGGCAACACCGGCGCATCCACGAGCGGCTTGGGCGGGACCGCGGTCGACCCGCCGCGCAGATCCGACAGCGCCCCGTCCAGCTTCGCCCGCGCCGCGACGCGCCCGCCCTCGACCTCCGCCAGCCGCGCCTCGAGCGCGCGCCCCCAGGCGGCCAGCTCTTTCACCCGCGACACCAGCATCTCGGTCTGCGCGACCGCCGACGTCCGCAGCTTGGCGAAGCTGATCTCCAGCGCCTTGTGCACCGTCATGCGGTCCGCCAGCTCGACACGCAGGCTGGCGATCTCGGTCGCGCGCGCCGAGTTATCACCCGAGGTGGCGCGCACCGTCGCCATCTCCTTTTCGAGCGAGGCGACGAGGCTGCGCTCGAACTCCACGGCCTGAATCGCCGTACTGCGCGCGGCGTCGGCGTGCATCAAGCGCGTCTCGAGCTCCTTGAACTTCACCTCGAGCGCACGCAGGTCATCGGCCCGCCGTGCCGCCTCGGCCGCATACTCGCGGATGAGCTTGCGGCTCGTGTTGAGCGCGGTCTCGGCCTCGGCCTTCTCCTTGACCGTCTTGTCACCCTCGATCGTCTTGGCCGCGAGCGTCGCGGCGAGGCCCTCCGCACGCGCATTCACCGCGCTCCACGCACGCTCGGCCGTCTCCGCGCGCTGCGTCAGCGCGGCCAGCATCGCTTCGGTATCGGCCGCCTGCCCCGCGTGCTGCTGGCGCTGCGACGCCTCGGCTCGCGCCGCGCGCCCCTCCGCGTCGCGCAGCGCCGCCTCGGCGGCCAAGCGCGCCCGATGCGTCGTGGCCAACTCGTTCGCGAGGTTCGACAGCTGCGCGCTGGCCGAGGCCAGCTGCTCTGCAGCGTCCGTGGCCTCCTTGCGCGCCGCCGAACGCGCCGCCTCGAGCTCGGCCACCATGCCGGGGCTGGCCGTCGGCATCGGCGCGGAGGTCTTCGACTTGGCCTGTAGCAGCCACTGTGCCTTCTCGGCCTGCAGCGCGACGACCTTGGCCTCGAGCGCGCGCCGCTCCTCGGCGGCCTGCTGGAGCGCCGCCTCGTGCGCCTGCTTCGCCGTGCGCAAGTCCTCGTCCGCCTTGGACTTTTGTGCCTCGAGCGCGCGCGTCTTGTCGCTCTTGGCGCTGCCCTCGCCGCGCGCCCGATCGAGCTCGCGCCGGAGCTCGCGCACCTCGTCCTCGCGCCGCGACGCGAGCAGGCCCTCGGCCTCGAGCTCGCTGATGCGTGCCTTGAGCGCCTTGGCCTCGCCGCTCTGGTCCGACGAGCTCGGCGCCAGCGCCATGAGATCCATCATCTGGCGGCGCGACTTGTCGGACATCGCGTCGCGCTCGGCCTCGAGGGCCTCGATCTGGCGCCGCAGGTTCTCGAGCTCGCGCGCCTGTTCGCCGACCGTCGTCTCGAGCTTGACCACGATGCCGGAGGGTACTGCGAGCCGCTGACCGCTCCGCGGGCGCGCCTCAGGGCGCCGCGACTCGCCGGTCATCGGCGTCGCGTCTGTCACGATCTCCGAGCGATGCGAGCTGAAATAGCCGAGCGTGATCGCGAGCGAGTCCATGTCCTCGGGGATGCGATGGTATGCGTCCGCGCGACTCTCGAGCTTTTGGTGATTGTTGAAGACGTCCTTGCCGAGTCGATACGACACGACGATGACCGGGACGCTCTGGAAGCGCCGCTTGACCTGCGTGCACAAGGACCAGCCCTTGGCCACGTCCACGTTCAGGACGATGAGGTCCGGTGCGCGCCCCTCCGCCGAGAGCGGGCCGCGCTGGAAGGCCGCATCCGCGTCCCCCTCGAGCACCACCTGCCAATCGGATCCCAGGTGCTCTTCGAGCACGGGACGCAGTCGTTCATCGGCATCGACGAGGAGCGCGAGCGACGACAAGGCCTTCTCCTGATGGCCGCCATCTCGACGGGCCGCGCACAGACGGCCGGCCCCGATAGCACGAGCCCAACGAGCTTCGGCCAAGCCCCGCCGCTTGTCAAACGGGCCTCACATCACGACCTCAGAGGCCTCACAGGCGGTCGCGCGCCGCCTTGGCGAGCTTGACCAGCTGCTCCTGGTTGCAAACACCCTCGCCACACCCGATGGCGAGGATCATGCGGCGACTCGGATCGGCGAAGATGAGCGACTGAATCCCTTGGAAATACGAGTAGTAAGCGCGCAGCGGCTGCAGCACGGTGATGTCCTCGGCGTTCGGGTATTGCAGCCGCATCCGGCGGTAGCGGTCGTCGCTCTCGCGGCGTGAGACGTCCTGCCACACCTGCAACGCGACGCCGAAGTGCCCCGCGCCGGGCGCCGTGTAGAAGGTCGAGCCGTACCCCATCGCGGGCGCGATCCCCGGCAGGATCCCCTGGCTCTCGAGCCCCTTGGCCGACGTGATTTCGAGCACGGTCGCGAGCGGCAGGATGAGCGCCGCGTCCACGCCCGCGGCCGCGTTATGCAGGTCCGGTTTGTGCGCGTTGCCGCCGACGCCCTCGCCGTTGGGGGCGTCGCCGACCGGCACCGGCGTCGGCGCGGGATCGGTCTTGGGCGCGTCGGCCACGACGGGCGGCGCGGCGGGATCGGTCTTGGGCGCGTCGGCGACGACGGGCGGCGTCCCAGGATCGACCTTGGGCGGGTCGTCCTTGGGTACGACCGGATCGCCGGCGGTCGCCGGATCCTTGGCCGGAGCGTCGGCGGGCTCGTCGGTCGGAACTCTGGGGCGCAGCGGGCCGGGGCGTTTGCCGTTGCGGTCGCGGAGGCTGTGGCGGCTCTTGGGCGCGTCGCCGTCGGCCGCATCGGCCGCGTCCTTGGGCCCCTTCTTCGCGGGCGGGCTCTCTTCGCCCTCGGTCGCCGCCGGGGCCTCGTCGGAGCCTTCGGCTGCGGGCGGGGTGTCCTTCTTGCCGCATCCCTGGGCGACGGCGAGGGCGGTCGTCACGGAAAGAAGCGTCGCGAAGAGCGCGGAAAGCGTGCGCATCAGGGGCCTCGTCGGATTCGTCGGCGCGAGCGGACGACCAAGGGGGGCGCCCGACAGCCGCGCAACGTATCGCTCGCGCCGAGCGCTGGCAAGCGCTTGTCCCTTGGGCGCCTTGCACGTGGCGCACGCTCGCGCCGAGGTCGTGCCCGCGACGCCGCGCTGTCGCTTTGCTCCGTCACGTGCGGCATGCCATGGTGCCGCCGTGGCCACGCCCTCCGCCGCCGCGATCGAGGGGACGATCGTCGACGTCCGTTTCCACAACCCCGAGTCGTTCTGGACGGTCGCGACGCTGCGCCCCGAGACCGACGGCGCCCCCCGGATCGGGGCCGACCCGGTGACGGTCGTCGGCACGCTGCCGGGCCTGGCCGAGGGCATGGCGGTGCGCATGGACGGCCGCTGGGACGACAGCGCCCGCTTCGGGCGGCAGTTCAAGGCCGAGCGCTTCACGGAGATCATCCCGGCGACCAAAGAGGGCCTCGAGGCGTACCTGGCGAGCGGGTTCGTGCGCGGGATCGGCGGCAAGCTGGCGCAGCGCATCGTCGAGAAGTTTGGTACTCAAACGATCGACGTCATCGTCAACGCCGCCGGGCGTTTGAGCGAGGTGAGCGGGCTCGGCGCGAAGCGGGCGCAGGCGCTGGTCGAGGCGTTTCGCGAGCGACGCGGGGCGCAGGATGCGCTCGTGTTCCTGATGGGGCTCGGGATCCCGCGCGGGCTCGCGCTGCGGATCCTGCGGCGCTATGGCGAGCGCACCGTGAGCGCCGTGCGCGAGAACCCGTATCGTCTGGCCAGCGAGGTTCACGGCATCGGCTTCATCAAGGCCGACCAGGTCGCGCGTGGCATGCAGATCGCCGGCGACCACCCCGAGCGCGTGCGCGCCGGCGTCGTTCACGTCCTGCGCGAGGCGCGCGGCGAGGGGCACGTGTGCTTGCCGCTCGGATTCCTTGCCGAGCGCGCGGTCGCGCTGCTCGGGGTCGAAGCGGCCGCCGTCGACACCGCGCTCGGCACGCTGGTCGCCGAGCGGCGCCTCGTGCGCGAGGCGCGGGCGGACAGCGGCGACGACGCGGTCTACCTCGCGAACCTCTACGACGCCGAGGTGGGCGTCGCGCCGGGGATCGCCGTGCTGGCCCGCCGAACGCGCGCGGGCAGCGGCGCCGAGGCCTCCGGGGCTGTCCT
>SXIE01000481.1 GCA_005772945.1 Pseudomonadota bacterium
GATGAAGTGCTCGACCGTGATCTCGTTGCGGAAGGATTTTCCCATCTGCGCGATGCCAAAGGGGATCTTCATCGACATCGACTGCTGCACGTTGACGAACTGAACGAACATGGCCTGCGCCGTCTCGGGGCGCAGATAGACCGCCGGCGGCTTGGTGATCTCCTCGAGCTTGGCGCGCAGATCACGCCCCGCGAGCCCGGCCAGGGCCCCCGCCTCGATCGCGGCCGCGACCTCGCCGAGCGGATCGGTCGGCCCGAGCGAGGACTTGAACATCAGGTTGAACTGGCGCTCATCCGATAGGTACGGCGAGCCGCAGTTCGGGCACACGTAGCCGGCCTTGCACCCGACCGCGCCGTGGAGCTCCTTCTCGCGGCGGTTTAGTTGGTGTGCAAACTGTTTTTGGACGAGCTCTTCGGCGACCTTGGCCGCGCCCTTGTCGGGAAACGTCAGGACCGCGGGCTCGCCCTCGGCCACGCGCGGGGCCTTGTCGGCGCGGAAGCGCTCCTTGCACACCTTGCAGTCGACGAGCGGATCGCTGAAGCCCGCGAGGTGGCCCGAGGCCTCCCAGACGCGCGGGTGCATGACGATGGACGCGTCGATGCCGACGACGTCCTCGCGCACATGCACCATGTCGCGCCACCAGGCGCCCATGAGGTTGCGCTTCAGCTCGGCCCCGAGGGGACCGTAGTCGTAGGCGCTCTTGAGACCGCCGTAGATCTCGGACGACTGGAACACGAAGCCGCGTCGCTTGCAGAGCGAGACAATCTTCTTCATCACGTCGTTGTCGGACACGGTGCCTCCAGGCGCAGACGTCCGCGGGCAGCCGCTACGCGGCCTTCGCGAGACGTAACATCCGCGGGCAGCCGCTACGCGGCCTTCGCGAGATGTAAAACGGCGCGGACCGTATCAGGGTCGGCCCGTTCAGTCGATATCCGACTCGGGCACGACGAAGCGCCGGACGAGGTCATCGCCGTCCGGCCCGATGAACGTGCGCTGTCCGTCCGCAGCGACGCGCTCGCACACGGCCAGGCGCCCATCGATTAGAGCGACGTCTCCGGTTTGCGCCGCGCTCGCCTGGCGCGGGGCGCCGTCCCACATCGCGACGACGCGCAAGTGCGCCTCGAACCGCGCGGAGCCACCGGGCAGCTCGACGTCCAAGAGTCGGCGCGCGCCGGCCAGGAGCTCGCTCGCGACCGTGCCACGACCAAGCTCACCCTCGCGCGCGTGGTCCGCGCCGAACGGCACCGCGGGAGGCTTGCCACCGGGGCGCTTGCCGGGGCGCACCGGGACATACTCGACGCGCGATCCCTCATTGTCGACGCGCTGGCGCGTTCCGCACGCCCCTAAGGCAAGTGCGAACGCAACGGCGACGGCACGCCCCATCCCCCCCCGACCCGCGTATGCATTGACTCGGTTCCGCATCGCTTCGATAGTGCGGTGCCATGCGCCGGCGCGCGAGTTTTCGTCCCGCGCGCGGTGCCACGCCCACACGCACCCCCATCCGCAACACATCCGAATCGGCCCCCGGAGGTCCCATGCGCACGCAATTCATCACGCTCTTCGGCATCGTCGCCGCCACCCTGGCCGCCTGCAGCGACGACGCCGTCAAGCCCGGCAACCTCGTCGTCCACTGGTCCGAGGGTCCGACCGCGACCTGCGGCGGCCGCGGGCACGCCACGATCGAAGCGCGCCTCCTGAGCGGGGACGAGGTCGTCTACTCGGGCTCCGGACAGTGCCCCGCCGCGTCGAGCGAGGGGACGATCGGGATCACGAACGTCACGCCGGGGTCCTACAAGCTCGAGGTCGAGGGGGTCGACGCGACGGGCAAGGGGACCTATCTCGGCACCGTCGCCAGGCAGAGCGTCGCCGAAGGCAAGACGACGGACACGGCCACCGTGGCCCTCACGCCGAAGCCGGCGCGCCTCCACGTCGACTGGACGATCCCGGGCGGCAAGTGCAGCTCGAGCAACATCAAGACCGTTCAGGTCTCGCTCTATTACAAGGCCTCGAGCGAGTCGATCCTCCAGGGCGCGGCCCAGAAGGTCACCTGCGACAACACGGTCAAGGACCCCGACGACCCCAAGAGCCTCATCGCGGGCGTGCTCTTCAGCGACCTCGAGACCGACGACGACGCGCAGCTCGTCATCGACGGCTTCGACGCCAGCAACAAGAAGGTCGCCTCCGGCAAGTCGCAAAAGACCGACTCGGCCGCCGCCGACTTCTTGAGCGTCATCGGCTTCGGCGATGACCTGGACGTCATCGTCGACCTCACCGCGGTGCCCTGACGGCGCGCGCCGCGGGCGGCCGGTTTTACGCCCGACGTAATCGAATTTACGCCCGACGTAATCCATTCGCGTCGGGCGTCGTCGTCGCCTGCACGACTCCCGCGGCCGGCTTGCGCGCGGATTCGATGCGCTTGCTTGCGGTCGGTCCGTGGCAGGCATACCTTCCCGGGAACTAAAAAC
This sequence comes from Pseudomonadota bacterium, assembly GCA_005772945.1. The sequence goes on from SXIE01000481.1 coordinate 2,466, forward strand.
GGACCCAAGAAGGGAACATGACAACCGATCTTCGCCCCCGAATCCGCCCGACCGCGAGCTTTCTCGCGCGTCTCCCCAAGACCGATCTCCACGTCCACCTCGACGGCTCGCTGCGCCTCGAGACCATCATCGCGCTCGCGGCCGAGCAGGGCGTGGAGCTGCCGGCGACCGATCCGGCGGGCCTCGCCAAGGCCATCCACCAGGGCGAGGTCTGTCACGATCTCACGGATTACCTGAAGGCCTTCGACATCACGCTCGCGGTGCTGCAGGACGAGCGGGCCCTCTACCGCGCGGCCTACGAGCTCGCGCAGGACGCCGCCAAAGAGAACGTGCGCCTGATGGAGGTCCGCTACGCGCCGATCCTCCACACGCGCAAGGGCCTGCCGCTGACCCGCATCGTCGAGGCCGTCATCAACGGGCTGACCGACGCACGGCGCGACTTCGGCATCATCTGCAACGTCATCGTCAGCGGTATCCGCCACATCGCGCCCGAGCAATCGGTGCGGCTCGCGGAGCTCGCTGTCGCCTACAAGAACAAGGGCGTCGTCGGCTTCGACCTCGCCGGCGCCGAGTACGACTACCCCGCCAAGAAGTTCAGCGCCGCCTTCGCGCTCGTCCGGCGCAACAACGTCAACTCGACCTGTCACGCGGGCGAGGCCTACGGCCCCGAGAGCATCCACCAGGCGATCCACGTCTGTGGCGCCCACCGCATCGGTCACGGCACGCGCCTGCGCGAGGACGGGGATCTACTCAATTACATCAACGACCACCGGATCCCGCTCGAGGTCTGCCTCACCTCGAACGTCCAGACGCGCGCGGTCGAGGACTTCAAGAGCCACCCGCTCAAGTTCTACTTCGACTTCGGGATCCGCGTGACGATCAACACGGACAACCGCCTCATCACCGACACGACGGTGACGACCGAGCTGCAGCGCGCGGTCGAGACCTTCGACCTCGACATCTGGCAGGTCCGCCAGATCGTCATCAACGGCTTCAAGTCGGCCTTCCTGCCGTTCCACGAGCGCCAGGCGCTCTTGCGCCGGATCTCCGAGGAGCTCGATCACCTCATCGACGAGGAGCTGCGCGCCCTCGGCCACGTCGTCGAGGTCCCGATGCGGACCCTGACGGACGGCTCGAAGCGGGTGCGGCCTGTCGCGGTCAACGCCTCGTAGCGGCAGGGCGCTGAAAAAGGCCCATCCGCTGCGTCGCTGCGCTCGCTCGCTTGTGCGGCGACCGAAGGGTCGCCTCCGCGCTCGTCTCGCTTGCTCCTTGCGGCTGGACCTTTTTGAGCGCCCTGCTATCCCTCGCAGCCGATGTCCCGAGCGCCTTGCTAGCGCTTGCGGCCGATGTACGGGACGTTGCGAAACCGGTCCGCGTAGTCGAGCCCGTAGCCGATAACGAAGTGGTCTTCGATCGTGAAGCCCGTGTAGTCGATCGGCACCGCGACCTGGGTCCGCGCCGGCTTGTGGAGCAGCGTGCAGACCTTGATGCTGCGCGGTTTGCGCGTCGCTAGGTTCTCGAGCAGGTAGCGCATCGTCAGGCCGGTATCGATGATGTCCTCGACGACGAGCACGTCGCGACCCTCGATCGGCGCGGTCAAGTCGCTCGTGATCTGGACGACGCCGCTGGTCGTCGTGCGGTGCCCGTAGCTGGAGAGCCCGAGGAAGTCGATCGTGCACTCGACACTCAGGGCGCGCGACAGATCCGAGAGGAAGACGAACGAGCCCTTGAGGATCCCGATGAGCGCCAGATCGCGATCCGCGTAGTCGCGGCTGATCTCCACGCCGAGCTCGGCGATGCGCTTCTGCAAGGTCGCTGCGTCGATGAGAACGTCGAGGTCGCTGCGTTTCATGAGGCCCCTAGACGAAGACGTTGTTGATGACCTCGCCGAGACCCCCTGCCCCGGGCACGATGTACTGATGATCGTTGAGGCCGCGCTCGCGCTCGGGGTGCGTCCCTGGCACGGTCCGAAGCACGTCCGGATCCGAGAGGCCGCGGTCGAGTCGAAATGCGTAGATCTGCGCCGTCGGCCGTGCGGCCGTCACGTTGCGGATGAACTCGGGTGTCACGATGAGGTTCATCGTGATGATGGCCGCCGGCGGCCCACTCGAGAGGGCTTCGTAGTAGCTCGCGGCCTTGAGCACCGAGCTGCCGGTGGCACCCATCGGATCGGGGAACAGCAGGACCTGCCCGGCCGCGTCGCCGCCCGCCTTCTCGCCGAATATGCGCGCGCCGATCACGTGGCCGGCCTCATCGACGACGCGATTCATGACGATGTGATCCTGGCGTACGCCCACCGGATCGAGCACGTGGTTGACAGCGTCGAAGCAGACCGAGGCGGGCAACATCCCGGCGCGCGCGATGTCGACGCAGATGACGCGGGTGCGGGGATCGACGATGCGCCCGCGATACACGCCCGCGGGCGTGTGGGCGATCATGCGGGTCGGCACCTCGGCGTCGCAGAGCGGGAGCTGCCGGGCGATGACCGCCGCGACCAAGTCCCGATACAACGTTGTGACAAGGTGGTTGATCTCGGGCTGGAACGTCTTGTCCGAAGACAGGCGCGCGAGCAGCGAGAGGTGATACCCGTCGGCGAGGATGTGAACGCGTGGCCCGTAGTGGTGTACGAGCTCGCCGTTCTCGAGGTTGTCGGCTCGGTAGGCCTGATCCATCTGATCCATCGGCTCGGCGCATACCGCTCGGCCGGGCGTTCTGCAAGCACCAGCGCTCGGCAATGGCGGAAGGCGTTGCAGCGTTCTACGCTCGGTCGGGTTTCTTCCTTTCGAGGAGTGTCGCCATGATCACCGCTCGGCTCCGTTCGCCTGCCGTCCTTCTGCTCTGGGGCGTCTTCGCATTCCTCGTGGGGCCCGGCGCGGCGCACGCCGCCAAACACACGGACCCCGCCGAGGCGGTCGTGACCGCGGCCCTCAAGGCCGCGCTGGCGAACGACTTCGACGCCTACCTCGCGACGGTTCACCCCGCCGAGAAGGCCACCGATCAGCAGCGCCAGGAGATCGCGCGCTTCACGTTCACGCGCGTGGTGCGCAACGCCAAGTGGTATGTCAAGGATGGCGATCCGGACTCGTTCGTCGTCGATCGGCGCGAAGACTTGGGCGGCGGCAAGGTGCGCGTCTTCGTGAAGGACCTCGTCCACGCCTCGCGCGCGCCCGTGCCGGTGAGCCTCGGCGCGCTGCCCGGCGGTGGCTTCGGGATCCTCGCGAACTCGCTCTGAGGCACTCGCGAAGGGCGCGCCGCGCTCTTCGCAAGCGAGTTCGATCAGGTCGTCAGCACGACGGCCGGATCGAGCTTGGCCGCGCGGTTCGAGGGAACGAGCGCGCCGAGCAGGCAGAAGACGCACGCGAACGCGATGCCGCCGAAGACCACGCGCCAGTCGTAGGCGAAGAACTCGTCGGGCTTGAACGGGATCCCCTGCAGGTACTTTTCGCCGAGCCAGTTCACGAGGCGCGAGGCGCCGAACGACACGACGTTACCGACCACCCCGCCGAAGAGCCCGAGCATCAGCGCCTCGGTCAGGAACAGCCGGCGAATGTCGCGCCGGGTCGCGCCGATGGCACGCATGATGCCGATCTCGTAGCGCCGCTCGGTCACGAGCGTCAGGAAGGTGTGCATGATGTTCACGCCGGCCACGAACAAGATGACGACGCTGATGAAGCTGAAGACGACCGTCAGGATGAAGAGGAGATCGCCGGCTTTGCGAGCGTCTTGGGACTTGCGCGAGAGCTCGAAGCCCCAGCCCTCGACCTCGCCGAGAAGCCGCGAGACGTCCTCGTTGCCGCGCGTCTCGAGGATGAACGTGTCGTAGGTCTCGGCGGCCCCGCGCCCCTTCCAGCGCGCGTTGAAGCCTTGGACGTAGGTCAGCGGCATCGTCACGCCGAACTCGAGCGCCTTCTGCGAGAAGCCGACGACCTCGGCGCGCTTCACCGCTTGCAGCTCGCGCGGCAGATCGGCCGCGAAGTAGCTGTCGCCGAAGTGCATCATGAACTGGATCCCGAGCATCGCCTCGAGCCCGTCGATCTTCTGCATGCCGAGCGAGACGGCGGCTGACGAGTTGAAGAGCTCGATGATGATCGGCGAGAGCACGATCGGCACCGGCGCCTCGCAGTAGCCGGCCGCCGTCACGACGGAGCGCGGGGCGCAGTAGGTACCGGTTGGGCACGGCGCGCGCTGGCAGGCGGGGTCGGTGGGACTGACGCCGTTGCTGCAGCGATCGCGGACGGTGCCAGCGAGCTTGGCGGGACTGTCGACGAGCTGGTCCTCAGGCGCTCCGAGCTCGCACGCGAGGCGCTCGCAGGCGCCCTGGACACAGGTCTGCGAGGTATCGCAGTCACCGTCGGCGCTGCAGGCATGGCGGCAGACCTTGCCGAGCGGCGGGGCCGTGGCTCCGGGCGAAGGCGGCGGCGGCGGCGGATCGTACCCGCTGGCGAGACGGGCCGGCGCGCAGACCTCGCCGGATTGGCATCCGTTCGCCGCGGCATCACAGCGACGCTCGCACAGGCCGCCGACACACGCGAAGCCGCGCGCGCACTGCGTGTCACCCGCGGCCGGATCGCAGACCAGGGCGATCCCGCGATCGGCAAAGCGCGACCAATAGACGATGTCGCCGCACACGCGCGCACCCGCCTGGCCACCGCACGTCCGCCCGAGCGGACACTCGTCGTCATTCTTGCATGGCTCTGCAAGCTTGCGCTTGCGCGCCGGTGCGCTCGGGGCGGCCGATGCGCCGACGTGCTCGAAGCGCTTCAGCTCCTCGTGCAGCAGCTCGGGGCTCAGGCCGTCGAAGAACGCCTCGGTGCGCGCGGCGTAGCCAAAGAGCGCCTGTCCGCCCCAGAGGCGCGCCTGGAACTTCGAGCGCTGCTTGGGGTAGACGGTCATGACGTCGGGCAGCGCCTTGAAGTCCGCGACGAGCTTGTCGCCGAGGCGGCTCTGGTCCACGACCTCCTGGCGCAGGCCCACGATGCCGACGGTCTTGGGCTCGAGCTCGATCTGATTGACCGGGAAGATGCGATTGAGGACACCCGACTGCACGCCGAGCCCGAGGTGGATGAAGAAGGTCAGCGTGGCGACGCCGACGATGAGGCCGATGCTCGAGAGGAGGAACGCGCGCCGATTGCGCAGCACGTTCTGCCAGACCGCGGCCAGGATGCGCGCGAGGCTCATGGCGTGCCTCCGGGCGCCGCGGCCGCAGCCGCCGATGGGACCGCTGTGTCGCTCACGATCTGGCCGTCCTTGAGGACCACGCGGCGCGGGCAGCGGTCGGCGATGTCGCGCTCGTGCGTCACGACGATGACGGTCAGGCCGCCCGCGTGCAGCGCGCGGATCAGATCGAAGACGCGGCCCGTGGTCTCCGAATCGAGCGCACCCGTGGGCTCGTCGCAGAGCAGCAATTTCGGCTCGTTGTAGAGCGCGCGCGCGATCGCGACGCGC
>SXIE01000482.1 GCA_005772945.1 Pseudomonadota bacterium
GATCGCGCGCGCGCCGCTCTGGGAGGTCGGACTCAACTACGGGCACGGCACCGGGCACGGCGTCGGCTGCTACCTGTCGGTGCACCAGGGTCCGCACCGGATCTCGCCCGCGCTCAACGATGTCCCGCTCGAGCCCGGGATGATCGTCTCGAACGAGCCCGGCCTGTATCTGGCGGGGGCGTACGGGATCCGCATCGAGAACCTGGTCCTGGTCGTGACGACGCGCGACGCGACGCCCTACGGGCCGTTTTTCGGCTTCGAGGATCTGACGCTGGTGCCGTACTGTCGGCGCCTGATCGAGCCGTCGCTGCTGAACTCCGACGAGCAGGGTCAGGTCGACGCATATCACGCCCGGGTGCGCGCGACGCTCGAGCCGCTCGTCCCCGCGGACGTCGTGCCATGGCTCGCACGCGAGACCGCGCCGCTCGAACGAATCTAATCAAGTTCAAGCGAGAATTCGCTCGCGAAGGCCGCGAAGCGGCTGCCCAAGAACGGAATTGTGCATGGCATTCACGATCGACACCTTCAAGTTCCTCGACGAGCTCGCGCTCAGCAACACGCGCGAGTTCTTCGAGGCCAACCGCGCGCGCTACGAGACCCACGTGCGCGATGCAGCGCTGGCCTTCATCCGCGCGATGGCGCGCCCGCTCGCGACCGTGACCGAGCACTTCGTGGCGGACGACCGGCGCGTCGGCGGGTCGCTCATGCGCATCCACCGCGACACGCGCTTCGGGCACGACAAGACGCCCTACAAGACCAACGGCGGGATCCAGGTCCGGCACGGCGCCGGCAAGGACGTTCACGCGCCGGGCTTCTACGTCCACATCTCGCCGACCGAGAACTTCGTGGGTACCGGCATGTGGCGTCCGGAGGCGCCCGCGCTCGCCAAGATCCGACAGCGCCTCGTCGACGAGCCCGAGCGTTGGCGCGTGGTGTCGACCGCGAAGGCGCTCGCGAAGGCAGGACTGGCGCCGGCCGGCGAGACGCTGACCCGCGTTCCGCGGGGATTTCCCAAGGATCATGAACACGCGGTCGATCTCCGGCGCACGTCCTTCATCTTGAGTGGCGCGCTGACGGCCGACGACATCCTGGCCAAGGACTTCCCGGCGCGCGTCACGAAACGCTTCCTCGCCGCGACCGATTACATGCGCTTTCTGTGCGAGGCCGTCGGGGTCAGCTACTGACGTCCCCACCGCCGTGGCGACCACGAACGTCCCAAGCCTCCCGCGCCAGGATTCCGTCGACCGTCGAAGCACCGCGAAAGTGACACCGAAAGTGGCGTCACTCTCGCGCGAAATCGTTCGCCGACCACGCGCCGTCGGCACCCGACGAAGGCCCAGTTGACATTGGCCCGAGGGCGGGCCATATCGCCCGACTCCTCGATTCGTGTGGTGCCATGCCCCTTTCCGACCCCATGTTCCGCCGACTCGTCCTGCTCGCATCACTCGCTCTTGCTGCGTGCAACGAATCGAGCTCGCGTGAGGTCGGGCGGCTTTCTCGCCGTGTCGGTCCCGCGGGGGCCAGCCTGTCACTTCCTGGCGGGGCCGCACTCGAGATCCCCGCGGGCGCACTCGCCTCGGAGATCGAGCTTGGCGTCGAGCTGCTCATCGATCCGGTTCAGGCCGGGTACGCGCCCGTTCCAGGTTTCGTGGACGGTGCACCCGCGATCTCGCTCGCGCTGACGCCGCACGGCACGACCTTCGAACAGGCCGTGACGCTGAAGCTGCCGTACTCGGGGGCAGCCGCGAACCTGGTCGTGCTCCGCGCCGCCGACGCCCACGACGAGACCTGGGAAGCCATCGGTCCGGTGGTCTTCGCCGACGGTCTGGCGACGATCTCCATCACGGCCTTCAGCACCTACACCCTGGCTCAGGTCAAGGCCGGGAGCTGCCCGTGCTTCGACGGCGACATGCTGAGCGCGTTCTTTTCCGTCGGCGCCGGATGGCCCGCGGCCGAAGCGATGCGCAGCCACAGCGCCCAAGAGGAATTCGTCGATCGCGCGACCGGCGCGCCAATGCGTTTCTCCCACGCCATGGCCGACTTCTTCAAGCAGGGCGAACAGACGATGAAGGGGCGGCGCGTCGGGGTCGGCGCGTACCTCACCGAGCCGGTCAACGGGCCCGCCCCTCAGAAACCCGGCAGCTGCGACCTGTTCCGCAACAGCGAGGACACCCGGGACCCGACCTGGGCGACCTGGTTTCCTGCGGCGACCATCCCGCCCGTGACCGACAGCTGGGCACAGGCATACAGGGTGGAGCTCGATGCCTCTCAGGCGCTCGCCTGCATGTCCCTGATTGCCCGGACGAACGCCGGTATCCCCGCTCGGCAGCTGGCGTTTTGGGTCGAGGGTCTCCCAAGCGACGGGGCGGTCGTCGTCGGCCTGAAGGGCGAGGGCGATGTGCGCCTCGACGTGAACGACACACTCGTCTGGGGACTCGTGGCACTTGCCGAGGGCTCGGCCTTCGAGGTCGACGTGCGCAGTCAGCCCGCGACGGCCGCCTGCACGGCTGTTCCGGCGAGCGGCACCCTGGCCGCGAACACCGTCGTCAAGGTGATCTGCGAGCCAACCAGCGCGGCGATCACTTGCACCGCGGTCGACGGGCTGGCGTGCCCAGGCTTCTCATACGCGGGCTGCATCGCCGACGTCAGCGGCTTGCGAGGGGAAAATGGCAATGCCTGCGCGATTCAGTTCGACGGCTTGCTCGCGTGCATTGTCGCCAAACTCAATCCGACGCCGCCCGCCCCCCCCAGCGCCGGCTGCGACGCCAGCGAACCGCAAGGCTGGGAGATGGCTCACCCCTCACCCTGCCAGGTCGAGTTCGACGCGTGGGAGGCGTGCGGGGCATCGCAGTTCGCCACGATCGCCGAGGTCTGCACCGGCGCGAGCACCCTCGGATGTGCGTCATTCGATCAGAGCGCGTGCGTGACCGAGCTCGAGAGCGGACGCATGTTGCGGTTCGGCGGTTGCACGGCCGAATTCGACGCATGGACGACGTGCGCCGAAGCGGATCCCGGCGGCGCGTTCGAGTGCACGTCGGGGTCGCCGTACTTCAAGGGAAAGAGCGGCGGCACGTGTGCAACCGAGCTCGCCACGTGGACGGGGTGCGTTGACCCGTAGACGGGGGGGTGCGCTACGCGAGCGCGCTCAGCTGACGCGGCCCACGGCGGTCAGCGGCAGCGCGAGCCCGCCATCGGCCTCCGGGGCGACACCGAGGCGCAGAAAGTAGCGGCGCATCTCGGCCGTCGCGGGCGTGACGCGGCAGCGCCGAAAGCGCGTCGTGTCGATACGTCGCGGCAGCTCGCGGTAGGCAAAGCGCGCGTTCCTGAGATCGCGAAAACGCGGCGTGACGTAATCGACCGCGATGACGAGCGCGCCGTTGTCGGCCTCTTCGCGATAGAGGAAGAGGCCGACCGAGACCATGTCGCGCAGGACGAAGAAACCCTTGAGCCGCGTGGGGGCCGTGACGGCCTCGGACAGGAAGGCCGCCAGGTCGAAACCCGGATGCGTGCGGCGGATGTCGTCGGCGTAGAACTGCACGAAGCGCCGAAGGTACCACTGCGAGGCGTCCGCGATCGGCTGGAGCTCGAAGCTGCTCGGGGTGGCGACGAGCCGACGCAGCTGGGTGATGTGCATGACGGCGATGATCACGTTGGCCGCGAGGACCGGCCACGCGCCGATGGCGGCGCCGTAGACGGCCGTCGTGACCGCGCCGAGGACGCCGAGGACGCGCAGGTGGACGATGGCGGTCATCGACATCGCGACGACGATGAGGGCGGAGGCGACGTACCCGAGGATGTGCGCGGCGTTCATTCAGTCGACCTCGACGTAATCGAGTTCCTTGCCGAACGTCTCGCGCAAGACCCAGAGCGAGGCGAAGGCTAGCGTGAAGCAGCCGGCGCCGACGATCGCGGCGGATCCAGCGGCGCCGAAGGCCGGCTCGAGCGCTTTGTAGGCGGCATAGACCGGGATCGCGGCGCCGCGCGCGAAGTTCGGCACCGTCGTCGTCGCGGTCGCACGCAGGTTCGTCCCGAATTGCTCCGAGGCGATCGTGACGAGGAGCGCCCAGTACCCGGCCGCAAACCCGACGAGCGCACATAATAGGTAGAACACGGATTGGGAGACCCCCGCGGCGAGGAGGTAGGCGCCGACGGCGGCGACCAGCGAGACGAGAAAGATCAACACCGCGGACCGGCGCGATTTGAGGCGCTGCGAGAGGTAGCCGCTCGAGAGGTCGCCGGCGGCGAGCCCGACGTAGGCCCAGAGGATCGCGTCGGCGTTGGTGGCCAGCGGCGTGACACCGAGCGCCTTGCTGAACTCGCTCGCGAACAGGATGAAGAGCCCGATGGCGTACCAGATCGGCAGCCCGATCCCGATGCACGCGAGATAGCGGATGGCGCGCTCGCGCGTGCTGAAGAGCCGATGGAAGTGGCCGCGGTGGGCGGTGGTCTTGGCGCCGACGAACATGCCGGACTCGTAGGTCGACACGCGCAAGAACAGCAGCAGGAGACCCAGCCCGCCGCCGATGAAGTAGGCCGTGCGCCAGGCGAACACGCTGCCGATGAGCGAGGCGACGACCGCCCCGAGGACCCCGAAGCTCGCGACCAGCGTCGTGCCCCAGCCGCGCTGATCGCGGTGCATCGTCTCCGACACGAGCGTGATGCCCGCCCCGAGCTCGCCCGCCAGCCCGAGCCCCGCGAGGACGCGGCAGACCGAATAGCCCTCGACATCGGTGACAAAGCCGTTCGCGATGTTCGCGAGCGAGTAGAGGATGATCGACCCGAAGAGGACGGCGCGCCGGCCGCGGCGGTCGCCGACCACGCCCCAGAGCAGGCCGCCGACGAGCAAACCCGCCATCTGCAGCTCGGCGAGCTGGAAGCCGTAGCTCTTCACCTCGTCGGGCGTGAGGCCGAACGACCGGAGGCTATCGGTGCGGACGATGCCGAAGAGGAGCAGATCGAAGATGTCGACGAAGTAACCGAGCGCGGCCACGATCACGATGATGTTGAACGGGCTGCGGTGGGGCGTGGGCGGCATGGACGGCGTGGACATGCCCGTGCCTTCATCGAAATCGGGCGTTTGTGCAAGCGGGGCGAGCGACGTCGCGCGCGCAGTGTGAGGCGCCCCCGACGTCAGGTCCGCGCGCCCTCCACGGGGGTCGAACCCCCGCGCGCCGGGAGCACCGCCGCAAGCCTCTGACAGAGCTCTTCCTTGCCGAACGGCTTCTGCAGGAGGACGGCGCTCGGCTCGATCACGTTCCGTTCGATGAGGTCGGCGGCCGGATACCCCGACATGAAGATGACCCGCATCCCGGGATGGCGCGCAAGCAGCGCGCGCGCGAGCTCCGCGCCGCTCATCCCCGCCATGCCGATGTCGGTCAGGAGGACGTCGAAGCGGCCCGCCTCGGCGACCGCAAGCGCGGAGGCGCCATCCTCGGCCTCGACCACCTCGAGACCGAGCGACACCAGGTGCCGCCGCACCACGAGCCGAACGGCCGGCGCATCCTCGACGATCAGGATTCGCCCCTCGAGCGCCTCGGGAGCGGCCACGGCCGGCACCTCGAGCACGGCCTCATCGCAGCACGGCACGAGGATCTCGAAGGACGTCCCACCCCCCACGACGCTCGCGGCCTCGATGCGCCCTCTCAGCCCCTTGACGATCCCGAGCGCCGTCGCGAGCCCGAGCCCGGTGCCGACCCCGGGCGACTTCGTCGTGAAGAACGGCTCGAAGACCCGCGCCAGCGTCGCGGCGTCCATCCCGCACCCGGTGTCGCGCACCGCCAGGCGTACGTACCGCCCCGGCGCGAGCTCCCCGGCGCCGCCCTTCGCGATCCACACCTCGTCCGTGGCGATCGTCAGCTGCCC
>SXIE01000483.1 GCA_005772945.1 Pseudomonadota bacterium
CATCCATTATTTGGAGAACGCGGCCGCGCGCTGCGGACGCCTGCTCGACGGCGTGGCAGGCGACGCTGCGGCCGTCCTCGCGCGGAGAGACGCGATCATCGCGGCGCTCGCGGCGACGGCCAAGCCGTACTTCGGCGACCTCGCAACGATGACCTATGCCGAGGTGCTCGGCCGCATGATCGCGCTCATGGCGATCGGCGATCCGCGCGGCCCTCAGGCCCGCTACGAGGACGGACCGTGGCTCGATGTCAGCTGGCGCCTTCGCTGCTTCGATGTCCTGCGTCGCGCCGAGGCGCGCCTCGCCACGGCCGAGACGCCGAGCGTTGCACCGACCGCGGCCGCGCTCGATCGGCCCGCGGACGTCCTGGCAGCGTTCATCGCGCGCTGGCCCGCCGCGACCACAACGGCCATGCATCCGGCCGACGTGCACTGGTTCGTGCGCGAGGTCTGCGCGCGGCCGGGCAAGCCCGTGCCATTCGTGCCGGTGTTGGATGGAGACGTCCGCCGCTGGTACAAGTCCGACTCGCTCTGGCAGGCGCAGCATCCGCGCTACACCGCCGGTCAGTGCCTCGTCATCCCGGGGCCCGAGGCGGTCGCCGGGATCCGCGCGGCCGACGAGCCGGTGGCCGCGCTGCTCGGGCGCTTCGATCGGGCCTTCGTAGCGGCGCTCCAAGCGCGCGGCGAGAAGGCTGTCGTGCGCGAGACGCTGGCCGACACGAGCGGCGCGCGCATCGTACCGCCGCGCGGGTGCGGGCTCGAGGCGGGTGCGACGGCCGATACGACCATCCTTCGGGTCGAAGAAGGCGTCCACGCAGAAGACGCAGCGGACGACGGCTGGCTCGCGTGGGTCGGCTCGCGCTTCAGTGGTCCGCTCGCGCAGTTCCTGAGCGCGGCCGAGCTATGGGAGGGCGCGCGCCTCACGCCGAGCCCGGTGCGTCGCCTGTTCGTGGCCGAGCTCGGGGCGAGCATCGTCCTGACGGTCGATCACGCGAAACACGAGCGCCTGGTGCGCGCCGAGTACCGGCCAGCTGGTCGTGCAGGTGGTCAGGCGGGTGCGGAGCGCGTCGTCGTGGCGCTCACCGCGGATGGGATCACGCTCGACCTGTTCCTCGCGTGCCCGCCTGGCGAAGGCCTCGGCGATGCCCGCGAAGCCGCATTCGCTCGCGAAGAGCGCGGAGCGCTTGCCCGCGAGGCCGCATTCCACCTGCCGATTGCGGTCGTTACGCACGGCACGCGCTACGCCTTCGCGACGACGGTCGGCGCATTCGACCGCGCGGTCGGTGACCTCTACCGGACGATCCTCTTCGCAGCGCCGCCGACGCCGGTCGCACTCTTTGCGCACGCGATCGAGGAGACCACGCTCGAAGACGCACGCGTCGCCGCCTACCGACGCCTCACCGGCTGGCGCGATGCCGCGGAGCAGCTCGCGAAGGCCGCGCAGCGGCTGCCCACGCGCCCCGAGCGCACGCCGAGCGGCAGCGAGCTGCCACTCAACATGGTCTTCAGCGTCGCCTGGCGTGCGGTCTTCCGGACCCTGTCCGCGCCCGAGCTGGCCGGCGGCATGTTGCGACTCGTTCACGCTGAGCACCGCGTGCAGGCGCTCGCCGGTTGGCCTTTACGCTCGGGCGAACGTGTCGTCACCGATGCCTGCGTGACGCGCGTCGAGGACCACGCCGATCACCGCATCGTCGCGATCGAGGCGACGCTCGCCCGTGCTGGAGCGGAGCGACAGCACAGCGTCCGAGGCGCAGCCGAGGAAGGAGCGTGCGGAGCACGTGCGGCCGTCGCCGGTGACGGGCCCGCGGCGCGCCTCTTCGGCACGTTCCACATTCGTGGCGCGGCGCCCGCCAGCGCCTGGCGCGTGCAGGCGCGCGAGAGCGTGACCCTGCCGGTCGCGAATGGCACCGAGGTCGAGCTCGCGTTCCTGCGCGGACACGCCGGGGTCTCGTGGCTCGAGCAAACCCCGCCGGTTCAGGTCCGTAATCCGATCGTCTTGCGCGCCGAGCTCGAGGAAGAGCGGCCGTCGAAGGGCACGTCTCGCTTCCGCGCGACCGGCGTCTTCGAGCGGCGCGGTGCGGTCGTGGGCCACATCGGCTTCGAAGAAGAAGGCGACCTCCAGGTGCATCCGCTGCGCGCCCTCGTGCACGTCCTGGCCGAGGCGGGCCCGGAGCGCGAGCGCGCGACCCCGCGCCTCACGCGCGCGTCGGCGACCACGACGGCCCCCGCGTCGATGCACGCCTTCGCGGACGTCGGCGGGGACCACAATCCGATCCACGTCCACACCCTCGCGGCGCGGCTCGCGAACCTGTCGCAGCCGATCGTCCATGGCCTCTGGACCGCGGCGCGCCTCCACGCCTTCGCGGTCGAGACCGTCGCCGGCGGAAACGCGGCGCGGTTCCGCGACGTGCAAGCGCAGTTCATGGCGCCGGTCCTGCTCGGTGAATCCTTGCATCTCCGTGCAACTCGCGTGGCGGTCCGGCCCGGTGGGATTCAGGTCCTCGAGTTGAGCGCGAGCCGCGTCTCGGGCGCGCCTGTCGCGGTCGTCCGGGCCGAGCTCCTGCCGGCACCGACGGCCTACGTCTTTCCCGGCCAGGGGATCCAGCAGAAGGACATGGGCCTCGCGGCGCTCGCTCGCTCGCCGGCCGCCAAGCGGATCTGGGAGCGCGCCGACCTGCACTGCAAGGAGCACCTCGGCTTCTCGATCCTGCGGGTCGTGCGCGACAACCCGAGCGAGCTCGTCATCCGCGGGACGCGCTACGTCCATGCGCAAGGCGTGCTCCATCTCACTCAATTGACCCAGGTCGCGATGGCGACGCTCGCCTCGGCTCAGGTCGCCGAGCTCCGCGAGGCACACGCTTGGATCGACGACGCCATGCTCTCGGGCCACAGCGTCGGCGAGTACACCGCGCTCGCAGCCGCAGCGGAAGTCCTGCCGCTCGAGGCCGTCATCGACATCGTCTATGCACGCGGCCTCGTCATGCATGGCCTCGTGCCCCGCGATGCCCGCGGCGACTCCGGGTTCCGCATGGGCGTCATCCGCCCGCACTACGCGGGGATGGACCACGCCGCCGCCGAGGCGCTCGTCGCCGACATCGCCCGCGAGACCGGGCGCTTCCTCGAGATCGTGAACTACAACGTGAAGGGTCGCCAGTACTCGGTGACGGGTCACGCGGATGCGCTCGCGCACCTCGAGGCCGCGCTCACGGCCCGCATGAAACCGGGCGCCAAGCCGCCCTACGTCGAGGTCCCCGGCATCGACGTGCCGTTCCATTCGCGCTGCCTGCGCGGCGGGGTGGCCGACTTCCGGACCGCCCTCGAGAAGCACCTGCCGGCGCGGATCGACGCAAACCGACTCGTCGGTCGGTATATCCCGAACCTGGTCGCACGGCCGTTCGCGCTCGACGCGGAGTTCATCGCGTGCGTGCGCGATGCCGTCGGCGAGGATGACCGGCCGCGGCTCCAGCGCCTGCTCGATGACCCCGCCGCGATGGCCCCGGATGCGGTCGCGCGGGTGCTCCTCATCGAGCTCTTGGCGTGGCAATTCGCGAGTCCCGTGCGCTGGATCGAGACGCAGGAGATCCTCGTCGCGAGCGCGCGTGCGATCATCGAGGTGGGGGTCGGGTATCAACCAACGCTCGCGAACATGGCGAAGGCGACGCTTGACGGGCGGCGCCTGGCGGTCGAGGTCCTCAACGTCGAGGCGGATCGGCCGCGCGTCTTTGCGACGGATGAAGACGTTGCCGCGCCCGACGCGCCCGACGCGATCGGTGAAATCGCAACCGCGGCGACCGTGGCCGCCGTGACCAGCGGGCCGACGGCCCCTGCGGCGGCCGCCGGGCCCGCGCCAACGACCGCGACCCGTCCCGACGATCGTCCCCTTGGCGCGCTCGAGGCGCTCGTCACGATCCTGGCCGTGCAGGCGAAGGTCCGCCCCGATCAGATCACGATGACCGAAACGATCGACGCGCTCTTCGACGGCGTGTCGTCGCGACGCAACCAGGTGCTGCTCGATATCGGCGCCGAGTTCGATGTCGGCACACTCGACCGCGCGCACGAGACGCCGATCGGCGAGCTGGGCGCCGAGATCGCGCGGCGTGCACGGACCTGGAAGGCGCCTGGCGCCTACCTCGCGAAGACCTACGACGAGGCCTTCAAGAAGGCCTGGGGGCGCGCCGGCCTGACCGTGAAGGAAATCGGCGCGCACCTCGATCAGGGCTTCGGGTTCGGACCCGGGCTCATCGCGGCGACGATCGATCAGCTCGCGCTCGGGCTGCGTGCCGGGACCTCGGCGCGCGGCGGCGAGCTCGGCGTGATCGCGGCCCCGGCCGGGAAGGACGCGGCACGCCAGGCCGTCGACTCCGCGGTCGGTCTGCTCGGCCAGCGCCGCGGAACCGCCTACGGCAAGCTCGCGACGGGTACCACCCAAGCGGTCGGCAACGTCGATCCGCGCGCGCTCGCCGCCCTCGAAGAGCGGCTCTTCGGCAAGGACGGCGTCCTGACCCAGGCGGCGCGCGCGCTGGCGCCGACGCCCGAGGTGAACGCCGACCCCGTCGTGACCGACTCCGCGGGCGCACAGCTCGTCGCCGAGCTCGGGCCCGCCTTTGCCGAGATCGTCCAGCCCGCCTTCGATGCCCATCGCCACGTTGCGTTCGGGGCCGCGTGGATGGCGGCACAGCGCGATCTGGTCCGGGCGGCCTTCGACCGACTGAACGGTCGGATCGACCACGGCCACCTCGCCGCCGAGCTCGCGCGCCTTGCGCCGCACGCCGGGCATGCGCGCCTCCAGCACAGCGCCCGCTGGTTTGCGGACGTCGCTCAACGCGGCGGACACAGCGCGATGGCCGAGGCATTTGCGAGGTTTGGTACCGCCGGTGCCACCCCCGACGGACGCCTCGACTTCAACGGCAAGACGGCGCTCGTGACCGGCGCGAGCAAGGGCTCGATTGCGGTCGCGATCGTCGCGCATCTCCTGCGCGGCGGCGCGCGCGTGGTCGTCACGACCTCGGCCCTCGATCGCACGCGCACGCTCTTCTATCGACGCGTCTTCGAGGCGCACGCCGCCCCGGGGGCAGAGCTGCACGTCGTGCCGTTCAACCAGGCGTCGTTCCAAGATCACGAGGCGCTCGTCGACTGGCTCTTCCGCGAGGAGACCGAGCAGTCGGGCGCGACGGCGCGCATCCTCAAGCCTGCCATGCGGCCCGACTTCCTCGTGCCGTTCGCGGCGATGAAGGACTGGGGCACGCTCGATCAGCTGGGCGCGCAGGCCGAGGCCGGGCTCCGCGCGATGGTGCTCGGAACCGAGCGCCTCATCGGCCTCATCGCGAGCAGGCTCCTCGCGCTCGGCGAGACCGGCACCCGCTGCCATGTGCTCTTGCCGCTCTCGCCGAACCACGGCGCGTTTGGCGGCGACGGCGCCTATGCCGAGGGCAAGGCGGCGCTGGAGGTCCTCCTTTCGAAGTGGAGGAGCGAGCAGGCCGCGTGGGCGCGCGCGACGACGATCGTCGGCGCCCGCATCGGCTGGGTGCGAGGCACCGGGCTCATGGCGCACAACGACGCGCTCGCGCCGCGGCTCGAGGCGGCGACCGGCATCCGCACGTTCTCGCAGGACGAGATGGGGCGCCTCTTGGCGGAGCTGCTGGACGCGCCGACGCGCACCGCGGCGCTCGACGCGCCGGTCGTGGCCGACCTGACCGGCGGCTTTGCGAAGGTCGCCGACCTCAAGGGCGCGGTCGATGAGATCCGCGAGGCGCTCGCCCACGCCGAAAAAACCGACCGCGCGGTCGAGTCGCTTCAGGGCGCCGAGCGCGCCCTGGTCGACGGCCGCGCGCGCGCGGAAAACGTCACCGTCACCCCCCTGGCGGGCTGGCCGAACACGGCGAGCCACGAGCCCGATTGGACGATGCCCTGGCCCGAGACGCAGGCACGCCCGGAGGATCTCGTCGTCATCGTCGGGATTGGCGAGCTGAGCCCGGGTGGCACGACGCGCACGCGCTTCGAGCTCGAGGTGGGCGCTGCCCTGTCGGCGCCGGCGGTGCTCGAGCTGGCCTGGATGGCGGGTCTCGTGCGCTACGAGCCGGCAGCCCGCGGGGGCGCCTGGCTCGACGTCGCGAGCGGCGAGGCCGTGCCCGAATCGGCGATCCAGGGTCGCTACCACGACGCCGTGCGCGCGATCGTCGGCGTGCGCCACATCGAGCCGCAGACGGTCGGCTTCGATCCGGGCCGCATGCCCGTCCTCGAGAAGGTCTACCTCGAGAAGGACTTCACGTTCCCGGTCGGATCCGAAGACGAGGCCAAGAGCTTCTTGGCCGCGGCGCCCGAAGGCACGCGCATCGTTCGAGATGGGGACGGCAGCGACCGCTGGCTCGTCACGCGCAAGGCCGGGACCGAGCTGCGCGTGCCGCGCGAGGTGGCGCTCAAGCGGCGCGTGGGCGGACAACTGCCGACCGGGTTCGACCTCGGGCGCTTCGGGTTCCCGGGCGACATGCTCGCGAACGTGGATCGCGTGGCGCTCATGAATCTGGCGGCGACGGTCGATGCCTTCGCCGCGGCCGGGACGACGCCGGAGGAGCTTTTGCAGTGGGTGCACCCGGTGCGCGTCGGCTCGACGCAGAGCGCCGGCATGGGCGGGATGCAGAGCCTGCATCGCCTCTACGTCGACCATCTGCTCGGCCGCGAGCGCCAGTCGGATGTCCTCCAGGAGACGCTCATCAACGTCGTCTTCGCCTATGCCGCGACGAGCTACGTCGGCTGCTACGGCCCGATGTCGCACCCGGTCGCCGCGTGCGCGACGGCGGCCGTGTCGCTCGAAGACGCGTGCGACAAGATCCGCCTCGGCAAGGCCGACGTCATGATGGCGGGCGGCTGGGACGACCTCTCGGCCGAGGGGATGCTCGGCTTCGGCGACATGAACGCGACCGCCGACACCGACAAGATGGCGGCGATGGGGCTCGACGCAAACCAGATGTCGCGGGCCAATGACCGGCGCCGTCGCGGCTTCGTCGAGGCGCAGGGCGGCGGCGTGATGCTGCTCGCGCGCGGCGACGTCGCGCTGAAGATGGGCCTCCCGGTCTACGGCGTGGTCGCGTTCGCGGGCTCGTTCTCGGACGGGATCCACCGGTCGATCCCCGCGCCGGGGATCGGCGCGCTCGGGGCTGCGTCGGGCGGATCGCAATCGGCGCTTGGGCGGGCGCTCGCGAAAATTGGTTTGCACACCAACGATATCGCGGTCGTCTCGAAGCACGACACGTCGACTGCGGCGAACGATCCGAACGAGTCGGGACTCCACCAGGCGCTGCAGACGGCGCTCGGGCGAACGGCCGGAAATCCCCTCATGGTCGTCTCGCAAAAGACGGTGCTCGGACACGCCAAGGGCGGCGCGGCGGCCTGGCAGGCGATCGGCCTCTGCCAGGTGCTGGCCTCGGGGGTCGTGCCTGGGAACCGGAACTTGGATGCGATCGATCCGGTGCTCGCGGGCGATGAACATCTTTTGTACACCAACGAACGCCTCGACCCGGGAGCGGCCTATCCGCTGCGCGCAGGCGTCCTGACGAGCCTCGGCTTCGGGCATGTGAGCGCGCTCGTGTGCCTGGCGCATCCGATGGCGTTCGCGGCGACGCTCACGCCGGCGGAGCGCGCGACGTGGATCGCCCGGCAGGCGGGTCGCAAGCAGCAGAGCCAGGGGCTGTGGGCGCGGGTCATGCTCGGGCAGGAGCCGCTCTATCATAAGAGGACCGATCGCCGGTTTGCCGCGGCCGACGGGAGCGACGCGCAGAAGCAGGAGGAGCAGGCGATGCTGCTCGCGCCGTCGTCGCGCCTCGGCGCGAGCGACGAGCCTGGCGGCGTCGGGCGCTTCGGGACCCGCTCGTGATCCTCGGCTTGGGGATGGACACCGTGTACCTGCCGAGCTTTCGCGAGCAGCTCGCCGATCCGGCGTCGCGCTTTGCGGCCGGCACTTTCACGGACGGCGAGCGCGAGAGCGCCGCGGCCCGCGCCGATGGCGACGTCGCGCGACACCTGGCGGTCCGCTTCGCCGCCAAGGAGGCGGTCGTGAAGGCCTGGTCGGCGGCGCGCTGGGGGCGGCGTCCGCTCATGGAAACGGTCGATCTGCGCGACATCGAGGTCGTGTGCGACGCCTGGGATCGGCCCGAGGTGCGCATGCATGGCGCCGTCGCGCAGGCCATGATCGCGCTCGGCGGCCGCGGCCACGGGGTGCGTTGGCATCTATCGCTGAGCCACGACGGTCCGATCGCGAGCGCCGTGGCACTCGTCGAGCGCGTCGGGGACCAATGCCCCGTGACGAATCCCGAGGGAGACGCGCCATGAGCGCCACGACATCCATGACCCGTGTTGCCATCGTCAACCGCGGCGAGGCGGCTGTCCGCTTCCTGCGCGCGCTGCGCGACTACAATGGCGAGCGCGGGACGGCCATCCGCACCATCGCGCTCTACACCGAGGCCGACCGCAACGCGCCGTTCGTGAAGCTCGCGGACGAGAGCTTCGCGCTCGGGCCCGCGCTCGTGCAGAAGGCCGACGGCAGCGGCATGACGAGCGTCTACACGCACCACGAGAAGCTCCTCGCGGCGATCGCCGAGATGCGCGCGGATGCGGTGTGGCCCGGCTGGGGATTCGTGTCCGAGGACGCGGACTTCGCCGAGGCGCTCGAGGCGCGCGGCATCACGTTCATCGGCCCGTCGGCGGCCGCGATGCGGCGTCTCGGCGATAAGATTGCGGCCAAGCGCCTCGCGACCGAGGCCGGCGTTCCGATGAGCGAGTGGCACATCGTCGAAGAGGGCGAAGCGGCGGCGGTGACGCGCGCGGCGGCCGAGCGCATCGGGTTTCAGCTGGTCGTGAAGGCCTCGGCCGGTGGCGGCGGGCGCGGGATCCGCATGGTCACGGCGCCCGCCGATCTCGCGGGTGCGGTGCGTGCCGTGCGCGACGAGGCGGCGCGCAGCTTTGGCGCTGGCGGGATCTTCCTCGAGGCGTGCGTCGGGTCGGCGCGCCACATCGAGATTCAGTTGGTCGTCGATGCCTCCGGAGTCGGCCACGCGAGCGGGCTGCGCGACTGTTCGATTCAGCGGCGCCACCAGACGGTCATCGAGGAAGCGCCCTCGCCGGTCGTACACGGGGCGCTCGCGGCGAGGCTGGAAGCGGCTGCGGTGCGCCTC
>SXIE01000484.1 GCA_005772945.1 Pseudomonadota bacterium
ACGTCGTGCCGATCCACCTGCCGCCGCTCCGCGACCGCCCCGTCGACGTCGCGTTGCTCGTCGAGCACATGCTCAAGCGCTTCAACGAGCGCCTGAAGCGCAACGTGCGCAGCCTCTCGTCCGAGGCCGAGACCACGTTTCGCGCCTACTCGTGGCCGGGCAATGTGCGCGAGATGGAGAACGTCCTCGAGCGCCTCGTCCTCTTCTCGGAAGCCGACGAGATCGCCGTCGACATGCTCCCCGAGGAGCTCAAGTCGGGCGGCCCCGCGCTGGCCGGGCAAGCGGCCGCCAACGCGCGCCTCGACCGCGACCTCACGGGCCGCGTGTCGATGAAGGAGCTCGTGCGCGAGACGACCGCGCAGCTCGAGAAGGAGCTCATCATCCAGGCGCTCGACCAGACGACCGGCAACGTCACGCGCGCCGCGCAGCTCCTCATGATCAGCCGCAAGTCGCTGCAGAACAAGATGAAGGAGTTCAACCTCCGCGAAGAGGGCTGAGCTTGTTCGCGCCTGCGAAGGCCGCGACCGTGCCGGCGAAGGCCGCGACCGTGCCAGCGAAGGCCGCGACGCGGCTGCCCGAGGACGTGCTTCGCACACGCTCGCGGAGGCTGGCGTGCGCAGTCGTGGCCATGGCTCTCGCAACTGCCTCCCAAGCGCATGCGGGCGACCTCGGTGAAATCGACACCGGCCCGGCTTCGCTCGAATTGGGCGGCCCGTATCTGCTCGCCGGCCAGGACCTCGCCTTCGCGGCGGCCCTCGACTGGCACTTCCGGCGCAAGACCCAAGACATCCGCCGCGCCTACGTCTGCCTCACGGGCGAGACCATCGGCGGCGCCTCCCTCTGCGCCACCGGAAGCGGTGTCGGTTACGCCGACGATCTCCGCGCCGAAACCGTCCGCAGCACGCTCGACGTCGAGCTCTCCCTCGCCTTCTTCCGCCTCGTCGAGCTGCGCCTCCGCGCACCCATCGTCCTCGCCGAGACGACGCACCTCCGCTTCGACGACGGCGTCGACGCGCAGAGCTCGCGCACGGCGCCCTACAACGCCGACCAGTTCTTCGCCGTCCCGAGCACCTCGCCGACGCGCGCCGGACTCGCCGATCCCACGCTCGGCCTCTGGGCGACGTTCGTGTCGACCCAGCGCGACCCGGACGACGCCACAGTCGCGCTCGGCGTCGACGTGACGTTGCCTCTCGCACCCGCTCGCAAGGCGGGTCACGCGGCGGTCGGCGACGGCGCCGTCGACATCGACATCGCGCTCGGCGCGAGCGGCCGCGTCGTCCCCTGGCTCGTGCCGTTCGGGCGCCTCGACATCGTCGTGCGCGTGCCCGCTTCGGACACGCTCTACCCGGATCTCGGCTCGACCCAACAGGTCTCTGGCCCGCCCCACTCGCTCGCCTGGAGCTTCGGCGCGACCTTCGTCCCGTTCGAGGAGGCTCCCCAAAGCGCCCTCCGCCTCACGCTCGGCGGCCGCGTCGAGTTCCTGAGCGCCGGCAAGTTCCCGACCGCGCTCTTCGACGCCATCGGCACGAGCGACTGCGACCCGAACGACGTCCAGAACCCGTGCGCGCTGACGACCACCGCCAGCGGCCGACGCGCCTCGGGCGCGACCATCGTCGAAGAACACCTTGCGTTCCAAGGTTGGATCGCCGCCGACTACGACCTTCTCGGCGCCCTTCGTTTGTCTGCGCGTGCAAGTGTCGGCTGGGAGACTCCCCACCACCTCACGTTCGCCGATCGCGGCCTCGACCTCGACGGACAGCTCGGTCTCCAGCCCTTCAACGCCATCGGTCGCAACGAGTTCGACCCCGACTACAACCCCGCCTGGGATGCGCCCGGGAACCGCTTTCGCAGCGTCGATGCCGTGACCGTCGGCGTCGACGTCAGCGTCTCGGGCCACTTCTGATCCGTCATTCGGAGCCTCAGAGCATGACCACCCTCGCCGACCTCCGTATCGGGTGGGGCTTCGATCGCCCCTTCCCCGAGCTCGCTGCCGGCATCGTCTGCGCCGAAGGCTTGACCACCGGCCCCTCGGATCCCGCGCTGACCGCCGCCCTTCAGCCCCATCTCACGGCGCCTGATCCCAGCGAAGCCACGCGCCAGAGCATCCGCCAGCTGCTTCGCCGCGGCGGCTTCAAGCCAACCGGACGCAACAAGCCCGCCTCCGAGTACCTGGTCGAGGCCCGCCGCCGCGGCGAGTGGCCGGCCATCCTGAACCTGGTCGACATCATCAACGCGCTCTCGCTCGCCTACGGGTGGCCCATCTCGGTCCTCGATCTCGATCGTGCGCTCGCCCTTCCGGGTGCCGCTTCGACAGAAACGCCACCTCTGGAATTTGCAGAAGGCCTGGCGAAGCCAGGCTACCCGCCTCTGGAAATGCGCTGGGGCCGCCCGGACGAGTCCTACGTCTTCAACGCCTCCGGCCACGTCATCGACCTCGAAGGCCTCCTCGCAATCGGGCGCACCGGCGGGGTCCTCGCCGGCAACCCGGTGAAGGACGCCATGCACACGAAGCTGGTGCCGGGCAGCACGCGCACGGTGACCGTCTTCTGGGCGAGCCTGCAGGCCGCTTCACAAGCGGACGTGCGCGCCGTCTGCGCGACCTACGCGGAGCTCTTACGCTTGCATTGCGGCGCAAGTGACACGCGCTGCGACGTTCTCACCCAGCCGATCGCCCCCTGAGGTGCCCGTGACGAAGCTCCCGCTCCACCTGAAGATCCTCCTGGCGATCCTCCTCGGGGCGGGCCTCGGCCTCCTCGCGCACTACCTCCATTCCCTCGCGGCGGACCAGCGCGCCGAGTGGTTCCTCCTTCAGCCGGGCCGCACGGACAGCGCGCTCCAGGACGCGTCCACCGGCGTCAGCTGGTTCACCGACAACATCGCGACCGCCATCGGCCAGCTCTGGCTGCGCGCGCTCAAGATGCTCGCGATCCCGATGATCTTCGCGGCCCTCGTGGTCGGCATCGCCGAGCTCGACACCAAGCGCCTCGGTCGCATCGGCGTGAAGACACTGGGCTACGTCGTCGTGACGAGCACCATCGCCGTCGTCATCGGCCTCGTCTTCGTCAACGTCTTTCGCCCCGGCGACACCGACTCCGAGTCGCTTCGCGCGCTCGCCCACAAGCTCGCGGGCGGCAAGGTCGCCGTCGCCATCCCCGACAAGAGCGCCGTCGATATGATCATCGCGCTCGTCCCCGACAACCCCGTCAAAGCCGCCGCTGACGGGGACATGATCGGCATCCTGGTCTTCGGCCTCTTCATCGGGGTCGGCGCCGCGCTCGCACGCTCACCCGGCACCCAGCGCCTCGTCGAGGTCATGCAAGGGCTCTACGACATCGCCATGCGGCTTGTCCTCTGGCTCGTCAAGTTGGCTCCGTATGCGGTCGCGGCGCTGCTCTTCACGACCATGTCGCGGCTCGGCCTCGACATCCTCGCCAACATCGCCGCCTACGTCGCGGTCGTCGTCGGCGCGCTCGCGACCCACATGCTGCTCGTCTATCCGCTCTTGCTCCAGTTCGTCGCACACCGCAGCCCGCTCGCCTTCTTCCGGGGTTCGCGCCTTGCCATGTCGACCGCGTTCGCGACCGCCTCGTCGAACGCCACGCTGCCAACCTCGCTCGAGGTCGCCGAGCGCGAACTCCGCCTGCCACGCGGGATCGCGCGCTTCGTCCTCACCGCCGGCTCGACCATGAACCAGCACGGCACGGCGCTTTTCGAGGGCGTGACGGTCCTCTTTCTGGCGCAGCTCTTCGGCATCGACCTCGGCCTCGGGCAGCAGGCCAGCGTCATGTTCATCTGCATCCTCGGCGGCGTCGGCACCGCCGGGATCCCGGCGGGCTCGCTGCCGGTCGTCGCGATGATCCTCGCCATGTTCGGCATTCCGGGCGAGGGCCTCGCGCTCGTCTTGGGCGTCGATCGCCTCCTCGACATGTGCCGCACGACGCTCAACGTGACCGGCGATCTGGTTGTCGCCGCGTGCGTGGCGGAAGGCGAGGCCGCGGACCTACCCCCGGAGGCGCCCGAGACGCCCGACGCGGCGTGAGTCCGGCCCGCCACCGCTCCCGGCTGTCTGCGTCGACAACGCGCGATGGCGCACGACGAAACACGATGTCCACCGCTTGACAAGCGCGCCCGCGCGACTCGACACTGCCGCTGGCCTGGTCGGTCCCTTCCGCGCCCTAGCCTCTTGACGGCGGCGGCTCGCTCGTTTGCTTCGTGCCGCAGTTCGCGCGGATCGGGGTGCCGGGCGGAGCGGCGTTGCCTTCCCCGAGGTCGGCGCCCCGAGCCCCGGAGACCCGCATGACCGACAGCACCACCGTCCAACGCCCGGCCCCGGCGAGCACCACGCCGTCCAACGCGCCCTCGTCGTCGGGCCACCAGGCGGGCTCGAGCTCGGTCCAAATGAAGGCCTCGCTCCGCGGTCACGACTACGCGACCCAGATGAAGGCGCTCGCGCCCGTGCAGCGCTCGGGCGGCGACGAAGACGCCGGCGCTGTGCACGAGGCCGCTGAGCGCGGCACCGCCGGCTCCGGTGCGAGCCTGCCGCATCTCGATACGATTCAGCGCGCGTTCGGTGGCCACGATGTCTCGGGCGTCGCAGCGCACGTCGGTGGCGAGGCCAAGGAGGCCAGCCAGGCGATGGGAGCGTCGGCCTACGCGAGCGGCAACGACGTCGCGTTCGCCGACACGCCGGACCTCCACACGGCCTCACACGAGGCCGCGCACATCATGCAGCAGGGTTCAGGCGTATCGCTCGCGGGCGGGGTCGGCAAGGCCGGGGACGGCTACGAACAGCACGCCGACAAGGTCGCGGACGCGGTCGTGGCGGGCAAATCGGCCGAGCCGATCTTGAGCGAGATGACCGGCGGCGGCGGCGGCGGCGGCGCGACCCAGATGAAGGCGGTTCAGCGCGACGAGACGCCGGGGCAGGCGCCCCCTGGAGGTCACGCCGCGCCTCCCGGGCAGGCGACGTCGGGTGGTGGTGGACAGGCGGCCCCCGCGACCGAGGCCCAGGCCGGACCCGCCGGGGCGCCCGGCGCGACCCCGGCGGAGGCGGCCCCGGCCCCGGTTCCGCCGACGCCCGAGGAGCTGTTCGAGACGACGCGCACCGAGCAGCTCGCGCGCGCCGATGGGGCTACGTCGCTGGACACCATCGAGGGCGTCTTGGGCGGGTTGCCCGCACAGGCTGCCGCGCCAGGTCCCGGCGCCGCAGGAGGGGCAGCGCCGCCGGCGTTCGCGGTGAATCAGGCGCTTGCCGGCACGATGATCGGCAAGCTCAGGGCGGCGATGACGGCGGCGCAGGCGGCCTGGGCCGAGGAGGACGCCGGGGGAGTCGCGACGGGACGTGCGCCGCAGGCCCCGACCAAGAAGGCGAACTTCATCGACGCGCGTCTGGCCAAGGTCGCGGCGGTCGCTCCGGGCGGGATCAAGGACGCCATCCGCGGGGGCAATCCGGCCAAGCCGGTCGACGTGAAGGACGCGTTCTGGAAGATCGTGGCCAAGGACTGGGACATCTGCGCGCCCGAGGAAGAGGCGACCGGCGAGCTGCTGGATCGGATCGGGGGCGTGTACAAGGCGTTTGACGCCGGGGACATCTATTCGAAGATGGACCCCGCGCTCAAGGGGATCTGGGAGGCACACGGTGGGCTCGCCGCCTGGATGGGCAGGGTGACCGACGGGCAGGGGATCCCACTCGCCCCGCCCGGAGCCGAAGCAGACCCGGCGGTGCAGCCGTTCGTGACTCGGGCGCAGCCGGCCTATCCGGGCACGGTCAGCGGCTTCATCAGTACGGCGAACGCGCTGAAGAACGCGCAGATTGTGGCCGGCGACAAAGCCAAGGTGCTGGACCTCTTGGCGCTTCAGCCCGGACGCTATCCGACCGCGAAGATGATCCTGGCGAGCATGGGCGCGGCCGGCGCCGGGTCCCAACGCGCCGCGACGGCGGGCGCCCCGAAGCCGGCGCGCCTCGGCAAGCCGTCGATGTTCTACCTCATCGCGTTCCCCGAGAACGTGTACGACGCGCGCAATCGGGAGCATGGCGTGACGGCGGGCGACGAGCCCGAGCTTCAGACCACGAACATGCCGGCGCAGGCCTTCCTCGAGGGCAGCATGATGGTCAAGGCATGAGCTTGACCGAGAGTGCCAGCGAGAGTGCCAGCGAGAGTGCCAGCGAAAGTGCCAGCGAGAGTGTAGCATGAGCCTCGACTTCGACGGTCTGACGGTGCAGGCGGATGAGATCCTGCCAATCCTTCGCGACGCGGCCCACGGGAGCGTCCCGGTGCAAGACGTCGATGCGGCGCAGAATCCGGGCGCTTGGGCGCTCGCCTTTGCGCACGCGGTCGCGCAGAGCGTCGAGCGCAACGCCCTGGCGGCGGCCGTGCAGGCGCTGCTCGCGAGCGCGTCGCTGCCGGAGGCGCAGCTCGGGCTCGAGCTGCAGCGTCAGACGAAGACACTCGGCGCCGACGCTTTGTGGCCACTGGTGTTCGCGCACGCGGTGGCGGGGCGTCCGGAAGGCGCGGCGCTCGCCGCCGCTGGGATCGTGCCACTTGCGGCCACCGGTCACGCAACGTTCGACGCGCGCGCGTGCGACCTGCTCGAGGCCCCGGAGCTCGCGCCGCGTCTACGCGACACACTCTTGGCGTTGGCTGGGGGCCCGGCGCGTGACTGGCTGGTCGCGCACGCGACGAGCGTCCTAGGCGGCACGAGCGACAGCGACACGCTCGGACGCATCGGGGCCGTCGCGACGACGCTGGGATCGGATGCGCTCGAGGCGCTGGCCACCGCGTTGAGCGCACGGTTCGCGGAGGCAGGCGAGCCCCTCCCGACGACCACCGTCACGACCCTTGGTGCGATGGTGGCGGCGCGTCGCAGCGCCGGGAAGTAGCAGACGCGGTTCAGGGAATCTTGGTCGCGTAGGCCATCAGGTACGTACCCGACGGCAGGCGGCCGACCGCCGCATCCTTGATCGTGGCGGACTCGAGGGCCGTCGTCGCATGCGCGAGGCGCACGCCCGGCTCGGCGACGAGGTCGCCCGGTGGGGCCCAGGTGAAGCTGTGGATGTCACCCTGGCCCGGGTTGAACGCATAGATGCGGAAGCCGCCCGCATCGAGCGGGATGGCGTTCGAGAGGAATTGCTCGACGCTCCCGATGCGGGGCGAGACCGTCGCGACGAACGTGAACGTCTGACCGTCGCTCGAGCTGGCACGCAACATGTCGGGCACGCCCGGCTGCAGCGTGTGCATCCACCAGGTGCCAGCCGCGCCCGCGGCGCCGGGTGCGTAGAGCGTCTGCGAGTCCATCGCCCCGGCCGGTCGTGAGAACGCGATCCCGCCATAGGTGACGGTGATGCCGTCGTCGCTGTCGCCCCAGCGGATGGCGGGCTTTCCGCCGAGGCCCTGGGTCGTGAACATCCGCAGCCGACCGTCGGGAAGGTGGTGGACCTCTGGGTCGCCCGGCACCGGCTGCGCGTCGAAGCCCTGCCAGACGATGCGCTTGTAGACCCAGGTCGCGCCCTCGTCGTTCGAGATGGCGACGGCCGACGTGTCGCGCATGGCGTCGATGCCGCTCCCGGTGTAGTAGATGTGGACCGCACCGCTGGCCAGGACGAGCATGTTCGGGACGTTCGCCTGGTCGCTCAGGATCCGGTCCGTGCGCGCGAAGGCGAGCCCGTCGCTCGAGGTCGCGAGCAGGAGCCGATACGCCCCCGGGACCTCGGGCCCCGCGTTGGCCTGGCGTCCCGTTGGGGGCACGAAATCACTCGTTGGGACGGACACTTCGGATGCGGTCTCGGCCACGGTCTCGGACTCGGTCTCGGACTCGATCTCGGACTCGGTCTCGGACTCGGTCTCGGACTCGGTCTCGGACTCGATCTCGGACTCGATCTCGGACTCGATCTCGGACTCGATCTCGGACTCGATCTCGGACTCGATCTCGGACTCGATCTCGGACTCGGGCACGGTCTCGGACTCGATCTCGGACTCGATCTCGGTCTCGGACTCGGCCACGGTCTCGGGCTGAACCTCGCTCGCGACCTCGGATCCGGCCCCGGCCCCGTCCCCCGCGCACGCCCCAACCACCCACACGACCGACCACACCCAGCGCATCATCCCCACCTCGCCGCTATTGCAGCGCAATCACCAACTTGCCGCGCGCCCGCCCCGAGTCGCTGTGCCGATGCGCCGCGCCGATCTCGTCCAACCCATAGACCCGCTCGACGACCGGCCGGATCACCCCCGCTTCGCACAGCTCGGCCATTTGATCGAGCTGCGCCCCGCTCGGCACGCGCGTGAAAAACCGCGTCCTGACGCCGCTCCGCACCCGCGATCCGATCACCGTTTGCGCGATCGCCAGGCCGGTCCCGACGAGCCCCCACACCTTGCCGTAGCGCGCCACGCGCTCGGGGAGCCCGACCGAGATCCCGACGATGCGCCCGCCGCGCCGCACGACCGCGCGGGCCCGTCGCACTTCGTCCAACCCGAGCGCGTCGAGCACCACGTCGAGGTCGCGCAAGACCTCCGTGTAGTCCTCGCTGCGGTAATCGATGACGCGGTCGGCCCCGAGCCCACTGACGAGCGCCCGATTCGGCGCGCTGCACGTGGTCGCGACCCACGCTCCCAGGTGCTTTGCGAGCTGGATCGCCAACGTCCCGACCCCGCCCGCGCCCGCCTGCACCAACACCTTCTCGCCACGCTGCAAGCGCGCATGCACCACCAGCGCCTGCCACGCCGTCAAGAACGCCAGCGGCAAGCTCGCCGCCTCGGCGTGGGTCAGGTTCGCCGGCTTGCGCCCGAGCTCGGCCTGCCGCACGACCGTCAGCTCTGCGTAGCTCCCGGGCGTCTTCGGACCTGGCGACGCGACGACCGCGTCTCCGACTTTCCAGCGCGTGACGCGCGCCCCGACGCCGGCGACCACGCCCGACAGGTCCATCCCGAGCGTGCGCGGCAACCGATACCGCAGCGCCGCCCGGAACGCGCCCTCGCGGATCTTGCAGTCGATCGGATTGACGCTCGTCGCGTGCACCGCGACCAACACCTCGCCCGGCCCGGGCGTCGGCTCCGGCGCATCGGGATCCACTCGTAGAACGTCGGGACCACCATACCCATGGATTCGGGCTGCGCGCATTCACACACCATGACCCGAACGCGCGCCACGCGCAATCGGCGCACGCGCCCCGGCGGGCGAACAGAGCTATGCGGCGACCGCCGGCCTCCCAGGCTCGCCCACGGCCTCGCGCTTGCCCAACGCTGAGACAGGCTCTAAACGTCGACGTGCAACTTCGCGCAACCCCTTCCCGCCCGCGCCCGCCCTCGCTCCCCTGCCCCGAAGGACCACCATGCGCATCATCGCCGCCGCCGCCCTGCTCGTGCTCACCGCGCCGCTCGCGCATGCGGACATACCGGACCTGCCGCTCGACACGTTGCTTGCACCTATCTGCAAGGATGCGCGCGCGTCGGTCGGCTGCCCGACGTGCGCCTGCGAGGCCGTCACCCAGACCCCGCCCGGCAACTGGTCGTCGGTGTCGGACCTCACCCACGCCCTCGTCGTGTGGGTCCACGGCGAGCTCTCGCCAGGGCGCGCCGCGAACCTCTACGTGGCCGCGCTCGGCGGCGAAAAGGGCTTCAAATACGGCGGGATCCTCGCCGACGCCTCGGGCCTCGG
>SXIE01000485.1 GCA_005772945.1 Pseudomonadota bacterium
CACCCGTCGCGAGCGCCACGGCGGCCGCGGCCCCACCCGCCAGGACGGCCCCGCCGAGCGCCCAGCGCCACCATCCCGCGGCGCCTTTGCGATCTTCTGGCGAGGCGATCGAAGCGGCGCGCGCCTCGAGCCGCGCCAGGGTCGCGCGCCCGGCCTCGTCGCGCGTTCGCGCAAAGAGCGCGGCGACGGCGCGCTCGGCCTCGTCTGGCGTCTGATCTCGTCGGTTCATGACCCACCTCCCCGGCGCGCCGCGTCCGGCAGGCGCACGCCCGCCTCCGCGATGAGCGCCTCCAAACGTTTGAGTCCCAGGTGCACGAGGACGCGCGCCGACTCCTCGCTCGTGCCCAGCGTGGCCGCGATATCCGCGTACGCCAGCCCGGCCTCGAGCCTCAAGACGACCGCCTCGCGACGCTTCCGCGGCAGCGCGGCGAGCGCATCGCGCACGACCTGCGCGAGCTTCTTCGCGTCGGCGATCTCCTCGGGCGTATCGGTCCGGCGGCCCTCGGGCGAGCGATCCTCGTGTACACGCCGCCGCCGCTCCGAGCGCGCGAGCGTCGAGGCGCGCCGCGCCACGATGGCACAGACGAACCCCGCAAACGATGCCTCCGGGCGATAACGCCCAAGCTTGTCATGCACGATGCCGAGCGCCTCTTGGACCGCATCCTCGGCCAGCGCGGGACCCGCCATCCGCGCCGCGATGCGATAGGCGAGAGGTAAGTGCGGCGCGACCAGCGTCCGAAACGCCGCGCCGTCGCCCGTCCGCGCCGCGGCGATCAGCGCCACGAGGCGGTCGGCCTCGGCGCCGCCGTCCCCGTCGCGCCGCTTTAGTATGGGTGTCGCCAACGTCACGCTCCGTCATGCCGGCGCCACCCCGGACGTGAAATGCGACGTGAAAGTAACCGCGTCACGGGGTTACGCGGCACGTGCGTCAGGCCGGCTCGCTCGAGACCTTGAGCGCGCGGGCAGCGGCCTTGGCGGCCTTCCGCTCGCGGCGTCCGCGCAGCGTCAGGCGGTCGAGCCATATGTAGATGATGGGGACGACGACCAGGGTCAGCAGCGTCGACATGATGACGCCGCCGATAACAGCGATGGCCATCGGGGCCTGGAACTCGGAACCCTCGCCGCGCCCGAGCGCCGCCGGCAACATGCCGAGCACGATCGCCGCCGAGGTCATGAGGATGGGACGGAGCCGCGTCGGCCCCGCGACGAGCAACGCCTCGACGATCCCCATGCCCTTGGCGCGCAGCTGATTCGTGTAGTCCACGAGTAGGATCGAGTTCTTCGTGACGAGCCCCATGAGAAGGATGATGCCGATGAACGACGCCATCCCGAGGTTCTGCTTGGCGACGAAGAGCGCCACCAGCGCACCGATAGCGGCCATGGGCAGCGCGAACATGATCGTGAGCGGGTGGATGAACGACTCGAACTGCGACGCCAGCACCAGGTAGATGAAAAGCACCGCGAGCAGCATCGCGAGCCCGAGGTTGTCGAACGTCTCCTTCATCCGCTCGGCCTCGCCGCCGAACGCGAACGTGTAGCCGGCCGGGAGGTCGAGCTTGCCGAGGCGCGCCTCGATGTCCTTGATGACGCCACCCAGATCGCGGTCGTAGACGTTGCCGGTCAGCGTAATCTGACGGCCGCGGTTGATGCGCTCGATCATGGACGGCGTCGCGGCGTCTGCCACCTCGGTGACCTCGGACAGGCGCACGAAACCGCCCTTCCACGACGAGACCTGGAGGCGAAGCAGCGCCGCGAGGTCGACGCGATCACTTGCATGCAAACGCATGCGTACCGGCAGGTCGGTGTCGCCGTGCGGGATCTTCGTGAGCTCTTGTCCATCGAGCGCGAGGCGCAGCGCGATCGCGATCTCCTGGTGCGCGGCGCCGCGATCCATCGCGCGCTTGCGATCGGTGCTGATGCGCTCCTCGAGCGCGCCCGCGCGGTAGCTGGTGGTCGCGTCGCGCACGCCCGGCGTCGCGCGCACGGACGCCACGATCTTCGCGGCGACGGCGGCCAGGGTCGCCTCCTCCGGACCCTTGATGAACATCGTGATCGGCGCTTCTTCCATCGCCCCATCCCCGAGTCCGGCCTCGCGCAGGTAATACGCAAGCCCCGGGAAGTCGCGCAGACGCGCGCGGACGTCCTCCATGATCGATCCGATCGAGTGCGGGCGCTCGTCGGCCTTCGTCATCTGCACGCGCAGCGTCGCCTTTTCGACCTCGCCGCTCGGGCCGATGGTCGTGGCGGTCTGGACGTGATCGGGGAAGCTCTTGAGCATCGCCTCGACGCGGCCGACGACCTCGGAGGTCTTCGCGAGGCTGGTCCCCGCCGGCATCTCGAGCTGCATCGTGAACTCGCCGCGATCCCCGCGCGCGACGAACTCCTGACCCATGAAGTTCGTGAGCTGCCCGCTGCCGAAGAAGGCGCCCATGGCGGCCCCGAACGTGAGGAACTTGTGGCGCAGCGTCCACCTGAGGATGCTCTCGTAGACGTGGTCCATGCCGTCGTACATGCGGACGATCCAGCCGATGACCGGCTTCTGGCGCATCTTGGCGTGGTGGTCGGGCTCGATGGGCTTGGCCACGCGCGCCGACAGCATCGGGTCGAGCGTCAGCGACACGAGCATCGAGATGAGTACGGCCGCCGACACCGTGATGCCGAACTCCTTGAAGAAGCTGCCGACGATCCCGGACGTGAACGCGACCGGCATGAACACCGCGACGATCGTGAGGGTCGTGGCCAAGACCGCGAGCGCGATCTCCTTGGTCCCTTCGCGCGCCGCCGTCATCGCGTCGGCGCCCTCTTCCATGTGCCGAAAGATGTTCTCGCGCACGACCACCGAGTCGTCGATGAGGATCCCGATCGACAGCGTCAGCCCGAGCATCGACATGATGTTGAGCGTGAAGCCGAACTGCCACATGACGAAGAAGGTGGCGATGATGGAGACGGGCAGCGCGAGCCCGGAAATCAAGGTCGAGCGCCAGTCGAGCATGAAGAGGAAGATCACCATGATGGCCATGAAGCCGCCGAGGATCAGGTGCTCCCACAGGTGATCGATGTTCGTGCGGATGAAGCGCGACGAGTCGACGATCTTCTCGATCTTGATGTCGTCGGGGATATGGATCTTCGCGAGCGTCGCGGCGACCTTGTCGACGACCTCGACCGTATTGGCGCCGCCGCGCTTCTGGATCGAGAAGGTGATCGACGGGACGCCGTTGACGCGCGCCGTCGTGCGGTTGTCGCTCGCGCCGAGGCTGACGTCGGCGATGTCGCGCAGGCGCAAGGTCCCGCCGCCCTTGAGGGGGCGTAGCACCATGTCGGCGAGCGCCTCGACGCTCTGGAAGCGCCCCTGGGCCTTGATCCCCGCCTCGCGTCCGGCCGCCGTGTCCTCGATGTGGCCGCTCGGGACGTCGATCGACTCGCCGCCGATGAGCTGCGCGACCTGCATCGGCGTGATGTAGTTGCGCTCGAGCGCGTCGCGCCTCAAGTCGATGTGGACCTCGGCGTCCGAGCCGCCGACGATCGCGACCGCCGCCACGCCGTCGACTTTCTCGAGCGCCGGGCGGACGTTTTTATCGAGGAAGTCGCGCAGGGTATTCGCGGCCCGATTGCTGCGCGCCGCATACGTGATGATCGGCAGGGCCGTCGGATCGACCCACTGGATGAGGGGCTTGTGGACGTCCTTCGGCAAGGACTCGAGCGTGGCGTTGACCTTCTCGGTCACCTCCGTCGAGGCCTCCTGCTCGTCTTTATCGAACTTGAACTCGATGAACAGCACCGACACCGAGTTGCGCGAATAGCTGCGCACGCGGTCGATGCCGTTGAGGCTCATGACGGCCTCCTCGAGCTTGTCGGTCACGCTCTGCTCTACCTCGGACGGCGACGCCCCCGGGTAGATCGTCGTGACGGCGACCAGCGGGAAGGACGTGTCGGGAAAGAGGTCGAGCCCGAGCCGCGTCATCGCCAGCCCGCCCATGACGACCGCGCCCACGGCGACCATCGTCACGAAGACGGGCCGCTTGATGGCTACGTCCGAGATGCTCATTTCGGGCCCGCGCCCTTGCCGATCTGAACCGGCATCCCGTCGGCGAGCCCGTCCTGCCCTTCGATGACGACGACGTCCTCGGCGCGCGCCTCGCCCGCACCCGTGCCCGCGACGAGCGGCACGTGCGTCCGGTCCCCGTCGGCCGGCGTGACCTTCAAGCGCACGGCCTTGCCGTCGCGCACGGCAAACAACGCCGGTCCGTCCGCGAGGTTCACGACCGCCTGGCGCGGCACCCCGAGCACGCCCGCTTTGGCCGAGAGCTTCACCTCGACCGTGGCGAGCATCGCCGGCAAGACCCCGTCGCCGACCCTCGCCCCGGGCACCTCGAGTTCGACGCGCGCGCGCCGCGTCTGCGGGTCGAGGCTCTTGCTGACCGCCTTGACGGTCGCCTCGAAGTGCTTGTCGCCGAGCTCGTCGACACGAAACAGCACCGTGGCGCCCAGCGGCAGCGCGGACAGCGCGCGCGCCGGAGCGTCCACCTCGATGCGCAACGTCGACTGGTCCTGCACCTCGATGAGCGGGGTCGTCGGCCCCGCCATCGCCCCCGCCTCGGTCCAGCGCCGCGTTATGACCCCGTCGAACGGCGACGTCACGACGGTCCAGCTCAGCGCGTCCGCGGCCAGCCCGCTCATCGCGTGCGCCACCTCGGCCTGCGCCCGCGCCAGCCCGACCTGCGCCTCGGCCATATCGCGCCCCCCGCGGGCCCGCGTCAGGTCGGCCTCGGTCAGGGCGCTCTGCTTGTGGAGCTGGTCGGCGCGCAGTGCCTCGGTGCGCGCGATCTGCGCCTGCACGCTTGCCAGCTTGACCCCCGCGTTCGCCGCGCGCTCGCCCGCTTGCGCCTGCTTGCTGCGCCAACCGAGGTCGTTTTCCTCGAGGCGCGCCACGAGATCGCCGGCGCGAATGCTCTGCCCGAGCGTGATCGGCAGCTCGAGGATGCGCCCGCCGAGCTTCGGCAAGACCTGCACCGTGCGCGCCGCGTGAATCTCGCCCGAGACATCGAGCGTATCGGTGAAGTCGTGAGGCGCCACCGGCACGACGACGACCACGGCCGGCGCGGCCGGATTGTCGCGCGCATCGTTCGCACGCGCGCTCTGCACGTCCTGAATGCGCCCGAAGATGACGTAGCCGAGCACCCCGAGCGCTCCCGCGACGACGACGAAGGCGACCCACTTCGCGATGCGCTTGCCGGCCGTTTTGCCCGTGCCCGCACCGTGCTCGGATGCTGGTCGGGTGTCGCGAGAACTCATGGCGTCCCCTCTCGTGCAATGTCGTCCGGACCGCCGCCCAGCGCCCGCACGAGGCGGGCCCGCGCGATGCTCACCTGCGCCGCCGCGAGCCGCTCTTCCGAGCGCGCCTTGGTCAGCGCCGACTCGGCCTCGACCAGATCGAATCCCGTCACCGCGTGCGCGTCGAGCCGCGCCCGGACCAGCCCGTAATGCGTCTCGGCAATGCGCCGCGCCTCGCCCGAGAGGGCCGCCAGCTCACGCGCCGCCTCGAGCTCGACCCAGGCCGCCTCGACCTCGAGACCGATGCCCTCGTCGGCCTGCGCCAGGCCGGCCTCAGCCTGCCGCACGCGCGCGCTCGCCTCCTGGACGCTGTTATAGGTGGAGCCCCAGTCCCAGGCGCGCCAGTTGAAGACGACGCCGAAGAAGGCCGCCGACTTGCCCTGGAACTCCGAGCCGCCCGCGAACTGGGCCTGCGCGACGAAGTTGACGTCGGGCAGGAGCCGCGAGCGCGCCAGATCCACCTGCGCCTCGGCCTGCCGCATGCGCCCGGTGACGACCTGCAGCTCGCCGCGATGGGCGCGCGCGAGGGCCTTGGCCTCGGCCAGGTCCGCCGGGATGGGGACCCGGCTCGGCGCGTCCGACGGC
>SXIE01000486.1 GCA_005772945.1 Pseudomonadota bacterium
CCCCGCCGATCCGGCGCCCGCGGCCGGGTCCGGCCCGGTCAACGTGCACTTCGACTTGGGCGACTTCCTCGGCAAGCTCTTCAACCCGCCGTCGACCGAGCCGCCGCGGTGAACTCGGGTCGGTTCCTGCCGGGCGCGCTCGCGGTCACATTTGCATTCGGCGCCCTCGGCACGCGCGCCCGCGCCGAGGGCTGGGACGACCTCCTCGACCGACGCGCCATCGGGGCCGATGCTTGGAGTACCAAGCATCCCCGCGCTGACGGACGCGGCGTGGTCGTGGCCGTCCTCGACACCGGCGTCGACCCCACGGTGCCGGGTCTACGCACTTTGCCGAGCGGCGCCGGCGCCGGTCCCAAGGTCATCGAGACGCGCGACTTCTCGGGCGAGGGCGAGGTCAAGCTGACCAAGGTCCGCCTCAGCGCCGCCACCGCCGAGGCGGGCGCGCGCCTCGAGCACGACGGCCGCCGCGTGGTCGGGCTCGAGCGCCTCGCCGACAAGCCACGCGACGGCGTGACCTACTGGCTCGGTTTCTTCGAGGAGTCAGATCTACGCAAGTCAGCGGCCGCCGACATCGACGCCAACGGCAAGGAGGACGGACGCTTCGCGGTCGTCGCGTTCGTGCGTGCGTCCGACGGCGAGCCGGTCGTGGTCATCGACGGCGACGGCGACGGCGACCTGGCGGGCGAGTCGATTCGGCGCTCGTACGCGGATCAGCCCGAGACGTTCGTCCTCGGCAAGAAGGCGACCAGCGCGGCTCCGACGGGCGCACCGGTGGCGCTGACCGTCACGCTCGATTGGGAGGCCCATCGGGTCGAGCTGCACTTCGACGACGGCGGACACGGCACGCACTGCGCCGGGATCGCGGCCGGATTCGGGCTCGAGGGCAAGGCCGGGTTCGACGGGATCGCCCCGGGCGCGCGTGTCATGTCGCTGAAGATCGGCGACAACCGCCTGGCCGGCGGGGCGACGCGCCAGGGCTCGATGGTCGCGGCGATCCGCTACGCGTCCGAGTGGGCGCGCACGCGTCAGATCCCGGTCGTCATCAACCTCAGCTATGGGATCGGCACCGAGCGCGAGGGTCGGTCCGCGATCGACCGCGCGCTCGACAAGGAGCTCGCGAGCAATCGCTGGCTCCTCGCCGCGGTCTCGGCGGGCAACGAGGGCCCGGGGATCTCGAGCGCCGGGACCCCGGCGGGCGCGGAATTCGCGGTCGTCGCCGGTGCGCTCCTCCCACGCGCCGTCGCCGAGACCCTCTTTGGCGGCAAGCTCACACGGCCGATGATGTTCGCGTTCTCGAGCCGTGGCGGCGAGCTTGCCAAGCCCGACGTCGTAGCGCCGGGCGCGGCCTGGTCGAGCGTGCCGGTCGTGGACGGCAGCCCGGTCAAGGCCGGGACCTCGATGGCCTCGCCCGAGGTCGCGGGCGCCTTGGCCGCGCTGGTGTCGGCCGCGCTGGAAGCTCGTCTGCCGTGGTCGCCCGGGATGGTGAAGCGCGCCGTCGTCACGGCCGCCGAGCCGATCGCCGGCTATGATCGCGTCGACCAGGGCGCGGGGGTCGTACGCCTCGAAGCCGCTTGGGAAGCGCTTCGCAAGGCCTCGGGCGCCGACCGCCGCATCGCCGGCTGGCGCGCCGAGACGAGCGTCGCGACGCGACCCGGCGAGACGGCGTCCGTCAGCTATTGGCGCGTCGGGGCGGCCTTTCCCAGTCGCGCCGAGCCGCTCGCCTTCGACGTGCGCGCGGTCTTCTATGGCGACGTCCCCGAGGCCGAGCTCAAGACCGTGGTCCAGACCTTCACGCTCGAGAGCGACGTCGGGTGGCTCGCGGCCGATCGATCGCGGCTCGTCCTGAAGGGCGACGGGGCGGAGTCGGTGCGCGTCGTGATGTCACTCGATCGGTTGCGCGAGAAGCCGGGGCTCTACTCGGGCGCGATCGTCGCGCGCGCCAACGGGCTGGTCGCTTTCGAGCTGCCGGTCGTCGTCATCGTGCCGCATCGGCCGCTGTCGGGCGAGGCCAGCGAGGACGGCGCGGGCGGGCAGCCGACGCGCGATTTCGCGGGCAAGCTCGGTCCCGGCGAGGTCTCGCGCATCTTCATCGAGGTGCCGCCCGCTGCGACGGCGATGGCTGCAACGCTCAATGTCACGGGCGGCGCGACGGCGGCGGCGTGGCTCCTGCCGTTCGATCCCGACGGGCATGCGGTCGAGCCTTGGGAGTATCGGGCCTCGGGGCGCGCGCACGAGGTGGCATCGGTCGTGCTGTCGACGGGGACCGGCGGCGGGGCGCAGACGGCGCTCGTGCCGGGGGTCTGGGAGCTCGACGTGGCCGCGTCGTATCGCAATCTGGCGGTCGTGCCGTGGGACCTGACGGTCGTCTTCTCGCTGCTCGAGGTGCCGACCGAGCTCTCGTATGTCGTCGCCGCGAACGGCAAGCTCGACGCCGAGCTCGCCCTCATGCAGCGCGGCAGTGACCCCTTCCGCGGGACCATCGGCGCGCGCGTGACGGCCTTCGAGCGCAGCGAGCCGCACGAGGTCAAGGGCGAGAGCCTGACCGTGCCGGTCACGATTGGGGCCGACACCAAGGCCGTCGATCTCACGCTCGCGGTCGACAGGGACACCTATCTCCGCTTCACCGACATCGCGGTTTCGGTCCTCGACGACGGCGGCCGCGCCGTCGCGCAGGGGGGCTTCGGGCAGCGCTCGGCCAAGCTGCGGCTCGAGCTCGCGCCCGGCCGCTACGACGTGAAGATCATCGGCGCGCGCGTGGAGGCCAGCGACGACAAGGGGTGGCAGCTCACGTTCGGCGAGCGGCACGAGCGGCGCGCACCGGTCGCGGTCGACGTGACGCCACCGGGCAAGATGAGCCGGCCGACGCTCTGGCCCAATGTGAGAACGAAGTTCACACTTGCCGGGACCGAGGCGCTACCCGAGGTGCCCGAGGGGTTCGACCATCGCCTGCAGCTGCTGCTCACCGATGACCACGGTGCGGTGTGGTACCGCGGCGAGCTCGGGCTCGTGAAGTAGCGGGCGATTCCCTGCGGGAGGCGCGGCGCCTGCCGTGCGCGCGTTCAGTCGCGGCGGCCCTTTCCGAGGATGCGCGCGAGGAAGCCACCGCGCGCGGGCGCGGGCTCCGACGCGGCGGGTAGATGCACGACCCCCGCGCGCTCGGTGAAGAGCGGGCGAATGCGTTCGAGGTAGGCTTGGACCTTCTCGATGCGCTGCAGCGCGGCCCCGAAGTCGCGGTCGCCCGAGCGCGCCGCGGGCCCGAGCGCGGCCTGCAGCTCGAGGGCCTCGCGCGCGATGCTCGCGACGCGCTCCTCGGCGGCCGGAAACGGACCGCGCTGGAGGAGGTCGCGCTCGATGAGCTCGAGCTCGCGGAAGCTCGCATCGTAGAACTCGTTGCCCTGACGCGGCGTCACGAGGTGCGGCGCGGTCGGCAGGCGCTGGCGCGACGCCGTGCGATCGGCCGGCACCCGCTGCGCCTTATCGCACTTCGCCCGCAGATCCTCCAGGCCCACGCTAATGCCGAGGTTGGGGTTGGCCTTCGCCCAGGACGCCTCATCGGTCCAGTCATCGCCAGGGTCCATGCCGGTCACAAACACAAACCAACTATCATCCTGAAACACGCCCGTCAGGATCTTCTCGGCATACTGGTGATGCTCGTAACACACGCTCAGCCGATCGCTGCCGGCCGTCGTAATCTCCATGATGTGCGGGTTCAGCCGGGCCCCAGTGGCGGTGTCGAGCACGTCCACCACGGCCCGCGTCTTGTGCCGGTGCA
>SXIE01000487.1 GCA_005772945.1 Pseudomonadota bacterium
CGGCGGGGCCGCTGGTGGGTGCGTTCCGGCCGCTCGGCGAGGCGACACTGGGGCCGGTGGCGCTGCCGGTGCCGGTGGCGGCGCTCGACGCGGCGTGGGGCGCGGGCTCGCTCGGGCGCGGCGACATGAGCGAGGCGCTGCCCGCGATGCTCGTCGCGCGCATCGATCAGAAGGAGGCGCGGATCGGCGGGCGGCCGGCGGTCAAGGCGGACGGGAGTTCGTGGACGGCGGAGCTCGGGGTGCGGCTGGAGGACGCGCCGGCCCTGGCGCTGGCGACGCTGCTCGAGACGACGCCGGACGCGAAGACGGGCGAGGTCGCGGGCGTGAGCGATCGGGCGATGGCCGTCGCGGGGACGTTCGAGGCCAGCCCTGTGAAGGCGGGCGATTCGATGGCGGTGGCGCTGGCGGCGGATCCGGGGACGCCGGTCGCGGCGGTGGCGCGGCTGGCCGAGGGGGTGGCCG
This sequence comes from Pseudomonadota bacterium, assembly GCA_005772945.1. The sequence goes on from SXIE01000487.1 coordinate 463, forward strand.
CGGCGAAGCGGACGCTGCGCGTCTTGCGGCCCAAGACGCCGGGCGCGGTGCTGCCGCTGTGGACCGGCGAGGTGCCGCTCGAGCTGCGCGCCAAGCTGGTGCCGAGCTGGGAAAGGGCGACGCTGGTCGAGGTCGCCGGCGATCACGTCGACGTGTGGTGCGCCGAGAAGGCCAAGGACGGGGCCGCGCCGGTGAAGGCGGATCGTCAGGGGCAGGTGCCGGGCTTCGCGAAGCAGGGCTGGCGCGGAGAGACGCTCGTGCGGCTGCGCGTGCCGCTCCCGGCGCGCGAGAAGGACGCGCCGTTCGTGCTCGCGCCGGAGGTCTTGGATCAGGTCGCCGAGGCTGCGCGCTTCTTCGAGCGCGAGGCCAAGGCGGGGCTCGTGGTCGAGCTGGTGGCGGGCGGCGATCTGCCGGTCGGGCCGGTCTTGGAGCTGGCCCGGGTCCTTCAGGAGCATGGCGGCGACGCGAAACCCGAAGGGACGAGCCTCGCGGACGTCGCCGAGACGGGGCCGATCTGGCCGGGCGTGGCCTGCGACGTCGGCAAGAAGGCGTGCGCGAGCGCGGTGGTCGTCGCGTTCTCGAAGGCGGCGGTGCCGTCGGGCAACGGACTGACCGAGCAGCCCGGCAAGAAGAAGGACAAGGAGGACAAGCCCGAGGTCCCCGCGGGGCCGCCGCCGTCCGCCGAGTTCTGCAATACGGCGGATCTGAAGGCGCAGATGCGCAAGAAGGCGGGTGACTTCCGCTTCTGTTACGAGCGCGAGCTGCAGCTCGAGAAGGACCTGCAGGGGCGGCTCTCGGCGCGCTTCACGATCGATCTCGGCGGGCACGTCAAGGGCGTCGGGACGAGCGGGGATCTGCCGAGCGCCAAGGTCGCCGAGTGCATCAAGAAGACGATCGCGAAGATTCAGTTCGCCGCGCCCGAGGGGGGCGAGTGCATCGTCAACTGGCCCTTCGTGTTCAAGAACTGACGTCCCCAGCACGCAACGGCGGAACCCAGCACGACGGACGGAATCGCTTATGGCGATGTCTGGCGTCGGTGATCGCCAACCAACCTGAGGGTTCGGGCCTGCGAGAAAACAGGTCGATCGCGTCATGCCCTGCGGTGGAGCGTGTCGTTCTATTCGCCGTGGAACTCGTCGCGGACGATATTGAACCTGGTCATCTCAGCCGGCGTGATCTGGCGACCCGTGGGGTACGTGCTTTGGTCAATCTCGGCCCTGACCCAGAGTCTGGTCTTGGTGGTTGTTGCCGCTCGCTGATGGCTCACACAGCGCCCCATGTGAGTGTGAGTTCCGTGTGCCACGCGCTGCCCCTTGGCTCGCCGCGCTCGCCGACCACGCCCAGGGTCTCCATGTCGCCGACCTTGCTCCGGTGGCGATACGAGCGCCAGCCGGACGATGAGCGAATCCCGGCGCGGCCGAGCGCGTGTGAATCGAAATGCATGGTGGGGTCCCTCTAATTGCGTGTGCCCCTGACGTCGTGTCGGGGCGGCTTCAGTAAGCGGCATTGCGCGCAGAGTGCAAGGGGTGCGCAGGCGCTTTGCCGCGCCAAACGCACGCTGGGTGCCGCGCTCCGACTCGCGTTGCGCCCCGCCGACCGGCGCGCTATTCGTCGTCGCGACGCGCGAGTCTCCAAGCACGAGGCCAGGACATGACAGACTCCGACCCCCATGGTCCGCCGCCGATTCTGGTCGTGGGCGGTTGTGGCTACATTGGTTCGCACATGGTGCTGGCGCTCCAAGACGCCGGCTACCCGGTCGCCGTGCTCGACAATCTGTCGCGCGGCTTCGCCGACGCCGTGGGTGACGCGCCGCTGTTCGTCGGCGACATACGCTCGGCCGCGGACCTCGACGCATGTTTCGCGCGCTTCGACGCAAGCCTCGTCATGCACTTTGCGGCGCTGGCGTACGTCGGCGAGTCCGTCACGGAGCCGGAGCTCTACTACCAGAACAACGTCGCCGGCACCGCGAGCCTCCTCGCCGCGATGCGGCGACATGGGCGCACGCGCCTGGTGTTCTCGTCCACCTGCGCGACCTACGGCGAGCCTCGACAGTTGCCGATTCCCGAGACGCACAGCCAGTGGCCCATCAACCCGTACGGCCGCTCGAAGCTGATGGTCGAGCAGATCCTCGCCGACTATGGCGCCGCGTACGGTTTCCAGAGCGTGAGCCTGCGCTACTTCAACGCGGCCGGCTGTGACCCACTCGGGCGCGCGGGTGAGCGACACGCGCCGGAAACGCACCTCATCCCGGTTGTGCTCGACGAGGCGCTCAGGGTGATGAGAGGCGGCGCCGCGGCCGATTCACGGCTCACGGTCTTTGGCTCGGACTTCCCGACGAGAGATCGAGCTCGATGGCCGGGTCGATCAACGGGC
>SXIE01000488.1 GCA_005772945.1 Pseudomonadota bacterium
CATCCAGACGATCGGGCGCGCGGCGCGCAACGTCGAGGGCACGGTCATCATGTACGCCGATCGCGTGACGGGATCGATGCGCAAAGCCATCGACGAGACGGACCGGCGGCGGGCGGCGCAGGTCGCGCACAACCTGGCGCACGGCATCACGCCGAAGAACACCGAGCGCGCATTCCTGGCGGGTCCGCGGGCCGAGGAATATGAGCCGCCCGACGACGCGGACGGGGGCAAGAAGGGCAAGGGCAAGGGCAAGAACAAGAAGGGCAGCGAGCGCGGGACGCTGCGCGAGGTGCGGCATGCGGCGCTCGGGCCCAAGGAGCTCGAGGCGAAGATCCTCGAGCTGCGCAAGGAGATGACGAAGGCGGCGCAAGCGCTCGACTTCGAGCACGCCGCGGAGCTGCGCGATCAGGTGAAGAGCCTGGAAGCGCTGGCCTTGGGGATCGGAGGGCGCGCGTGAGGCCAGTCGTGGATGTCGTCGCAATCGCGGGCGCACTCGCCATCGCGGTCGGGATCGAAGCTTGCGCCTCGGTGCAAACGCCCGACGGCGCGTGCGCGACGTGGGCCGAGCCGCCGAGCGCGGGTCTCTGGGATGCGAACTTTGCCGACGGGACGCCGGTGCCGCTGCGCCTCAACGTCCCGCTGGCGGGCGGGGTCGAGGCCGACGTCACGCAGGGCAACGACGGGACGTTCTCGCATAGCGGCGACCAGCGCTGGGCCTTCGACTTCGACGTCCCGGAGGGCACGTCGGTCGTGGCGGCGGCCGGCGGCGTGGTCGTGTGGGTGGTGGACCGGAACGAGACGTGGGGCGCGACCGAAGCGTTTCGGAACTTCGCGAACTACGTGCTGGTCGACCACGGCGGCGGGCTGTTTTCGGCGTACGTGCATTTGGCGAAGGACAGCGCGCTCGTCGCGGCCGGCGACGTCGTCGACGCGGGACAGGCGCTCGGGCGCACGGGCCTGTCGGGGCAGATGACGGGGCCGCACCTGCACTTTCACGTCGAGAACGTGTGGGGGCGTACCTTGCCGGTGCGCTTCTTCTCGCCGACCTCGGGCGCGTGCGACGCCTGGCCGGCCGAAGGCGACCACGTGGTGTCGAACGGCTTCCATGCGTTCGGGACCGATCGCGAGAGCTGGATCCCAGCAGGCACGTTCGCCGAGGACGGCGTCGCGGATCTGCGCGGGTTTCCAGCGCGCCTCTACGAACATGGAACCCGTTACAAGATTTCGGGTCGGGCGACGCTCGCGGGGGCGACCGAGGTCTTCGTGCTCTTTCTGCCGCCGGAAGGAGGCACGGCGAAGTTCGCGAAGAAGTTCGTGGTGACCGATGGGGCCTTCAGCGGCACGCTCGAGATCGACGACGTACCGTCGGACCGCTACGGCGTGGCGGTCGTGGCGGGTACCGGCGATCGCGTGGCGGTGCCGCGGAGCGTTCTGTCGAGCGTGGTCGAGTAGGCGCGGACGGCGCGCGCGTATCAGGCGGCAGTTGCGAGCGCCGCGCGCACGATGCGGTCGAGGCGTAGGTGGCGCATGGCCTGTTTGGCGCGGTCGAAGGCCTCGACGATCGTGAACATGCGGTCCATGAAGAGACCGCGGACTTCGATCTGGCGCTCGGTGGTCACGCCGTCGCGATCGACGTCGGCGACGTCGGCCACCGCCCCGAGAAACCAGGCCTCCTCGATGACGCGGCGCACCTCGGGCTTGCAGGGGGCGGCCGGGATCCCGGCGAAGCGGAGGCTCGCCGCGTGGCCCGCGAGGCGCCGTTGGTCGGACGCCGAGAGCGCCCCGCGCACCTTGTCGAGCGCGGCCTCGAGCGTGTCGACAAACGGCACGAAGCGCAGCTCCTTGGCCCACTGCCCGAGCGCCGTCAGGACCGCGGCCTCGCGCGCCTTTCGTTGCGGTCGCGATGCACATCGGACGCAGCATAACCTGACAAATCACCGGAGTCACAGTCACTCATGCACGCCATCAACTGGTTCGAGATCCCGACGGTCGAGCTCGGTCGCGCGGTCACCTTCTATCGCCACATCCTCGGCGCTTCGATGAAAGTCGACACGTTCGGCGGGATCGAGCACGCCTTCTTCGACAAGCTCGGCGAGGGCGCGGTCAGCGGGGCGCTCGTGCGCGACCCGCGGCGCGCGCCGTCGGATGCGGGGACGCTCTTGTACCTCGCGGCCGACGAGGCGCCGGGCGGGCTCGACGGGGTCTTGGCGCGCGTCGCGGCCAGCGGCGGCAAGGTGACGTTGCCCAAGATGTCGATCGGCGAGCACGGGGCGATCGGGTTGTTCATCGACACCGAAGGCAACCTGATCGGACTGCACTCGCGCGACCGCCTCTAGGTCACACGCCGGGTTCAGTGCGGGGCGCAGCGCGCGGCCAAGGCCGTTCCATCGAGGGTGAGGAACGTGGCTTGGCTGCGGCCGCGCGGCGCCGGTTGCAACCAACCGACGACGATGCGCGTGCCGTCCGTCGCGAGCGCGAGACCTTCGGCGGCGACGTTGCCGACGTCCCGGCGCCAGCAGTCCGCAACTCCCTCAGCCTCTACGCGGCTCACGACCAGGACGGCGGAGCCCGCGTCGCGCACGTCGCAGAGGAGCGCGCGGCGCGCCATGAAGCAGTCGCGGTGGCCGGCCGCACTGCAGGTGTCGGGCGTGGATCGGAAGCGGTGTCCGACGAACCGTGAGCGGCGCTCGAGGCGCGCGAGGTAGACGGTGGGGTCGGCGCCGATCTGAAAGAGGCCAAGGCCGTTCGGGGCCGCGGTCGTGGATTCGAGGCCGCGTCCGCCGGCGGCGCGGAGGGCCTCGCAGGCAGGCACGGGTGACGCGCTCGTGGCCGGGACGACGAGCTCGGTGCCGGGTGGATCGCGCGGCTCGCCCGTCGTGAGGTGGATGCCCGACACCGGATCCATGAACGCCTTGGTCGCGCCAGACACGGCCATCAACTGCCCGGCGCGCGGGCCGGCCGCGACCACCCTCGCGACCGGACTCTCGGTGGTCGCGATGACGTTCGCGCGCCCGGCGACGACGTCGACGCGCCAGCGGCTCGCACCCTGGACGAGCGCGGTGATCGCGCCGTCCGCGCCAGCGGCGCCCAGCGCGAGCGACCAGGAGACGCCGAGCATCGGAACGGGGACGGTGACGCGCACGCGCGCGAGCTCGATGCCGGCCGGCGGCGCCGCATGGGTCGAGCTGGCGGACAGACCAGCGAGACACGCAAGGACCGCACGAAATGCGGCCGTGAGCGCCGGCCGTGGGCGTGAGCGGGCGGGCTGGGGGCGTGCGCGGGGGGCTGCGGGCATGCCCCTCTATATAGAGGAAGGAGGGGCGAGGGTACCCGCATGCGCGTCGGGGGGCGTGCCGAAGCGCGCGTCGCGGGCGGGCGGAGGGACGCGAGACTGCATGGTTCAAGGACGCGGGGCGCGGCATGGGGTTTGCTGCACGGGGCCCGGGCCGTCACGGAGGGGCGATGCAGAGCGAGCTGGTACTGGGCGACGGGGCGATCGCCCTGGGGGCGCTCGACGCGGGGATCGCGGGGGCGTTTTCGTATCCGGGGACGCCCGCGACCGAGATCTTCGAGGCGATCGAGGCCGCGGCCGATCCAACGGTGTCGGCGCTCTGGTCGGCGAACGAGAAGGTCGCCTACGAAGAGGCGCTCGGGATGTCGTTCGCCGGGCGGCGGGCGCTGGTCGCGATGAAGCATGTCGGGCTGAACGTGGCGGCGGACCCGTTCATGAGTTCGGCGTTGACGGGGGTCGGCGGCGGGCTGGTGATCGCGGTCGCGGACGACCCGGGCATGCACTCGTCGCAGAACGAGCAGGACAGTCGCTTCTACGCGGAGTTCGCGCGCATCCCGCTGTTCGAGCCGTCGGATCAACAGCAGTGCTACGACCTGACGCGCGAGGCGTTCGAGCTGTCGGAGCAGCTGTCGCTGCCGGTGATGGTGCGCGTCGTGACGCGCCTGGCGCATAGCCGGGCGGTCGTGCGGCGCGAGGGACGCGCGGGCATCGCGCCGCCGCCGAGCGATGCCGAGGCGCGCCGGGATCCGCGCAACTGGACGCTCATTCCGAACAATGCGCGGCGCCGTTACCAACGGCTGCTCGATCTGCAGCCCGAGCTCGAGCGCTACGCCGAGGCGAGCCCGCGCAACGCCCTGACGCTGGCGGGGCGGCGCGGCATCATCGCGACGGGGATCGCGGCGAACTACGTGCGCGAGGCGCTCGGGGATTCGTCGGTCGATTCGCGCCTCGAGCTGCGCGTGTACCCGCCGCCGCGCGCCAAGCTGCGGGCGCTCGTCGAGCATTGCGACGAGATCCTGGTCCTCGAGGACGGGCAGCCCTTCATCGAGAGTCGCCTCACGGGGCTGCTCGGCGTGCCGGGCAAGACCATCCGCGGACGCCTTTCCGGGGATATTGCGATGGCCGGCGAGCTGACGCCGGATAACGTTGCGCGCGCATTGGGACGCCCCGCGCCGCCGACGTTCGCGGTGGTCAGCGACATCCCCGCGCGGCCCCCGGCGCTGTGCAAGGGCTGCCCTCACATCGACACGTTCGGCGCGCTGACCGAGGCTGTCGCGGGGTTCGAGCACCCGCTGCTCTTCAGCGATATTGGCTGCTACACGCTCGGGTTCCTGCCGCCCTACGAGGCCGTCCACACGGCCGTCGACATGGGCTCGTCGATCGCGATGGCCACGGGCGCGGCGCGCTCCGGCGCGCATCCGGTCCTCTGCACGATCGGCGACTCGACCTTCACCCACTCGGGCATGACGCCGCTCATCGGCGCGGCGTACTACGGTGCGAACACCACGGTGCTACTCCTCGACAACGCGACGACCGGCATGACCGGCCAGCAGGACACGCTCGCGCATGGTCCGGCGCTCTTGCGCCTGCTCGAAGGGCTCGGCGTCAGCAGGGATCACCTGCACGTGGTCGAGCCGCTCGCGCGTCATCAGGATGCGTTCGTCGCGCTCATCAAGAAGGAGATCGCGCATCCGGGTCTCTCGGTCATCGTCGCCGAGCGCGCGTGCATTCACGTGCGACGAAAGAACCGTCCGCAGTGCGGCGCGGAGTAACGGGACATGGAACAGAACATCATCCTCGCGGGCGTCGGCGGCCAAGGGATCCTGACGATCGCGCGCATCATGGCGACTGCGGCGCTCCGGCGGGGGCTCGACATCAAGCAGTCCGAAACGCATGGCATGTCGCAGCGCGGCGGCGCGGTCGTGTCGCATTTTCGCGTGTCCGACCGGCCGTTGGCGAGTGACCTGATTCCGTTGGGGCGCGCGGATCTGGTCATCGCGCTCGATCCGCTCGAGGCGCTGCGATACGTGCAATATCTCCGCGAGGATGGGGCCATTGTGACGAGCGCGAACGCGTTCGTGAACATCTCGAATTACCCGCCGATCGAGGAGGTCCTCGAGCGCGTCGCGACCGCGGGGCGCGAGCACGTCTTGGCCGATTCGGATCGGCTGGCGCGGGCCGCCGGTTCGTCGCGCGCGTCGAACGTCGCGATGCTGGGGGCCGCCTCGCAGCTGCTCGTCTTCGGTGCGGCCGATCTGGAGTCGGCGATCGACGAGGTCTTCAAGCCGGGCGGCGAGCGCGTCAAAGAGGTCAACCGGCGCGCGTTCCGTTTCGGCGTCGACTCGGCGCGCGCGTATCGCGAAGGGCTGCAGCGCGGCGGGTCGTCACGCGCGGTGCGGCACTGGCTCGCGACCGTCCCGCCCGAGAACCTGGCGCGCTCCGAGTCGGTCGTCGATCAGACGCAGTTCACGTTCGAGGCGGCCGGGTCCGATGCGCTCTCGGGCGCCGAGGCGCACGCGTTCGAGCGCATCCTCATGAACGCCTACGAGAGCGGTCGGCGTCAGCTCTACGAGCACGAAGTCTACACGCTCGTGCAGCTGGTCGGGGCCATCGCACCGCCGAAACACGCGCTCTTGCGGCGCGGGGAGATCCTCACGCGCGAGCTGCTCGAGCGCTTCCCGGGCGACCGCATCGTCATGAAGATCGTCTCGCCCGAGATCGTGCACAAGAGCGACGCGCAGGCAGTCATCTTCGTCCCGCGCGAGCTGGAGACTGCGCAGCGCGAGGCGCTCCGACTTGCGAACGCGTTCGCGCCGCATGCCGAGGGCGTTCTACTCGTCGAGCACGTGCCCGAAGCGCGGGCCGGCTTCGGGTCGGAGCTGTTCGTCGGAATCCGCGCCACGCGCGAGCTCGGTCCGGTGATCGCGGCGGGGATCGGCGGCCTCGACACCGAGCTGCTTGCGAAGAAGATGCGTCCGCAAGCGGCCGTCGCGAAGGCGGTCGCGAACGACGTCACGGCCGAGCAGTTCCTCGATCTCTTCCGCACGACCGCCATCTACGACATCCTCACGGGGCGCGCGCGCGGCCATCGCGCGGTCGTCACCGACGGCGAGCTGCTCCGATGTTTCCGCGCGTTCCTCGTCATGGCGCGGCGCTTCTGCGTCGACCGCGGCGCCGAGGGGCCGGATCTGCTCGAGCTGGAAGTGAACCCGTTCGCGTTCCGCCAAGGGCGCCTCCTGCCGCTCGATGGGCGCGGGCGCATGCAGCGCGTTTGGAGTCGACCGGTGCCGCGGCCGCTCGAGCGCGTGAAGCGCCTCCTCGAGCCGCGCACGATCGGCGTCTTGGGCGTCTCGGCGAGCGCGGGCGGCTTCGGGCGCGTCATCCTGCAGAACGTCTTGGGATGCGGCTTTCCGGCGGGTGACCTGGTGATCGTCAAGCCCGGCACCGAGAGCATCGACGGCGTGCGCTGCGTGCCCGACATCGCGTCTCTGCCCGAAACCGATCTGCTCGTGGTCGCCGCGAAGGCCGAGCAAGTCCCGGCGCTCGTCGGCGAGATCACCGCGTGCGGCAAGGTCGGCGCGGCGATCCTCATCCCGGGCGGCGTCGGCGAGACCGAGGGCAGCGAGGACCTGCGCGAGGATCTGCGGACGGCGATTGCCCAGGCCCGCGCACAGGACCATGGCCCGGTGTTTCTCGGGCCCAACTCCCTCGGCGTCGTCTCGCGTCCGGGCCGCTTCGACACGTTCTTTATACCCGGGTACAAACTGCGCGCGCCCGATGCAGAGAATGCACGCGCCCCGTCGGCGCCGCATCGCCTCGCGATCGTCTCGCAGAGCGGCGCCTTCATCCTGAGCCGCCTCTCGAACCTCGCGCACCTTCAACCCGCGCTCGCGGTCTCGATCGGCAACCAGGCCGATCTCTCGCTCGGCGACTTCGTCACCGTCATCGCCGAGCGCGACGACATCGACGTCATCGGTGTCTACGCCGAGGGCTTCGTCGATCTCGACGGCCTCGCGGTCGTCCACGCGGTGCGCGAGGCGACGCGGCGCGGCAAGGTCGTCGTCTTCTACAAGGCCGGCCGCACGGAGTCGGGACGCTCGGCCGCCGCCGGCCACACCGCCGCGGTCGCGGGCGACTACGACGTGTGCCAGGCGGCGACATCCCAAGCGGGCGCGATCGTCGTCGACACCTTCAAGGAGTTCGAGGAGCTCATCGACCTGGCGACGGCGCTGCACGGCAAGACGGTGCGCGGCGTCCAGATCGGCGCCATCTCCAACGCCGGTTTCGAAGCGGTCGGGATGGCCGACAGCGTACTCGGCGCGCACCACGAGGTCGCGATGGCGACCCTCTCCGACGACGTGCGCGCCGCGCTGCGTGCGGGGCTCGAGCGCCACGGCCTGGCGGGGCTCGTCAATGCGCGCAACCCGCTCGACCTCACGCCGATGGCCGACGAGGAGGCGTACGAAACGGCCGTGCGCGTCCTGCAACAAGCGTCCGAGGTCGACGCGCTGGTCGTGTCGGTCGTGCCGATGACGCCGCGCCTCATGACGACCCCGACCGAGCTCGCGACCCCGGGTTCAGTCGCGTCGCTCGCCACGCGCGTGCCGCGTTGGGCCGAGGCGTCGAACAAGCCGCTGGTCTTCGTGGTCGATGCTGGACCGCTCTACGACCCGCTGGCGCAGGCCGTGCGCGCGGCCGGCGTGCCGGTGTTCCGCTCGGCCGACCAGGCGATCCGCTCGCTCGGGTACTACCTGCAGCGACGCAGCGCGAACTGACCCCGCGCGCTTTCTTGATCTGGACGCTGTTTCGCACCGACACGCCCGGTCGGCGCGCGGATCGCCCCGGTCAGTCGCACTGTGACACGAGCCCCGCGCAGCCCACGGTTTCTTCCACGGTCGCGTAGCACTGGCGCGGCGAATTGCAGGCCCACGGCTTGCCACTCGGGCAGCAGCCCATCTTGCCGCCTGCGCAGCACAGCGGCGTATCACCCGGACAGCACAGGGTTTTCTCTGCATCCTCGCTGCAGAACACCGCCGTCGCATCGAAGGGGCACACCGCGTCGCGCGGGCCAGCATCGCGCGGGCCATCGAGGATCAGGAAGGCCAGACTCATCAGGAGCGCTTGCATGGCTCACCTCCGACTGGAGGCTCTGCACGCTCCATTCCGCTGTGCTCAGCGCAGCGCGCGCTCGGTGACCTTGACGGCGTTGTCCGACGTGGCGGGCGCCTTGCCCGGGGCCGTGATGCGGGCGCGGCGCCCGTCGGTCCGCTCGGCGTAGAGCCCCGTCCAGACGGCGACGCGCGTGCCGCGTGCGGAGCTCGGCATGCGCACGACCATCACGTCCTCGATGAAGTCCTCGGGGACCCAGCGCGCGACGCCATATTTGCCGAAGACCGGATAGTGATCGGCGTTCACGAGTACCCCGTCGTCCATCCCGCGCACGTGGACGAAGATCTTCCAGTCACCCGCGAGCGGCTTCAGCGAGCGCCACCACGAGGTGATCGTCACGAGCTCGCCCGGCTCCCAGTCGGCCGGCTCGAAGCGCGTGCCGACGAGCTCGACGGCGTCCTCGAAGCGCGTACCCAGCTGGTCGGCCGGCGGCAAAGTCGGACCCTCGCGATGGATGTACTCCTCGGTCACTTGGAGGGCGGCGCGCTCATTGTCGCCATAGGCCGACAGGTAGACGTAGCCGGTGACCAGGAGGAAGAAACCGATCGGCAGCACGTAGCGCGCTGGCCGCCAAAGCCGCGCCAATCTCGCGCGCGCGGAAGACCCCGCGGGGGCCGGCGTGGCGACGGGATCCGGGTCGGGCCCGTCGGTGCGCGGCGGGCGCCCGGCCCAACGCTCCCAGCGCGTGACGAGCCAGGGCGCGAACGCGGAGGTCAAGACCGCAAGCAGGATCCCGCCGACGATATCGGTGACATAGTGGTAGCGCAGATACGAGGTCGCCAGGATGAGCATGACGAGCGGCCCGACGCACACATAGAAGAGCTTGCGCAGGTGCCGCCACATGAAGATGAGGAAGACCATCGCCCACCCGACGTGCAGCGACGGGAAGCAGTTGCGGGGCGCGTTGCCGCCGTAGGCCGCCTTGTCGGCCAGCTTCTGTGAGAGGACGTAGAAGCTGAGCGCCTGCGAGTCGTCGTCGACGTGCTTCACCGTGCCGTCGCTGGGCTCGCCGGTCGTGAGCTCGACCGTGTAGATCTTCGGGTAATAGTAGACCGGTCCGACCACCGGGATGATGAGGTAGCCGACGTAGCCGACGTAGCCGGCGAGCACGAAGGCCAGGAGGAACGAGCGAAAGGCGCGCATGCGGCGGGCGAAGAAGAGCGCCATGCCGATGACGAACGGATAGAGGTAGAGCGAGTCGTAGAAGAACGCGAAGATCTCGGTGAGGGCCGGCGACGTGATGTGCTGGAACCAGATGTCGAGGTGGCCACCGAAGAGGATCTGGTCGAGGCGGAAGATTGCAGCGTCCTGCAAATGTGGATTCGCGCGCACGACGAGCCAGAGCGCGTTCTCGTAGCACGCCAGCAGCACGATGAACGGGAACCAGGCGCGCACGAAGGCGAACATGTCGAGGACGACGTCGCGCCCGAAGGGCCACAGGCCGGGGGACTGGGGGGCGCGCGCGGCCTGGAGAGCGCATCCGGCGACCCAGGCCGTGGCCAGGACGATGCCGACGGCGAGCGCGTCGCCGTCCCAGGGGATGACGCGCGTACCGATGAGCGCGATGAAGACGAGCGGCACGACGGTGAGGAGGGCGACGACGACGCCGGGCAGATCGTCGGAGCTCCCGCGCGCGCGGCGCTTGGCGCGCCAACCCGCGACACCGGCCGAGAGCAGGAGGAAGATCCCCGCGGCGTCGGCGCCGGCCTTGATGAAGTTCGTGCCGATCAGCAGCGTGGTGATGCCGAGCGCGTCGAGGGCGACGAACGCGCCGATGACCGCCACCAGTAGGTACTCCTCCGGGCGCACGAGGGCCCAGAGCCTGGTGCGAGGCGTGGACGTGGCGGTCGGAGCGAGGATGGCGGAGGTCACAAGGCCGTAGGGGTGGCATGCGCCTCGGGACGAGTCAACCGCTCGCTGCGCCCGCTCGCGGCAAATGCGCGTTGCGCGGGGGTGAGCGACCAGGGTTGGTGGACGAGCGCGGCGCTCAGGTGGGCTTGCCGTCGGTCCCGATCTCCGCCGCGATGAGCGCCTCGAGCCGCGGGAAGAGGTCGTCGATGAGGGCGCGACTTGCGACGAGGTCGGCGGCGAGGTTCGTGTTTTCGTCTGGATCCGTCTCGAGATCGTAGAGCTCGAGGTCGTTGTTCGCGACGAGCTCCTCGAAGGTCGTGGGCGAGTGGTAGTGGTCGCTCGCGAAGTAGCGCGCGAACTTGTAGCGCCCATCGAAGATCCCGCGCAGGAACGGACGGGCGGAGTTCGAGGTCGCGTCGGGGCGCTCGCCGCCCTTCTGGCCCGTGAAGTCGACGGTGCCCCCGAAATCGAAGGTGAAGAGCACCTCGGCGCGCGGCGAGGCGGCGTCCGGCGCGGCGAGCAGCGCCGTCACGTCCTTGCCGGCGAGCCCCGGACTGGCGGCCTGGACCTCGTCGTAGGGCTTGCCGCAGAGCGCGAGCAGCGACGGCGTGAGGTCGACGTGCGCCGTCAGACCGTCGACCGTGCGACCGCCCGGATAGTCGGGGTGCACGATGACGAGCGGCACGCGGTTGTTCTCGTCGTAGACCATCGCGCCCTTGCCGCGCAAGCCGTGGAACTGGCCCATCTCGCCGTGATCCGAGGTGAAGACGATGATGGTGTTTTCGGCGAAGCGCGAGCCTTCCAGGGCATCGAGCACGGTGCCGAGGTGGCGATCGGCGTCGCGCTGGCAGTTGTAGTAGTAGTTGATGAAGGCCAGCATCTGCTGCCGCCCCTCGTCGGTGTCGGGGTAGCTCTGCGCGGTATCGTAGAGCTTCTGATAGGCGCGCTGAGCGCTCGGCTTGGTCGCGAGATCCTCGGCGTAGGACGGCGGCAGCGTGACGTTCCATTGCTTGGTGTACAAAGGATCGAGCGGCGGCCCGAACCCGAACGAGCTGTGGAGCAAGGGCTGGTTGTAGAAGAACATGATGTCGTGCGGGTTCACGAGGTTGAGCGTCATGAGCCACGGCGCGGCGTCGGCGCTCGCGGCGCGCGCGGCCAGCCAGGCGACCGCGTCGGCCGCGGCGGTTGGGTCGTCCTTGTAGCCGGAGTGCACGGTACCGGGGTAGTCGCCGCAGTGGTTGTAGGTGTCGAAACCGTAGGGCTGGAGCGCGGCAGTCGTGTCGATGCTGCAGCTGTCGCCGGCGTCGACCTCGGAGAGATGCCACTTGCCGTAGTAGGCGGTCGCATAGCCGAGCGACTTGAAGAGCGTGCCCATCGTCGGGAAGGTCGTGGCCATCGACCCCTGGCCGCCGAAGCCGATGTTGCTGAACATCCCGGTCTTGGTGACCTGGAGGCCGGTGTAGAGGTTCGACCGCGACGGCGTACACGGCATCGCGTTCGCGTAGTGGCGCCGGAAGGACGTGCCGCGCTGGAGGAGGCGCGCGTGGGCCGGTAGGATCAGATCGCTCGGAGTGGCGCGCGGGAAGCGCTCCTGATCGACCACGAGCAAGAGGACATTGTATTGGGGCGCGGGCGGCGTGACCTCGGCGGTCTCCGTCGCGGACGTCTCCGTCGCGCCTGTTTCGGCGGTCGCCTCGGTCGCGCTGGTCGTGTCACCGACGACGTCGCGGGTGTCGGTCACGTCGGTGGTCCCACCGCCGTTGTCGCTGCGACAGGCGCTGCCCAGAGCGAGGCCCACGCCCGCCACGCCCACGCGCTCCATCCATTCGCGCCGTGTGATCTTCGCCATGCGAAACCTCGTCCTCTGATCGAATCGATGCGGCGTGAGAGTGACCGCCCGACGTGGCCCTGTCCAGCCGACCCCGGTCCTTCCGTGTCAGCGTTTGTCAGCGCCGCGGCCGAACGGCGCTGGCCCTCGACAGGGCGATCGGCGATACCTACTGCCACATGAACCCACGCGCCAAACCCCCCGCCAATCCCCCCGTCCGCCGCTTCCCCGTCAGGGACGAGGACGCGCTCAAGGAGCTGGCCCTCCGTTACCTCGCGCGCTTCCCGTGCACGGCGGCCAAGCTCCGCAAGCATCTCGGCGCCAAGATGAGGGACGCCGTCCTGGCCGGCGAGGCGCCTCAGAGCGCCATGCGCGCCTGGGTCGACGGCGTCATCGCACGCCTCGAACACGTCCAGCTCGTCGACGACGACCTCTACTCCGAGCACCGCGCCTCGACGCTGCATCGACGCGGCCGCTCGACGCGCTTCATCCGGCGTGACCTCGAGCAGCGCGGAGCCGCCCCCGATGCGGTCGTCCACGCGATCGACGTCCTCGCCGCGGACGTCCCCGACAGCGATCTCGTCGCCGCGATCCACCTGGCCGAAAAGAAGCGACTCGGCCCCTTTGGCAAGAGCGACACGCGCAAGGAGCATCGCCAGCGGCACCTCGCGGCCCTCGCGCGCGCCGGATTCTCGTTCGCCATCGCGCGCTCGGTGATCGATGCGCATGACGCCGACGCGGCCCGCGGCCTCGTGCGAACGGACTGACCAAGGCCTGGCGCGGATAGCCGTTTGGGGTCGCGCTTGCCGCGGCTCACTGTCAGGACGGTAGCGATCGATCGAGGGCTTGGGCGAAGTCGGCGCCGTAGCTGGACCCGATCACCGCCAGAACTCCGTCGCGCGTTTCTCGGCCCGATCGGATGACCTCGAGGCACGCCGGCACCAGCACGTTCGGATCGGTCACGCGCAACGCGCCGAGCACCCCGGCCCAGTAGTCGAGCGCCAGCGCCACGATTGCATCGAGATGCAAGATCATCCACTCGGGATCGATGCGCGGAAGCCAATACACGAAACTGCCGAGTCCGGGCGAATGCGTCGCCGCCCAACGCAAGGTCGCCAGCGCGATCGGCTCATGCGGGATCGTCCCGCCACGGCGCGTCAAGCGCCATCCGATAGCTTGCAGGATGACGCTTCGCAGGGTCGGCTCGGGACCCCAGGGCGACGCCCCGTCGTAGAGCGCGGGCTGCGCCTGCCAGGCGGTGAGCAGCGCGTCGAGTCCTGCCGCTCCGGGATTCAGGGCGAAGAACAGCGCCACCCCCGCCCGAACCGAAGCATCCGCGTGATTCGCACACGCGCCCACCGCATGGCTCAGCTGGTCACGACCGCTCTGGCTGTCGAGCGCCGTGTAGATGCGCGTGAGAACGAAGCCCGGCAGGCGGTCGACGTTGCGATGAAGCGCGGGATGGCCGGCGACACCCAACTGCGCAAGCGCCAGAGCGCCCCAATCGGGGGCTGCCGCCAACGCGACGCCGCCCAACGTGTCGGGAAGTGCGAGCGCAGGATGCCCCGCGCAACCCCAGGGCGGCAGGGTCTCGGGCTCGGTCGCGTTGGGCGGCAACACCAGGTATTGCAGGCCGTGCGCGACGCGACTCGTGCAGGCGCAGGCGTACAGACGTCCGGACGCACCCGCGACAGGCGCCGCGCCGGCGAGCTGCGACCAATCGGGAGCGGCGTGAAGCGCTGCGGGAGAAACCGCGGGAGCACTCCAGTAGCCCAGCGCCTGCCGGACCGCCTGGCCGCACCCGCGACAGGTCAGTCGACTGCACCCGACGAAGACCCCGAAGGAGTACGCGTAGCGGTCGTGCGGATCGGTCGGGAGCCAGTCGTCCTCGCCGACGAGGTAGCCGCCATCGAAACAACTGGGGTGGGTGGACATGGCGTTCTCCGATGGACGCCGGCTCGGCCGGCCGCACAAACTATGGAACTCGGATGCGATGCGATCCCGCGTGGAATGCTCTCGCATCATTCGTCAACAGCCCGCTCGCAGGGCGAGACGATGGGCGTCCCCCGCTGACTCAGGCGGGCGGGGGGCTCGCTGGTGGGGTCGTGGGAGGCGCGGGCGTGCTGGGGGCCGCGGCGCTGTCGCCCCCTGCCGCGGGCGGTCCGCCGGTCGCGGCGGTGGCTGCCGCGGCGGCCGACTCCTCGGCCAGCTCTCTTGGAAACTTCCGGTCCTTGCCGCAACTCCGGAGCTCCTCGGGCGAGAGCGGCGGGATGTTCTCGTACATCGTTTGGCCCGCCGTAAACGGCAGCCCGAAGCCCGCGCCCGCGGCCAGGACCTCCGCCAGGCTGTGCGCGTGAATGTTGAGAAGGAACGCGATGCACGCCATGCGCGTGTCGAGGAGACGATCGCCCATGCCCAGCATCTGGGCGGCGTTAAGCGTCGAATTGGTCATGCCGGAGGGCCCTGCGGCAAACGGCAGCTGCAGCTCGCGGATGGCCGTGACCCACGTATTGGTTTCGTTGGCCATCCAGACCCGATCGCCCTCGGACCACTTCAGCACGTCCGTGGCGCTGGTGATCCCCTGCTGGGTCGCCTCGCGCGGCGTGATGGCGAGCGGATCGGTCGATTCGGCGCCCGAGATCGGCCCGGCCTGTCGACCCGAAGCCGCCGACTGCGCCGGGGTGCCGGTGACCGCAGCGACGTCCTTGGTGTCGACCCGCGCATTGGCCTGCGACCGGATGGCCTCCGGGTCGCGCGATGCCGCGGGCCCGGAGCCGCTTACGATGGCGCTTGGATCCGCGCCCTGCCTGGTGGCCTCGGCTCCGCGGGATGCCGCCGAAGGCACGGCGTCGACGATATCGAGAACGTTCGTGCCGCCCGGCAGGTTGTCTTTCGGACCCGGCGTGCGCGTCGCCGCGGCCGCGCGCGCCGCCTCCACGCGCGTCGACAGCTGACGGGTCTCCTCCGGAGTCGCCCCCAAGAGTCGCCCCGTGACCTCGCCACCATCCTTGAGCAAGTTCGGCGCGAAGATGGCCCGACCGAAATTGCGCAGGAACGTCATCTGCTCGCGGATGCTCGGCGGGGCGGCCAGGGTCGCGAGGCTGGTCCCCGCCTCCCGCGCCTCGGTGAGCATGGTCTGACGCTGCTGGGCGGTCGTCAGGATTTCGCGCACGGCTTCCGGCCTCACGCCGCCCGCGCGCGTCGGGTCGACCTCGCCACATTTGGCGAGCAGGGCGCTGACGCCGCTCTCGATCTCGGGCAGCCTGTCCGTGGTCGACTTGACCTTGTTCTTGATGTACTCGAGCGCCTTCTGGCAGAGGGCCTCGAGGACTCCGGTGGCCTTCGGCGCGGCGACCGCGGGGAGTTTCTCTTCGAAGGCGCGCGCCTCGGTCTCGAAGTCCGTCGGCGTGCGGCCCGGATCGACAGTCCGTCCGTCCGGCATCGCGACGGCGTCGCGCTGCACGACCACATCGCTGTCGCTCTTCTGCTGCACGCCCTTGGCTTGCACCTCGGCGCCCGCGCCGCCGCCGGTCATCTGATTCAGGATCGGCTCGGCCGAGTTGCCCGCAACGACAGCGTCGGCGACCCGATCCGCGTGCTGCTCGTATGCGTCGCCCGCCTGACCGACCCCGCCCGCGAGCGAGACCCCGGACTGTTGCTGAATCACGTGCGCGGCCTCGTGTGCGGCCGTGTGCACGTCGGGCGCGCCTCCGAAGGCGACGTCGTTGCCCGAGGCGTAAGCCTCGGCCCCCATCGCCTGGCTCGCCTCGGCCGCTGCGCCGCCGACGTGCGCCTGCACGCCGGTGACGTCGTGATGCCCGAAGGCGCTTTGGATCGCGTCGAGGTGGGGCAGGCTCGCGCCCGAGCCCGCGGTGCCGCGCTCGGCCGCGGCGTGCACGGCGCCGCTCGCATCGCCACCCTTGGCTTGCACCGGCGCGACCTGGTCGGGCATGAGCGCGTGCGCTTGGGCGTCGAAGTCCATGCCGCGGAGGGCTGCGCGCATCTGGACGCCCGACGACGACGACGCGGACGAGGGCGAAGCGCTGCTGGCGCCGGACGAAGTCTCGGGCGCGACTTTGGAAGTGCTCTGGGTCATGGGTAGGCTCCGCGCTGAACCGATCGCCCCTGCCGAACGCGCAGGAAATCGGACGAACATGACGGTGACCGACCCAGGTACGCCGAAAGTGGCACGCTTCGCCGTCCACGGTCAATCGTCGCGACGGACCGGGGCAATCGGGACATCGCGCCCTTGACACTGATCAAGACCAGCGGTTCGACGCGAGGGCGCCGCTACGGTGGATTGTGGGCGGAGCTCCGAGCAGCCGAGCAGCCGAGTCGCCTCGGAGGCTGACGCGGTCGTGCCTCACCGTCGTTGGTCCGACACGGTTTCTGTGTTACACGGATCCCGTGGCAAATCTGACCATCACCGTGGATGAGGAAACGCTCAAGCGCGCGCGTATTCGCGCGCTCGAGATGGGCACGAGCGTGAACGCGATCTTGGCGGAGCATCTGCGGGCGTTCGCTTCCGAGCGCGCCACACAGATACGCGCAGTGGACGCCTTGTTCGCGCTCGCCGACGCGAATCGGCGGCATGGCGGAAGGGCGCGCGCGAAGGCGCGAGGCGAGCGACGCTGGACGCGCGACGACCTCCATGAGCGATAGCGCCTTCATTGACACGAACGTGCTCGTCTATCTCTTCGACGAGGGCGCGCCCAAGAAACGGGATCGGGCACGAAAGCGGCTTGCCAGCGAGCGAGCGGCGCGCGACTTGATCGTGAGTACGCAGGTGCTGCAGGAACTGTATGTCGCACTGACGCGCGGTGCGAAGCCCATCGCGATGCCCGACGTCGCTGAGCGAGCGGTGCGCGAGGTGGCCGCGCTGACCACTGTTCAGATCGACGCGGCGCTCGTGCTCGAGGCCGTTGTCGCGTCGCGGCAGCACGCGTTGTCGTTTTGGGATGCGCTCATCGTGCGCGCGGCGGCGCAAGCCGGCTGCGACATACTGTTGACCGAGGACATGCAGCACGGGCAGACCATCGACGGCGTTCGCATCGAGAATCCGTTTCGGGCCTGACGCATCGGGTGGCGTTCCGGGTCAGGGCCGCTTCTGGCCGAGCAGCGTCTCGATGGCCTTGCCGTCCATGGCGCCCGTTCCGTCGAACATCGTGCCGGTCGTGCGCTTGGCGACGCGCTTGCGGACCAGTTTGTAGGCGCTCTCGGAGAGCGGCACGAGTCCCACCTGGCTCGTCAGCGCGTCGACCCTCTTCATGAGGATGTCGAGGAGCTGCTTGACGGGCGCGCGCTCGAAGGACTTCGCCGCGACATAGACGAGCAGCGGGCGCGCGAGCGGTTGGTAGGTGCCCGCCACGATGGCCTCGGTGGTCGGTGCCACTGGCCCGTCTTGGCCGTCCTGGGCTTTCTGGTCATCGACGGCGAGCGCGCGCAGGACCATCGCGTTGCGCTTGTAATAGGAGAGGCCGAGGAGACCGACCGCGTTCGGGGATTCGGAGACACCCGCGACGAGCGCCTCGCCGTTCATGGTCGCGGTGTAATCGGTACGCATGAGGCCGTTTTCGCCAATGACCGCGTCGCGAAAGTAGTCGGTCGTGCCCGAGTCGACCTCGGGCCCGAAGAGGACGAGCGGCGCGTCCGGCCAGCTCGCGCGCACCTGCCGCCAGGTCGTGATGGTCTTGTCGGCGGCGGCGCCCCAGAGCGTCTGCAGCTCGGCGACCGTGATGTCCTTGGCCCAGGTGTTCTTCGGATTCACGATGACGGCGACGCCGTCGTAGGCGACCGGGATCTCGACGAACGCGACCTCGTTCTTGGCGCAGGCCTCGAGTTCGTCGCGCTTGATGGGGCGGGAGGCGTTCGCGAGATCGGAGCGACCGGCGCAGAGCTGCTCGAACGCGAGCCCGGTTCCAGAGCCGCCGACGACGAGCTCGAGGCCCGGGTGGGCGCCCTGAAAGGCGAGCGCGATGGCGCGAGCGAGCGGGAACATGGTGTGCGAGCCTTCGAGGACGACCGGGCGCGTGTCCTCGAGGGGCTTGGCGGCGTGCGCGCTGTCGACGCCGGTGGCAAGCGTGAGACCCACGCAGAAGAGGATACCGGCGAGACGTCTCGAAACCGCCATTTTGCTTGCTCCCGCGGGGTTCCGCGTGGTGTCACCCGAGCCTAGGGGCGGTCCCGCCGTCTGTCAAACTCCCTGGGCTCGAACGGCTCGGACGGCTCGGACGGCCCGGACGGACTGCCCAGGCCGGCGCTTGCCCGCACGCGCGGGCAAGATCACGACGGCAACGGCCGCGAGCGGCACGGTCGCCACGAGGTCCAGCGCTGCGGACCACACCAGCACGGCAACGTCCAGCGCGACGTCGGCCAGGCGGCGCTCGAGGAGGTCGTAACCCTCGGCGGCGTGCTTCATGACGCGATCGTCGCTTGTGAAGGAAATCCGCACAACAGGCGTGATGCATCACGCAGGCGTGGTCAAACCGGGCGCGCGCAGGCGCCGGGACATGGCCGCGAGCATCTCGAGGTAGCCCTTGTAGATCGCGCTCGCGCGGTAGGTCGTCAGCTCGGCGACGGGGCGGTTCGTGCGGCGCCAGCGCGACCAATCCATCGTGAGGATGCGGACACCGTGCTTGTCGGGATGGGCAAAGAACGGCGTTCCCGGATAGGGCGTGAACATCGCGACGTCCATCCAGGCGAGGAGCCCCTGGTCGAAGAGATCCTCGACCCAATCGACGGTCGTCGCGGACTCGTGCGCGTCGTCGCCGGGGTGCCCGACGATGAAGAAGCCGGCGACCTGGACCTCGGCGGCGCGCGCCAGCTCGAGCCCGACGCGTGCGCGGGCGAGCGTGACGCCCTTGTTCATCGCGAGCAGGACCTTGTCCGAGCCGCTCTCGAGGCCGACGCTCATCGACCTGAGGTGCGCCTCGCGCATGGCCGTCAGGCCCTCGGGCGTGATGGTGTCGACGCGCGTCAAGAACCCGAACTGCGGCGGCAACCAGCGGCTCGCGGCGAGCGCGCGGCAGAGCTCACCGAAGTAGGCGTCCTCCATCGAGAGCATCGAGTCGTCGATGCCGGCCATGGCGTTGCCGTGGTCGCGCGCGATGCGCTCCATCTCGCCGACGACGCGGGCGACGGGGTACTGGCGGACGACCCCGCCCCAGAAGCGGTACTCGTGGCAGTAGCGGCAGCGGAAGGTGCAGCCGCGGCTGGTCATGCCGGAGATCTCCATGCGCTTGGCGAACGCCGCCGGCAGGAGGCCGAAGTCGATCTCGGGCAGCGCG
The DNA here is from genome assembly GCA_005772945.1 of Pseudomonadota bacterium. The sequence goes on from SXIE01000488.1 coordinate 19,427, forward strand.
AGGACGTTGCCGAGGGGACGCAGGCGATTCGCGCGGATCGTGCCGTCGGGCGCGCGCCAGGTGAGTCCGAGGACCTGCGAGAGATCGGCGTCGGCGGCGCGGTGGCCGACGCGCGCGAGCGTCTGGAGGAGCTCGAGCGCGGTCCACTCGCCCTCGCCGCGGACGACGACATCGATGGCGGGCGCCTCGCGCAGGCACTCCTCGTCCCAATAGGTGACGTGGGGGCCACCGATGATGATCGGCGTGTTGGGCGCGGCGGCGCGGAGGAGGCGGGCGAGCGCGAGGCCCTGCGGATAGAGGTAGCTGAAGGTGACGGAGATCCCGATTGCGCGCGGGCGCAGCGTCGCGATGGCGTCGGCGACGACCTCGGCGAGGCGCGCGTCGACGGCGCTCTGCCCGAGGTAGACGTCGACGTAATGCGAGAGCGGGACGAGGACGGCCGGCACGCCGTGGTGATTGAGGAACGACGCGATGGCCGCGGCGCCGCGTGGGAAGAGGGGCCCGAAGGTGCCGGGGCACGGCGGCGAGAAGACGACGAAGGGGCCGGTGGCGGTATCGTCGCGGGCAAGCGCTCTGCGCTCTTCGGGAGCGGCCTCGGACCGCTGGGCGAGAGCGGCGGCGACCGTCGCCGTGGTGTCGGCCTCCGGCAGCTGGCGGCCGCCGCCGGCGATCCTGTCGGCGCCGGCTTTCGCGACCTCGAGGTGCAGCGCGTGGTCTTCGAGGCCGGCGTAGAGGAGGCCACCGGGCTCGTCGACGACGAAACCGCCGGCCGCTTCGAGGGCCATGACGTCCGCATGGAAGGCGAGCGCGCGGGCGAGATCGCCGCGATAGCGAAAGAGGTTCGAGAGGCTCGCGGCGGCCTTGGCCGCTTCCCACGTCGCGCCGAGCGCGCGGCCCAGCTCGTAGGCGGCCGCGAGGTCGGCCTCGGCGGTCACAAACTCGCCGACCATGAGCGCCGCCATGCCGCGGTTGAGGCGAAGCGACACCTCCATGAGCGAGCGGTCGCTGGCCGGGGTGCGAAGGCGGGCGGCCTCGTCGAGGAGCGCGCGGGCTTGGTGCGTCTCGCGCGCGGCGAGGAGGATGCCGCCGTAGTTCGTGAGGGCGCCGGCCAGCTCGTCGGGGCTCGCGCCCGCGCGCAGGGCCGGCAGCGCTCGCGCGTAGTCTGCGACGGCGCGGCCGGAGTCGCCGGCGAGGTAGGCTGCGGCGGCCGCCGACGTGAGCGTCCATGCGGCGCCGAGTGGGTCGGCAAGCTCGACCGCCAAGACGTCGGCCGCGTCGCGGAAAGCGGCTTCGGCGGCCGCGTACTGGCCGCGCGCCTGCGCCAGATACGCAGACCCGGCGAGCGCCGCGGTGAAAGCGCGCGTGTCGCCCGCGGGGCGCGCGGCCGCCAGAACGTGGGCATACTCCGCGTTGGCGGCGGGCAGGTCCCCGAACCCGAGCAGCGCATGCCCGAGGTGCGCCCGCCACAGCAGCGACTCCGTCTCGCCGCGCGCCGCCGCCTCGGCCAGCGCCTGGCGCCATGCCGCGACGGCGTCGGCGTAGCGCCGCTCGCCATAGGCGCTGATCGCGTCGCTCGCGGGCGGGACGGGGCTCGGAGGCATGGGGCCATGATGCGCCGGTCCGGGCGCGCTGTCATGTGGCGGGGCGGGCCCGTCTGGAGGTTGGCCGGCTTGTGAAGCAGGGCCGCACAAACCATGAATGGTATCGCGCGCGACGCGCCAAGCAAGGGTGCCTCAGGCGGGAAGGACGAGCGAGAGAGAGCGCGCGGCGCGCTTGGGCGAGAGCTCGACGCCGATCGCGTCGAGGCCGTAGCGGTTGGCGACCGCGAGCATCGTCCCGACCCCGCAGAAGGGATCGACGACGGTGCGACACGCGGTGTGCGCAAGGAGAAAGGCGGCGGCGGCGGCGCAGGCCTCGGTGCCCATCGCGCGCACCCATGGCATCGCGCCGAGGCGGGGCAGGACGTCGGGACTCGACTGGCCGGGGAGCAGGCGCAGTCCGCGCGAGACGCACAGGAAGTGCGCATAGGCCGGGCGTCCGAAGGTCGTTTGGCCGGCGGGCGCGCGGCACACGACCTTGTGCCAGAGGAGCTGCGCGCCGGCCTCGTCGGCGCCACGCTGGACGAGGTAGCTCTTGTCGACCCAGCGGCCGTCGCGCTTGATGTCGGTCTGAAAGAAGATGGCGACGGCCTCGTCGGCGAGCTGGCGGCAAATGAGGGCGGTCGTCGCGACGAACCACGCGCGCCAGCCTTCGAAGCCGAGGTGAGCCACTTCGGACACGTCGGGCAGCGAGGTCACGACGGCGTGATCGGGCGGCAGCGGGGCGCGCGCGAGCCACGCGACACCGTCGCCCTGATGGACGGTGCGGCGCGGCGGGGGTCGGGTCGGTGGCTCGGCCGTCATCATTAGAAGGGGGAGAGAGACGAAGGGAAGAGGCGCGCGACGAACAGGGCGGGCGCGCGACGAGCGAGCCATGCGTGTCAGGGCACTCGGCCCCCGCGGGCATGTGTCAGTTCTCTACACGCGCCCAGGCGATCCAACCAACCTTTCCCACGCCGTCACCGCCCAGAGGCCGCAGACCCGCCTAGCATGCGGACCTCGATCGGCACACGCCTTGCTCACGGCCTCCGCGTCTCACACAGTGGTCCAAGAGGGAGGTCCCCCCATGCCGCATTCAACGTCACAGTCGTGGCTCCGACTCGCGCGCGCTCGTCTCAGCGCGCTCGCGAAGACGCCACTCGTCGCAGCGCTCCTCATCCCCGCGGGTTGCACGCAGCCCGACGCGAGCGGCCCGCCCGACCCGCCCAGGCCGCCGGATCTCACGACCGATCGCGCGGTCTTCGAGGAAAAGGGGATGGCACTCTCGCTGGGAACGCCGTCCGACCCCACCGCGCTCGACCTGACGGTGCCCATCGGCAACCCCGGGAAATCGGCGGTCCCGGGCACGATGACGGTCACCTTGCGGGACCTCGCGGGCAAGAAGATCGACGCGCTCAAGCGCGACTTCCTGGCGGCCCCCGGTGGCAGCAACGTGCCGCTCGTCTTGGACGGCCTCCCGGAGGCGACGACCCAGGCCGACCTCGCGCAGTACCTGCTCGAGTACCGCGTCGAATGGGAGAACGGCGTCGCCAGCGGCACGCGCAGCGCGTTCGACACGCTGCGCAAGCTGGCCGTCGTGCTCATGACCGACAGCCAGATCGAGGTCGGGAGCCGCGGCCACGTGACGCTGTTCGCGATCGATCCGGCGACCAACAAGGCGCTCGTCAACAGCAAGGTCGAGCTGATCCTGACCAGCGCCGACGGCAAGTCGACCAAGGTCGACGCCGTGACCGACGCGTCCGGCAAGGCCAGCGCCGAGGTGACGCCGCCCGAGGGCGCCGAAGGGGACGCCACCCTCACCGTGCGCGTCGTGAACGGCGCGACGATCCAGAACGAGGACGTCGCGGTGAAGCTCGTGCGCAGCCGCAAGGTCCTCGTCACGACCGACAAGCCGCTCTACCTGCCCGGCCAGCTCGTCAACGTGCGTGCGCTGGCGCTGCGCACGACCGACAAGACGCCCGAGGCGCACCAGCCGGTGGTCTTCGAGATCGAGGACGGCAAAGGCAATAAGATCGCGCGTGAGAGCATCACGACGGACGCCTTCGGCATCGCGGCGACGACCATCCAACTCGCGCGCTCGGTCAATCTGGGCACCTGGAAGATTCGCGCGGTGCTCGGCGACACGACCAGCGAAAAGACGATCACAGTCGATCGCTATGTCCTGCCGAAGTTCAAGGTCTCGGCGAGCCTCGACCAGACCTGGTACCGCCCCGGCGCCGATGTGACGGTGACCGGCGACGCGCGCTACTTCTTCGGCAAGGCCGTCGATGGCGGCGACGTCCGCATCGTCGCCTCGACCTTCGACATCGACTTCACTCAGTTCGCGGAGGTCACCACGACCACGGACGCGGACGGGCTCTTCAGCGCCGTCGTGCGTGTCCCCAACCAGGTCGTCGGGCTCCCGCTCGAGCAGGGCAAGGGCCTCATGAAGATCGACGTCAGCGTCGTCGACGGCGCCGACCACACGCAGACGGTCGCGCGCACGGCGTCGATCGCCAAGGGCGGCGTGGACGTCACGCTCATCCCCGAGAGCGGCAAGCTCGTGTCTGGGCTGGCGAACGACGTGTTCGTCGTGACGACCGATCCGAACGGCGGGGCGGTCGCGGCCAAGGTCGAGCTTGCGCTCGCAGGCGACGCGGCTGGCTCGGCCGCCACCGTCGAGACGAACGCGCAGGGCCTCGGGACCATCGCGCTGGTGCCCGATGGCGCTGGGACCGCGACCTTCGATGTCACCGTGACGGCGAACGGCGAGAAGCTGACCCTCAAGAAGACGATTGCGGTCGGCGCCGACACCGACACCGTCCTCCTGCGCACCGACAAGGCGGTCTATCACGAAGGCGACACCGCCGAGCTCGACGTGCGGCTCGCGGACGGGACCGATCGCGTCTATGTGGATGTGGTTCACAATGGGCGCACGGTGCTGCTCGACTCGGTCGACGTGGCGGGCGGCGTCGGGCAGTGGGCCTTCGACATCGACGGCACGCTGAGCGGCGAGGTGCTCGTGTCGGCCTACTACGTGACCGATCGCGGGACGCTCGTCCGCGACCAGCGGCTCCTCTACGTGCAGCCGGCCAGCGAGCTGACGGTCGCGCTCACCCCGCGCAAGGCGAGCTACGTCCCCGGTGAGAAGGCGACGATCGACGTTCACGTCACCGATCAGAATGGCAAAGGCGTCCCCGCCGCGGTCGGACTGCAGGTCGTCGACGAGGCCGTCTTCGCGCTGCAGGAGGTCACGCCGGGGCTCCTCAAGATCTTCTTCAGCCTCGCCCAAGAGCTGGCGGCGCCGACCATCGCGCCGGCCTGCGGCGGATGCGACGCCGAGACCGTCATTCGCGGCGACGAGCAGACCGCGCCCGGCTACGACGACAAGGCGCGCGTCGCGTTCGCGTCGCTCGGCGACATGCCGCTGCACGCGGTCGAGAAGAACACGTTCGCGGCCCAGGCGAGCGCTGCCAAGGCGGTGCTCAAGCCCTTCTTCGACGCCGAGAAGACGCGCGTCGTCACCGAGCTGAGCGACCTGGCGGTCAACGGGTTCGTCACGTTCGAGAACATCGGCGACTACCTGCCGAGCGCGAGCGTGGCCGGGGTCGACTTCTGGGGCTACCCCTACACGGTCACCACCGACGATGCGGCGCAGAAGGCGACGTTCGTCTCGATGGGCCCCGACGAGCGCGCGGGAACCGAGGATGACGCGACCTTCGACGTGAACTACTGGGAGGCGCTGCGGAGCAACCGAGGCGGCTGGGGCTGGGGAGGCGACGCCGAGATGGACGGGGACTTCGCGCAGCCGGGCGCGCGGCCGACGGCGGCCAACGGTCCTCCGCAAGATCCGGGTGGCGAGGTCAAGACCGGCGGCGGCGCGACCCCCGTCAAGGTGCGCGACTACTTCCCCGAGACGCTCTACGTGAACCCGGCCCTCATCACCGACGGCAGCGGCGCGGCGGCGGTCGACATCGATCTGGCCGACTCGATCACGACCTGGCGCATGACCGGCCTCGCCTCGTCCAAGGACGGGCTCCTCGGCTCGGGCACGGGCGGGATCCTGGTCTTCCAGGACTTCTTCGCCGACATCGATTTCCCGGTCGCCTTGACGCGCAACGACACCGTGACGGTGCCGGTCGCGCTCTACAACTACCTGCCGACGGCGCAGACGGTGACGCTCGATCTGGTGCCCGCGAGCTGGTTTGTGGCCCAGGGTCCGATGGGCAAGACGCTGACGCTCCAGCCCAACGAAGTGACGGCCGTCACGTTCAACGTGAAGGCGGTCGAGGTGGGTGTTCACGGCCTGACGGTCAACGCCCGCGGCACGACGCTCAGCGACGCGCTGCGCCGGACGGTCGACGTGCGCCCGGACGGAAAAGAGATCCCCTTCACCGACTCGGCACGCTTCACGGTCGCCCCCGATGGCAGCGCGACGCGCGAGACCGTGCGCCGCACGATCACCATTCCGCCGGCCAATATCGACAACGCCCAGCAGCTGAACCTGAAGGTGTTCCCGGGCTTCATGTCGCAGGTCGTCGACGGGATCGACTCGCTGCTCCGCCTGCCGGGCGGCTGCTTCGAGCAGACCACCTCGAGCGCGTGGCCCAACGTGCTGGTCACCGATTACCTCGGTAAGACGGGCGCGATGAACCCCGAGCTCGAGCTCAAGGCGCGCGGCTACATCGCCCAGGGCTACCAGCATCTCCTCACGTTCGAGTGTGCCTCGGGCGGCTTCAACTGGTGGGAAGGCGATGACCCGGGCAACGCGGTCCTCAGCGCCGTCGGCATCATGATGTTCACCGACACCAAGAACGTCGCGTTCGTCGACGACGGGGTCATCGCCCGCGCGGCGGCCTATCTGGCGCGCTCGCAGCAGTCGGACGGCTCTTGGACCGAGGAGCGTCACCTGCACGCGGGCAACGAGAACCTGGGCGCCGGGTCACTGCGCGCGACCGCGTACATCGCGTGGGCCCTGCAGCATGGGGAGCGCGAGGCGGCGACCGTCGCCAAGGCGATCGGCTATCTGCGGGCACACGCGGCTGGGGCGACGGACGTCTATACGGTGGCCATGGTGTCGCTGGCCCTGGCGATGAACGATCGCGGCGACGCGGCGCTGAACCCGCTGCTCGCGAAGATCCATGCTGCGGCTATCGCGGAGGGCACGAACGTCCACTGGTCGCCGACGCAGGCGACGATGGTCGGGGGCTACGACAATAGCGGCGATATCGAGACGACCGCCATCGTGTCGCTGGCGCTGATGCAGGCGCAGGCCTACTCGGCCGACGTCCAGGGCGCGCTCAATTGGCTCATCGGCAAGAAGGACGCCCAGGGCAACTGGGGCTACTCGACGCAGGCGACGGTCCTGACGTTGAAGGCGCTGATCGCCTCGCTCTCGGCCGCGGCGCCGACCACGGCGGCGACGGTGCGGGTGCTCCTCGACGGTCAGGAAGTCGGCACGCGCGAGTTCACGGACTTCAACGCCGACGTCCTCTGGCAGGTCGAGTTGTCCGACAAGATCGGCGAAGGCGCGCACGAAGTGACGCTCGAGTTCGACGGCACCGGTAACCTGATGTGGCAGCTCGCGGGCGCTCACTACCTGCCCTGGACGGACCTCCCGGCCGAGCCGGCGAGCCCGCTCGCGATCGACGTCGCCTACGACAAGACGAAGCTCGCGGCCGATGACGTCATCAACGTGACGGTCACGGTCACGAACAGCGACGCCGAGACGACCGGCATGATGATGGCCGAGATGGGGCTCCCGCCCGGGTTCGACCTGGACACCAGCGCGCTCGACCCGATCCTCGGGCAAGGCAAGGTCGCGCGTTACGAGCGCAGCGCGACCAAGCTCATCGTGTACCTCGAGCCAGTCGCACCCGGATCGCCGGTGGTCTTCGGGTACGCGCTGCACGCGCGCTATCCGCTCGAGGCGACGGCGCCCGAGTCGGAGACCTACCTCTACTACAACAAGGCGGTGCGCGCCGGCACCAAGCCGGTGGCGCTCGTCGTGCAGTGATCGTTGTGCGTCGACTCTTCGGGATGAACGCGCTCATCGCCCCGCACATCGCGGCGGTGGGCGCGTTCGTCGCCGTCGTGGCGCTCTGGGCGGGCGCGCCTGGCTGCGATGTGGAAGCGGTCCAGCTGCCCGCGCGCGAGGACGCGGACGCGATCGCGGTGGCCGAGGTCAGCGCCGACGGCAGCGGGACCGACAGCGCGGCCTCGCCGCCCGAGGCGCAAGAGGGGCCACCGGTCGCGGGTGAACGGGCGCTCACCCATGGCAGCGACGGCGACGATCTCTTCCCGTCGCTCGACGGGGACGAGCTGGTGTGGGTTCGCATCCGGGTCGACGCGACCCTCCTCGCCTCCGGGCAGGAGGCGCCCGACTGCCTGAGCTGCCCGTATTGCACCGGTTGCGTCGCCGACATCCGCCACAGGCGCCTGCCGGACGGCGAGGAGGAGACCCTCTCGACGACCTACGGCGTACGCGCCGCGCCGCGCATCGGCGACGGGCACATCGTCTGGTTCGATCAGAACGGCTACATCCAGCTTTACGACCTCGCCACGCGGCGGACCGCGAGCGTCCCCGAGACCACCTACGGAAACCGAACGCCGATCCCCTTCGGCGGCGCACTCTGGTGGTACGGCTACGACTACAGCTCGTGGGGCAGCTGGGGGCTCATGGCGTACGACCTCTCGGCCGGGGAGCGCTCGACCGAGCTCGTCACCCCGATGGACGATGGGTGGTGGGGCTCCGGCGGGCTGAACGGCATGGGGGTCGGGCAACCGTTCGCGCTCGGCACGAAGCGCGTCGTCTGGAGCCGCTGGGAGGCGGCCGACGCGCAGGCCGAGGAATGGACGTTCGTGGTCCACGCCTGGCCCTATTACGGAACCGAGGCGCCCGCGGTGCCGCTGGATCCGGAACGCGACCACATCCACCCGATGCTCACGGCGAGCGACACGCTGGTCACCGAGAACTACCTCCACGGCGCGGGCTGCACCGTGGGGAACTGCGACCTCGCGCTGACGGCCTACCCTGCGAACGGCGCACCGCGGGAGCTGGCTCCGGGCGCCAAGCCCTCGCTGCTCATCGATCCGGTCGTCGCGGGCGACCGCATCGTGTGGCTCGATCACCGCGACGGGCTTTATCACCTCTGGGCGGTCGACGTGGCCCGACCCGCGGAAGGCGCGCGGCGCATGACCTCCGACAAGGCCAAGGTCGGGACGCTCTCGACCTTCGCCGCCGGCACCCGCGGCCTCGTCTGGGCCGACCGGCGCACGGGGCGATGGCGCCTTTATTCACGCGACTGGTAGGCCCGACGTAGCCGCCGCGCTCATCGCTATCGCGTGCGACCGCCTTTCGGTTAGGCTCGGCCCATGGTCGATTCGCTGGCAACCTCGTTCGCCTTGGACCGTCGCTGGTTCAATCTGAGAGGTGAGATGGAGCGCTCCAAAGAAGACGCGCTGCGCACCGTCGTGGCCGTCCTCGACGAGAGTTCGGTTCCGTACGTCATCATCGGTGGGATCGCGCTTCAACTCCATCGATCGGAGCCGCGGACGACGCTCGACATCGACCTCGCCGTACCGGATCGCGCGATGATCCCCTCCGCCGCACTTACACGCGCCGGCTTCGTGTACGAGGGAACGCACGCGCACTCGACGAATTCGTCGCGGGCAAGCGCTTCGCGCTCTTCGCGAGCGAATTGGAAGGCTCAGGATGGCACGCCTGTACAGTTCACCGACGACGCTCTCTTTCGCGGTCCGATCGAGCACGCGGAGTCCCGGACGACCGCGGGCTTCACCTTACGCATCCTGCGGGTCGAGGATCTGCTCGTCGCGAAGTTCGCGGCGGCCCGGGACCCGGCGCGCAGACGATCGAAGCGCGCACAGGACATCGCCGACATCCTGGCCTTGATCGACGATCATCCGGAACTCGAAGCGACGATCACGAACGAGGAACGCCGACTCGTCGGGCTGGACGGACGCCCCTGATTCGCCCGAGTCGCTGGGGAGGTCCTTGAGACCCCCGTCTGAGCCGCGCGCGAGCCGCATAGGCAGCTCCGAGGGCGAATGCTCCGCCAAGGCCCGGGGTCGAGTCGACGCAACCGACCCACCGACCCAGACCGACCCTGCCCGCTTTGTCGATTTGGGCTACGGAGCCGCTCCCCTCTGGAGGCCATCCCTATGATGCGTCCACTCTTCGGACTCGCGGCGTTCGGCATATTCCTCGGCGGTTGTGCCGACCTCGGCGACGCCGGCGATGCGCCGCAGCTGCGCGCGGCACCGCTCCACAAGAAGCCGCACGTCGTCCTTTCACGCGCGTGCCCGGCGCAGACGACGTGCTGCTGCTCGGACCTCGCCGGGACGAGCTGCCACGACACGGCCACGAGCAACTGCGGGACCGTGAGCGGCTACAATGTCCAGGTGACAATGCCCTGATGGCAGCCTGGCGTGCGGTCGCGCGCGCGGGTGGTCGTCATCGCCGTCGTCGCCCGACGTGCCCCAACCAGGCCGCCGGTGCGGCGACCCAGGCGACTGGCGACCGGGCGCTGGCGAGACTGGACCCGAGGCGCTATACGCAGAGGGTGACACGACGAGCTTCTCCGGACCGCGCACGGACCGCCCTCTGCGCGCTTATCACGTGCGCCGCGCTCTGCGGGCTCGTGGGCGGCTCGCGTGCCGACGAGCCGCAAGACTTTTCGCATCCCGCGACGGACGACGGCGCCCAGGACGACGCGGACTGGGAGAAGATCCACGGCCACGAGAAGGGCCGCTTCGACATCCCTGCGACGATCGCGTTCACCATTTCGGACGTCAGTCAGGACGCTCCTCAGGACGGTGTGGCGGTCCTTCGGGCCTACGACTTGGATCTCAGGAAGAGGTCGCGCCTCGTCATCATGCTCGCTCCGGCCGCCGACTTCTTCGTCGATCCGCGCGGCGCGAACTCGTATCCGACGAGCGCGTTGCGCTACGAGTCCCGCGGCGCCATCGGCGGCATGGTCGACGGCACGACGCTCGGCGGCGCGGGGCACTTCCTGCCGATCCTGACCTGCGACCGCTACGTCTCGACCTGCCAGGTGACCCTCAAGTTCACGTTAGCGGCCGCGGTCCGACCCACGATCGCAGGCGACCACACGCTCGAGCTGATGTACCGCGTGTCGACCATTCATTGAGCTCGCTTCGACACCGCCTCCGCGGATGGGTCAGGGAGCGGGCGGGACGACCGGCGCTGCGGGTGTCGGCGCAAGGCGAATACCGCCGAGGCAGAGCCGTTGCACGTTGTGCAAGGCGCCTCCAAACGCTGCAACGGTTCGCGAACACCACGTGGGGCCGAGACGACTCTCGAAACGGCACCATCGAGACACGAAGCGGAGACGCTATTCAGCCGGGCGGGCGATCGGGTAAGGTGTCGTGTTCTTGGCCCCGGTTCGTCCCTTCGGAGGCTTGTCGATGCGCGGTTCCGGTTCGTGGAGGTTCGCGGTGCGGTTTGCCGCCGCGGCGGCGTTCGCCGCGTGCGGGGATGCGAACGTGAACGGCGCGCCGGGAACGGCGGACGAGACGCTCGGGGACGTGGAAGGGGCGATCGCGGAGGTCGGGGGAACCGAGTTCGAGAGCACCGAGACCGAGTTCGAGTTCGAGGTCGACATTCAGACCGAGACCGAGACCGAGTTCGAGACCGAGACCGAGACCGAGACCGAGACCGAGACCGAGACCGAGTTCGAGACCGAGACCGAGACCGAGACCGAGACCGAGTTCGAGACCGAGTTCGAGTCTGAGTTCGAGATCGAGACCGAGACCGAGTTCGAGACCGAGATCGTCACCACCCCCGAGTCCCTCCCGCCCGCCGATCTCGCCCTCCTCACAGGCCCGCCCTACCTCATGTGGGTCACCCAAACCGAGGTCAGCGTCCGCTGGGAGACCACCGTCCCGCTCGTCGGCCGCGTCGACTACGGCCCCGACGACACCCTCGGCCTTTCCGTCAGCGAGCCCTCCGCCCGCACCACGCACGAGCTTCGCCTGACCGGCCTCCCGCCCGCCAACGACAACAGCTACCGCGTCGTCTTCGACGGCGGCGCCCTCCCCGTTCGCCAGTTCCGCACGGCCCCGCCCGACGACAGCACGGACCCCTTCCGTTTCATCGTTTGGGGCGACAACCAGAACGGCCCCACGACCTTCGACGATCTCGTCCTGTGGATGGGCTCCTTCGATCCCGACTTCGCCCTCTCGGTCGGCGACTGCGTCCAGAACGGCACCCGCGCCGAGTACCGCTCGCAGCTCTTCACCCCGATGCTCGGCTTCGGCGATCGCGTCCCCTTCCTCGTCGCCGCCGGCAATCACGAGCGCTACAGCGATCCCGACGCCTCCCTCTTCGCCGAGTACTTCTCGCAACCGGGCGACGAGCACTGCTTCGGCTGGCGCTACGGCGGCCTCTTCGTCCTCGTCCTCGACACCGATCTCGGCCTCGACGGCCCCACCGGCCAGCGCGCCTGCATCGACTCCCACCTCGCCTCGCCGGCCGCCCAGACCGCCAAGATCCAGGCCGTCACCTTTCACAAACCTCCGCGCGTCGAGTTCTGGTTCGGCGGCTACCTCGCCTTCACGGATGCCATGGAAGCGCCCTGGGTCCGCCAAGACCTCGAGCCGCTCCTCGAGAGCCACGGCGTCGACATCGTCTTCAACGGCCACAACCACCTTTACGCCTACACCCCCGTCACGCCCGGCGGCATCACCTGGGTCACGACCGGCGGCGGTGGCGGCCAGCTGGACAGCCCCGGATTTCTCGGGATCTGGCGCGTCGGCACGTGGCCCCAAATCCAAAAGACCGTCTCCGAGTACCACTTCCTCTCCGTCACGATGGACGGCGCCGAGCTCTCGGTCGAGGCCATCGACATCCACGGCGACGTCCTCGACGCGTTCACCGTCACGGGCGACTGACCGCGCACGCGTCTGACGGCGAGGCGCTGCGAGGCGGTTCGCGCCATTGACGCCGATCGCCGGCCGATAGACAATGGGCGTTCTCACGCACTGTCAACAGCTCTCGAATCGCACCCAGGCGCGCACGCACCTCTCGCGCCTCCGAATTCACGGACACCCGGTCGTCGCTGATAGGTCCGCATGGGCTCGCAGATGAATTCCAGTGTTCGCCAGCCGAGACTCGCCCTCTCCACGCTCGTGCTCGTCGGCACCGTGGCGGCGCTCTACGTCGGCGGCGCGGAGCTCGGCCTCGCGTTCACCGCGGCGTGGCCCCAAATCACCCCGTTTTGGCCGCCCGCGGGGATCGCCCTCGCGGCGCTCGTGTTCTTCGGGCCGCGCGCGGCACCGGGCGTCTTCATCGGCGCCATCGCTGCCGCCATGATGGCCGGCGCGCCGCCCGGCGTCGCGATCGCCATCGGCACGGGCAATACGCTCGGGGCCGCCGCCGCCGGCTGGCTCCTGCGACGCGGCGCCCGCTTCGAACCCTCGCTGGAGCGCATCCAAGACGTGCTTGCCCTGCTCGTCGCGACGGGCCTCGCGTCCTGCATCACCGCCACCATCGGCATCACCTCGCTCGCCGCGGGCGGGCTCGTCCCGTGGAGCGAGTTCGGCAACACCTGGCCGATCGCGTGGGCCGGCGATGTCATGGGCATCGTCGTCGTCGCCCCCGTCGCGCTGAGCTGGGCGGCCAATCCTGAATTGCCGTGGCGCGGCGCGCGCCGCATCGAGCTCCTCGTTCTGTTTGCGGCGGTCGTCCTCGTGGGCCACGCCGCCTTCACGAACGCGGTGGTGCCGGATCCGGTCACCTACCAGACTCAGCGCGTGGTCGTGCCGCTCATCATCTGGGCCGCCCTCCGCTTCGGTCCGCGCGAGACCTCGCTGACGATGCTCGTCATCACGACCCAAGCCCTCGCGGGCGCCCTGCACGG
>SXIE01000489.1 GCA_005772945.1 Pseudomonadota bacterium
AAAATTGCGCCGCAGCCACAGCCGGAAACGATCCAAATACAGGTAAACCACTGGCGTGGTATATAAAGTCAGCAGTTGACTAAATATCAGGCCGCCGATGATGGTGATGCCTAACGGTTGCCCGGCGCCGGTCGAATCGGGCGCGACCGCGCTCGCGCCGCCGACCGCGAACCCGAGCTCGAACGCGCTCCCGAGCTCGGGCCCAAGCAGCGGCGCGAACGCCCCGGGCAGCGCGAGCGAGAGCCCCTCGTGCAGCGCCTCTTTCGCGGGCGCGATGCACGCATCCGCGCCCATCGGCGCGACGATCGCCGCGCTCCAATCTGCCTTGTCCAGGACCTGCGCGCTCACGCGCCCGAGCTTGTCGACCACGAAGCGAAGCGGCAACGTCACCGTTCCAGGACCCAAGGTCGCCTCGAAGTCGCACCGATACGTCGCGTCCTGCTTTGCCACGAACGCCACCGCCGCCGTCTGCTCGGGGATCCCGACCCGCACGACCGCACGACCGCCGTCGATCGCGACCTCGACCGAGCTCGCCACGAGCGCCAGCCCCTGCCACGCGATCGACCAACCGCTTCCCCACGTCCCCAGCGGCGTCGCCTCGGGCAGCGCCACCCCGCTCGCCAGCGCGTCGCCGATCGCCAGCCCGAGCCGCTCGCTCGCGCGCCCCAGCGCTAGCGGCCCGAAGCGCCGGACGAGCGCCCCCGGCAAGACGCCCGCAGACGTCTCGAGCGCCGGCCCGCCCGCGCCCCAGGGGATCGTCCCCGCGCACGCCGCCACCAAGACGAGCGCCGCCAGTCCGCCCGCGCGCGCCGTTTGCGGCCGCCTCACGGTGCCTCGAGCGAGAACAGCACGAGCTCCGTTTGCGGCGCCGCGTCCGGCACGAACGCCCCGTAGGCCCCGACGAGCGCGCCGTCGTCGCCGACGCGAAAGTCGATCCACCCGCCGGGCGCCGTGGGAAGCGTCTGCAGCTCGGGGGCTGCCTCGCCGCGCACCAGCGCGCGCTTGAGCGTGAGCGCGCCCATGTCCGCGTAGAGCATGTGCGCGCGCCCGCTGAGATCGTAGCCGAGACGCACGTACGCCCCGACCGCGTGGTGGCGTGCCCGCCCGCTCGCATCCGCGCCGATCCCGGCGTCGACGACCCGCGGCGCGCCGCCGGGAGCCAGGTACACGAGCGCGCCAGCGCTGACGTCGACGTAGGCCACCCCGAGTTGGCGGGTGGGGGTCGCGGCGATGCTCACGAACTGCCCGACATCCCCCGCGTCGGCACCGGTGGCCGGGTCGCGCCCCGCGATCGTCGTGCTCACCCAGTCGCCCGCGGGCGCTTGGGCCGCAATCTTCAGGTCCCCGCGAAAGCGATCATAGAAGGCGATGCGCGGCAGCGCGCCGCCACCGGCCGCAGGCACGAGCGCCAGCGCCGCGAACTCGCCGTAGTCCTCGCGTCCCGCCGCGGGGCACCCCACCTCGCCCGCACACGCGTCGATGGGGCTCGTGCGCCAGCGCCCGTCGACCTCGCGACGGGCGTAGCGCAGGCGCCGCTCGGTCTCGTCGCGATAGGCCACGTGCACGACGCCGAGGCCGTCGACCGCCAGCGACACGTGGGTGCCGCGCGCGGACGGCCCGCCGCCGTCGACCAGCGTGTCGGTGCCGAAGCCCTGCGCGGCGTTGCCGTGGGTGTAGCGCAGCTCGCCCGCGCCGCGCTCGAACCAGGCCAGGTGCACCTCGTTCTCGGCCGCGTCGATCGCGCACCAGCGGCCGCTGTCGGCATCGAGCTGCTGCTGCCCGTCGCCCTTGGCGAAGCCGCCGACGACGTGCACGTCCGCCTGGGATGCGCCCCCGAGCCCGAACCCCGGCCCGAGCATCGGATCCACGAACAGCACGACCAGCGCCGTGTGCGTGCGATCCCAGGTGGCCACGGCGAGCCGCCCGTCGGTGAGCGGCGCGACTCTCGTGTAACGCCCGAGCTCGCCCAGCGGCACGACCGGCGCCGGGCGCACCCAGACGCAGGCCCCGTCCTGGCACACGTAGCCGCTGGCGCACGGCCCACACACGGCGGCGCCCTCGCTGGCCCCGCAGGCGGCGGCAGCGATCCCGCATAGCCCCAAAAGCCACGGCACGAGTCGACCCACGGCCGCTCACCCTAGGGCCAAGGGGGCGCGGAATCAACTTCGGCGGGCCCCATCTCCGCAATGCCGGTGTGACCTCCGCCGGCCCGACCATTCGATCAGATCGTCCCTTTCCCGCTCGCGTACATGCTATGTTCCAGTGGCGAAGAACACGCCGCGACCCTTTGCGCCTTGGTGCCTTGGTGCCTTGGCGCCTTTGTGAAGGTCAAAACGCACGGCTCCCGAGGATACGCCCCATGGCGCACGACGACGACGACTACGAGCTCGAGCTGGACGACTCGCCCACGCGCATGCACATCGGCGAGCCCACCTCCCCGACGCGCCACGACGCGACGCCGCCCAGCGAGCGCACGACGAACCTCCCGCCGGGCGACTCGCTCGAGGAGCGCATCAAGCGCAAGCTCGCCGACCACGACGGCGCCGCTGGCGGCGGCGACCGCGGCGACCCGCTCGTCGGCATGACCATCAACAACCGCTTCGTCATCACGTCGAAGATCGGCGCCGGCGGCATGGGCGCCGTCTACCGCGCCTCGCAGCTCGGCATGAACCGCGACGTTGCCATCAAGGTCTTGTTGCGCGAGCTGACCGAGAACGAGACGGTCCTGCGGCGCTTCCACCTCGAAGCGCTCGCCGTCTCCAAGCTCAAGCACCCCAACACCATCCAGATCTTCGACTTCGGCGAGACCGACGACGGGCTGCTCTACATCGCGATGGAGCTCCTCGAGGGCAAGCCCCTCGCCAAGGTCCTCACCGACGAGAAGCAGTGCTCGGTGCGCCGCGCTCTGCGCATCATCGAGCAGACCATCAAGTCGCTCCGCGAAGCGCACTCCAAGGGCATCGTCCACCGCGACCTGAAGCCCGACAACATCTTCCTGTCGTCTGTCGGCGAGGACGGCGACTTCGTCAAGGTCCTCGACTTCGGCGTCGCGAAGGTCGCCGAAGGCGACGGCCAGCAGAAGACCCTCACCAAGGCCGGATCGATCTTCGGCACGCCGAAGTACATGTCGCCCGAGCAGTCGCGCGGCACCGAGATCGACGCACGCTCCGACATCTATTCGATCGGCGTCATCCTCTATGAACTCCTGACGGGGCGCGTCCCCTTCAACGCCGACAATCCCCTCGGCATCCTCATCAAGCACATCCAGGAGGCCCCGCCCGCCTTCCAAGCGGTGCGCCCCGACCTCGTCATCCCCGAGCAGGTCGAGCGCTTCGTCGCCAAGCTCCTCGCCAAGATGCCGGAGCAGCGCCCACAAACGGCCGAAGCGTGCATCCGCGATATCGAGAAGCTGCTCGCCGAGCTGCCGCCGCTCTTCCGCAACGTCGTGACGCGCGCCGACGCCGAGGCCGCGGGCATCGAGATCCAGACCCTGTCCGTGACCGCCCTCGACACCGATCTCGGCGTCGGCAGCCAGACCATCCATCGCGCCGACACGATGTACGGCGAGAAGCTCGTCAAGCGGCGCCGCTGGCCGTTCGTCGTCTTGCTCGCGCTGCTCCTCGTGGTCGGCTCGGCGGGCGTCATCTATGCGAGCCTGCAGCCGCTCACCAAGGACTACTACGAGTTCACGACGCTCGGCGCCATCGACGTCCCGCTCCTCGAGGAGTTCGACGTCGAAGGTGTCCTGGTCCTCGCGCTCTCGGAGCCAAGCGGCGCCGACGTCCTCAACGAAGGCGGCGCCATCGTCGGCCAGACCCCCTTCAAGATGTTCCGCAACAAGAACGCCCCGAGCGAGCGCTACACCTTCCGCAAGGACGGCTTCCGCGACTACATCCGCGGCTTCGACTTCGACCAGGCCTCGGACGTCAACATCAAGCTCGACCCGGTCGAGGTCGTGAAGCCCGTCACCGGCGACACCAAGCCCGTCACCGGCGACACCAAGCCCGTCACCGGCGACACCAAGCCCGTCACCGGCGACACCAAGCCCGTCACCGGCGACACCA
>SXIE01000490.1 GCA_005772945.1 Pseudomonadota bacterium
ACCTCACACGCCGCCAAGGACCGCGCGCAAGATACCGCGGGGTCCGAAAGAACGTCTTCGACTTACGCCGCACCGCCGCGGTCGAGAACCTGATCACGGCCGACAGGCTCGCTTCCTAGATTCTGTTCGGTGTTCTAGGCGCACAACCCCCCAGAAGAAGATGCCACAGACCACGCGACGCCGCCAGTGGTGAGTCGGATGCGCCACGACCCACGCTCGGCACGCTCGGCACGCGCGACACGATCGTCGTTCTGCCTCGAGCGCGGCCGGCGGACTCAGCCGAGCGCGACCGCGTCCACGATGCCGACGATGACCGAGCGCACGGGCCCCTGCGCGCCCGTCGCCATGATCTGGCGCGCCGAGTTGCCCTCGTCCATCACGAGGACTGTGTCGCCGACGCCCGCGCCCACCGAGTCCAAATCGACCGCGATGACGTAACGCTCGCCATCGAGGCCGCCATCGGGCTTCAAGTAGCGCACGATGAGCTGCTTCTTGCCGTCGTAGAACGGGTGCTCGACGGTGCTCACGACCGTGCCGGTGACGCGTCCGAGGATCATCGCCCGCCCTCCGCATGTTGAGCGAGCGCGTGCTGACTCACGATCCCGACGATCGTGTGGTCGACCGGCACGAACCACGGTTTGTGCAAGAGCGCCGCCTCGCGGTTCATCTCGTACGTCACGAGGTCCCCCTCGCCCGCCTGCGCCGACGCGTCCGTCGCGACGAACGCCTCGCCGTCGTTCGCCAGCGTCGACGTCAGCGGCTTCACCAAGAGGAGCTTCAAGCCGTCCATGCCGTCGGCCTTCACCGAGGCCACCAGCGAACCGATGACGCGTCCCAGCTTCATCCTCGCCACTCCTTGTAGAAACGCGTCGTCGACCGCAGCGCCCGCGCGACCTCGGGATCCGCATTGCGGATGATCGTCGTCCACGCGGCCTCGCCGTGGCCACTCGCAAGTGCCCGCGCCGCAAGCTCGATCGCCGCCTCGACGTCGTAGCTCTCGCCCCACAGCGAGGCGACCCCCTGCCCGCCCAGCCCCTCGGCGATCCGCAGCTCGACCAGCTCGACGTGCGCGCCCTTCAGCGCCGCATCGACCGCCGCCAATAGCGTCGGCGTCGTCCCATTCTGCACCACCCCGAGCGTGTCGCCGGGCGCCGGCCACCGGACCTTCCCCGTTTGGATCGACGGCACGATACGCGCCTCGGCATGCGGCAAGAGCACGCTGTCGCTCAGCGCCCGCCCCGCCACCGCGACCGCCCGATCGAACGCCCGCTGCACAGCCTCGACCTCCCCCGCGAACAGGATGAGGTACTTCCCATTCTGCACCGTGCCCGCCGAGAGCACGGTGATCTCCGCCTCCTTCACGAGCGCATCCAGCGCGTGCAGCCCCGGCGGCACCGCCGCGAGGTCGAGCATCGCGACCGCCGGACCCGTGACGGCCGCCGCATGCGCCGCATGCGCTCCGTGAGACGCGTCCCCCGTCATACGATCCGGAAGTGGTCGCGCAGCGTGCAGCGCCGCCAGCGCGAGAACGAGAGCGCGGTCGTCAACCCCTCGCCCGTCGGCGACGCGATCGTGAACGAGGTATAGCCCTCGCCGTTGTGCGCGAGCCCGTCGACGCCCGTCCCGTTCTTGCTGAAGATGCTGCAGTTGCACGCACGTGCCATCTTCGAGAGCGCGCGAATGTCGCTCGAATGCATCATCGACGTGTGGAAGCAGCTGCCCTCGGCCCCGACCGCCAGGTCGATCGCCTCGTCCACGTTGCGCACGCGCGTGATGGGCAGGACCGGCATCATCTGCTCGGTCCACACCAGCGGATGGTCGTTCGGGACCTCGACGATGAGGCACCGCACCTCGGGTCCGGCGTGCACGCCGAGCTCCTTGAGAATGAGCGACGCGTTCTTGCCGACCAGATCCTTATTCACCGTCGCGTGCCCGCGCGGCCCCGCGTTCTTCGAGAAGATGATCTTCTCGAGGCGCGCCAGATCCCTCGCCGGGACCTCGTAGGCGCCGTTACGCGTCATCGCCTTCTTGAGGTCGTTCGCGACCGCGTCGACGACGATGCACTCCTTCTCGTCGACACAGATGATGTTGTTGTCGAACGAGTGGCCGTAGACGATGCGCTTGCCGGCCTGCTCGATGTCGGCCGTCTCGTCGACGACCACCGGCGGGTTGCCCGGCCCCCCGCAGATCGCGCGCTTGCCCGAGAGCATCGCGGCCTTCACCACGCCGGGCCCGCCGGTGATGACGAGGATCCGGATCTTCGGATGCGCCATCAACGCCTGCGCCGATTCCAGCGTCGGCTCGGCCATGCACGTGACCGTATTCGGCGGCCCGCCCGCCCCGACGATGGCGCGATTGATGACACGCACCGTCTCGGCCGAGACTTTCTTGGCGGAGGGATGGACGTTGAAGACGACCGCGTTGCCGGCCGATAACATCCCGATCGCATTGCAGATAATCGTCGAGGTCGGATTCGTGACCGGGGTGATCGCGCCGATGACACCGAACGGTGCCGGCTCGATGAGGACCAGCCCGTGGTCGCCGGTGATCGCCTGTGGCACCAGGATCTCCGGCCCCGGCGTCTTCTCGATGACGAGCGCATTCTTCTGCCGCTTGTCCTCGTAGCGCCCGAGCCCCGTCTCTTCCCACGCCTCTTTCGCGAGCCGATCCGAGTCCTTGCGGAGCGCCTCACGCAGCGCCGCGATGATCCCCGCGCGCTTCGAGAGCGGCAGATCCCCGAGCGCATAGAAGGCCGCGACGGCCGCGTCGATCGCCTGGTCGAGCGTCTGGAAGACGCCGTCGCCGAATGCGCCCCCACGCGGCGCAGGCGCCTGGGAGGCCGGCGGGCGCGGGATCGCCACCGGCGCCGGCGCGCACATCGGGCCAGTGGGCGTTGGTGCGGCAACCGGGGAACGCGCTGCACCCGGCTGAATTTCGCGCGCAATCGCCTCGGCGATCTTCCGGATTTGCTCGGTGGTGAGACCTGTCTGGCTCATCGACTTCCCCTGGCTACAGCTCAGGCCTCGTCATACCCGTGGTCATACCGGTTCTTGTCGTAGAGGGGCTTCCCCCCGACCTCCCAGCTGTCGACGATCGCCATGACCACCGCGTCGCACGGCCGGTCCTTGGTGACCGTCGTCTGGCGCGCCGACGAGCCGCTCGCGTAGAGCACATAGTCGCCGGTCCCGGCCCCGACCGCGTCGATGGCCACGACGTGGCCCCCCGCCGCCTGCGTCTCGGGGTTCACGTCCTGCACGACCAGGAACTTGAGCCCCTCGATGTGCGCGTCCTTCTTCGTGGACACGACGGTCCCTATCACCTTGGCAAGCCGCATGGGGTCCTCCTTCGGTCCATGGCCGAGCACGCGTCCGGGCCGTCCCCGGATCAAGACACGCCGCCCCCGCCGGGCCCCGCCTCGATGGCGGGACGGCGGGCGGGCGCGCGCGCGATGATGCCGTGCTACTGCTTGGCCTTCTGCGCCTCGGCCGTGCGACCGAGCGGCAAGACGGCGTCCACGTTGACGTGCGGACGGGCGATGATGTGCGTCGCGACGACCTCGCCGACGCGCTGCGCCCCGGCCGTGCCGGCCTCGACAGCCGCCTTCACCGCGGCCACGTCGCCACGCACGATCGCCGTGACATGACCACCGCCGGTCTTCTCGTAGCCGACCAGCTCGACGCGCGCGGCCTTCACCATCGCGTCGCTCGCCTCGACCATCGCCGCGAACGAGCGGCACTCAATCATTCCAAGGGCTTCGGCCATTCGTCTTCTCCGTGAGAATCAGGTCTCTGGGTTGCTAACTCAGTCTCAGTATCCGCCGCCGCCCGCGGCCTTGCCGGCCGGGCGGTCGCCACGTTCGCCGCGTTCTTCTTGGGCAATCTTCACGCCGACCGACGCGCCGATCCGCGTCGCGCCCGCCTCGACCATGCGCTTGGCATCCTCGGCCGAGCGCACCCCGCCCGAGGCCTTGACGCCGAGCTTGTGCTCGACGGCCTGCGCCATGAGTCGCACGTCGGCCTCGGTCGCGCCACCCTTGGCGAACCCGGTCGACGTCTTGACGAAATGCGCGCCCGCCTTTTTCGAGAGGACGCAGGCCGCGACCTTCTCCTCGTCCGTGAGGAGCGCCGTCTCGATGATGACCTTGAGGATAGCGCGGCCCTCGCGCGCCGCATCCGCCAAGAGCCGGATGTCCTCGTAGACCGTCTTGTGGTCGCCGGACTTCAGCGCGCCGATGGCGATGACCATGTCGAGCTCGGTCGCCCCGTCGCGCAGCGCCCGCCGCGCCTCGAGCACCTTCACGTCCTTGGGCGTCGCGCCGAGCGGGAAGCCGATGACCGTGCACACCTTCGGGGTCGCCCCGCGGAGGCGCTGCGCGCAGCGCGCGACGAAGATCGGGTTCACGCACACCGACGCGAACCCGTACTGGCGCGCCTCGTCACAGAGCTGGTCGATCTCGGCATACGTCGCCTCGGCTTTGAGCAACGTATGATCGATGAGCCTGGCCATCTCCTTCGGGAGCTGCCCGACGCCCAGGCCCGCGGACACGCGCAGCTCGGGTCCGACCGCGGTGAAGCGGCGCATCGCGTCCGGCCGCTTGGCCACGCACTGGCCGCAGCCGGTGCAGCTCGCGCACGAGCCACCGACGTGCCCATGGTCGCCGCCCGCCGGTACGAGCCCGGCGAGCAACGCCGGATTCGCCGAGAGCACGCGCGTGATGCTCGCGACGAGCGATTCGAACTCGCTCCCGGCGGGCGCGGAGCGCTTGCCCGATTCTGAGTCCCCGGCGCCGGCTGCAGACATGGGTTCGCCACTCCTGGGTGCTTCGGATGCGGGTCGGCGCCGAGTCGGTGCCCCGCCGTCGAGCGCGTCGATCATTGCAACACGGCGCAAGTGTCGCTCGCCCGTGCACTCGGTCGCGAGGAACGCGTCGACGATGGCCAAGGCCGCCGCCGGCTCGAGGTACCCCGCGCCGAGCGTGACCAGGTGCGCGTCGTTGTGCTCGCGCGCGTTGACGGCCGTCTTCACGTCGAAGGCCAGCCCGGCGCGCACGCCCGCGACCTTGTTCGCGACCATCGCCGAGCCGATGCCGGCCCCGTCCACGATGATGCCGCGCCAGGCCTTGCCCGACGCGATGGCCTCGGCCGCCGCGCGCGCGAACACCGGATAATCGCAGGCGTTCTTGTCGTGGGTGCCGACGTCGATGACAGCCCGCCCCGAGGCCGAGAGGTGCCGTTTGATGGCTTCCTTCAGCTCGAAGCCACCGTGGTCGCTCGCGACCACCACGGCGCCTTGCGGTTTCTGCACCCCTGACGTCAAGGCCCGCTCCGCGCAACGGTTGAACTGAGCCGCAAGGACCGTAGCCCTACGCGCACCGGGTCGTCAAGCGGGCCCCAGGCCTCGCCGCGCCTCCTCCCCGCATCGCCACGTCCGCGGAGAACCGTTGCCTTCGGCCCGGTGCGAGGCTAGGCTTGCGCGTGCCTATGCTGCCTCGTTCGTCGTATCGCGCGTCGTACTGGCTGACGTTCGTCGCGCTGCTCGTCGCGAGCCCGTGCGCCACCGAGCTGGCGCTGGGCGCGGTCGCGAGCGCCTTCGGCGACACGGCGTCGGTCACCGACGCGTGCTGCGGCGGCGACGGCCATCGCGGCGCGGACGCCGACGAGTCCGGCACGCGCTCCGCCCCCGGCGCTCAGCGTTCGGACTGTGGCTGCTGCCATTCGTTCGCGCCGTTCGCTGGCGCGCCCGAGATCGAGAGCCCCGTACGCTTTGCCGGGGCGTCGCCGCTCGACACCACGCGTGGCGAGCCGCGCGACGGTCACGCGGAGCCCCCGTTCCGCCCGCCCGCCGCCTGAGATTGCGGAGAGCGCTGTCGGCGCTGCGCGAGCGCTCGGGACCGCCGAGCCTCGCTTCTGCTTCATCTCAGGCGATGCCGTCGCCGTGCGAGCACAGGGCCCGCATGGCGGCGCGTCGTGTCGTGGCCAAGCCTCGGAGTTCCAGATGACCTCGTTCGTCGTGCGTTGCGTCGTCCTCGCGTCTTGCTCGTTCCTTGCGTCGTGCGGCAAGGGTTCTCCCGCGCCCGCAGATCCCGGTCCCACGGCCCAGCATGCGCCGGCGGGCGTCGTGCCCGGTTCGCACGACGACTGGTGCGCTGAGCACGCCGTCCCCGAATCGCTGTGCACCAAGTGCAGCCCCAAGCTCGTCGCGGCGTTCAAGGCCACCGGCGACTGGTGCGCCGAGCACAGCATCCCCGAGTCGCAGTGCCGGATCTGCCACCCGGAATTGAAGATCGTGCGACCGCCCAAGGCGACGCCATGAGCGCGCGCACGCGCCTCGTCGTCGTGCTCGCGGCGGCCGTGACCCTGGCCGTGAGCGCCTGCGGCAGCGGCGGCGACAGCGCCACGCCTGCGGTAGGAGCGGCCTCCCGACCGCCCAGCGCTGCGGTCGCCGAGGGGATGTGCGCCGAGCACGGCGTCCTGGAAGCGCTGTGCACGAAGTGCAATCCGGCGCTCATTCCGATTTTTCAGAAGAAGGGCGATTGGTGCACGGAGCACGGGCTCCCCGAGTCCATCTGCCCGATCTGCCATCCCGAGCGCGGCGGCCGACCCGCCGCGGGCGTCGATGTGGCGGTCGACGAGAGCCCGCCCGACGGGATCCGCGTGCGCCTCGCGAGCGCGGAGATCGCCGAGGTCGCCGGGTTGCGCACGGTGGCGGTCGAGGCGGCGCCCACTGATCGCGAGGTCGGGCGCGAGCTCGGCGCCATCGCCGTCATCCACTACGACGCGACGCGCGTCGCGCGGCTCAACCCGCGCGCCGAGGGCGTCGTGAAGGCGCTGAGCGTCGACGTGGGGAGCCACGTCACGGCCGGGACGCTGCTCGCCCAGATCGAGAGTGCGGCGATCGGCGAGAGCGAGGCGCGCATCGCGACGGCGCGCGCACGGCTCGCATTGGCACGCAAGCAGGCGGGCCGGCTCGCCGCGCTTGCGGCCGACGGCACCACGTCGACGCGCGCGCTAGAAGAGGCGCGCGGGGCGGCGCGCGAGGCCGAAGGGGAGGTCGCGGCGCTGGTGGCGGCGCAGGCGTTGATGGGTCCGACGGAGGGCCGGGCCTATCGGATCGAGAGTCCCATCGAGGGCGTCGTCGTCGGCCGCACGGCCTCGATTGGGGCCTTCGTCGATCGCGACGATGTGCTGTTCGAGATCGTCGACACGCGCGTCATGTGGGCCGACATCGAGATCGCCGAGGTCGACATCGCGACCGTGCGCACGGGGTTGGCCGTGACGCTCACGGTCGAAGGGCTGCCCGGCCGCACGTTCAGCGCCCGCGTGAGCTACGTCGCGCCCGAGGTCGACCCACACAGCCGGACGGTCCTTGCGCGTGCTGCGCTCGACAATGCCGAAGGCGTCTTGCGCGCCAACATGTTCGCGCGCGCCGCGGTGCGCGGACTGGGCGACCCCGAGCCGGCACGCGACGCGGGGTCCGTGATGCCCGAGATGATCGTCCCGGGCGCCGCGATCCAGGTCGCCAAGAAGGTGTCGCTCGTCTTCGTGCAGGTGGAGCCCGACGTCTACGAAGGCCGCCGCGTGACGGTCGGTCGCACGCTCGGCGATGGGCGCGTCGAGGTGCGGGGGCGACTCCAGGCGGGCGATCGCGTGGTCCACGTCGGCGCCTTCATTCTGAAGACCGAGACGCTCAAGGACAGTATCGGCGCCGGCTGCTGCGCCGACGACGGGGGCAAGTAATGGAGCCCGCCGATCCTTCGCGAGCGGGCCCCGTGGGCAGCCCGGCCATGGCCCTGACGGGCCCGGCCGATCCTTCGCGAGCGGGACTCCTCGCCGCGATCCTCGACTGGTCGCTGCGGAATCGCGTCGCCGTCGTGATCGCCTGGTGTGTGATCGCGGTGGCCGGGTTGCTCGCGGCGCTTGCCTTGCCGCTCGATGCGTTTCCCGACACGACCCCGACGCAGGTCCAGATCAACACCACGGCCGAGGCGCTCGGGCCGCTGGAGATCGAGCGTCGGATCTCCGCCCCGATCGAGGCGGCGATCGGTGGCTTGCCAGGGCTCGTCGAGGTGCGCTCGATCGCGAAGTTCGGCTTCTCGCAGGTCACGGCGACCTTCGAGGATGGGATCGCCATGGCGGCGGCGCGCCAGGGCGTCAGCGAGCGGCTCATGACGGTCGCGCTCGAGCCCGGCCTTGGCCCCCCGCAGCTCGGTCCGACCGCGAGCGGCCTCGGCGAGGTCTTCCAGTACCTCGTCTACGGGGAACGAACGCCGTCCGAGCTCCGGACGATCCAAGACCTCCAGATCCGCCCGCGCCTTCGCACCGTGGAGGGCGTCGCCGAGGTCAACGCCTGGGGAGGCGACGAGGCGCGCGTCGAGGTGCGCGTCGATCCCGAGCGACTTCGCCGCTGGGCGATCGATCTGCCGGAGCTCACGGCGTCGATCGAAGCGAACCTCGTCAACGTTTCGGGCGGTCCGCTGGAGGTCGGCGGCGAGGGCGCGCTCGTGCAGGGAATCGCGCTGCCGACGCGCATCGCAGAGCTCGAGGCGCTGGTCGTGGCGACGCGCGAGGGCGTGCCGGTGCGGCTCGGCCAGGTCGCGGACCTCGCAGAGGGTCGTCAGATCCGGCGCGGGGCGGTGACCGCCAACGGGCGCGGCGAGGTGGTGCTCGGCCTTGGGTTTGCCATGCTCGGCGCGAACGGCCACGCAGTCACCGAGCGCCTGCATGCGCGCCTGATGGAGATCGCCAAGACCCTGCCGCTCGGCGTGAAGGTGAAGCCGGTCTACGAGCGGACGTGGCTGGTCGATCAGGTGCTGGCGACCGCCGGCCTGAGCCTCCTCGAAGGGGCCGCGCTCGTCATCGCTATCCTATTGATATTTCTATGGAACTTGCGCGCAGGCTTGCTCGTCGCGCTCGTCATTCCGCTGTCCCTCTTGGTCGCGGGGAGCCTCATGCTGGCCGTCGGGGTCGCCGGCAGCCTCATGAGTCTGGGCGCGATCGACTTCGGCGTGCTCGTCGACAGCGCCGTCATTCAAGTGGAGAACGTCGTCGCACGCGGCGGCGGCGTCGAGCCCGCGCAGAAGATGCGCGTCGTACGCGACGCCATCATGGAGGTCCGGGAGCCCACCCTCTTCGGCGAGCTCGTGATCGCGTGCGTCTTCCTGCCCGTGCTCACGCTCGAGGGGATCGAGGGCAAGCTCTTCCGGCCGATGGCGCTGACGATGCTGTTCGCGCTCGCGGGGTCCTTGCTCTTGTCGCTGACGCTCGTGCCGGCGCTGACCAGCTTCGTCGTGGCCAAGAAGGCGCACGCGCCGGGGCGCGTCTTCGCGTGGCTCACGCGCGGCTATCGCGCCTTCTTGCGGGGCGCGCTGCGCCATCCGGGTGCCGTCATCGCGCTGGCCGTGCTCGTGCTCGGCAACGCGACCTGGCTCGCGACGCGCCTCGGCTCCGAGTTCGTGCCGCGCCTCTCGGAGGGCTCGCTGGTCGTCAATACGGTGCGGCTGGCCGGCGTCTCGCTCGACGCCTCGGCGAGTTACGGCGACGGGATCGAGCGATTCCTTCTCCGCCACTACCCGCGCGCCATCGCCGACATCTGGACGCGCACCGGCAGCGCCGAGGTCGCCACCGATCCCATGGGGGTCGAGGTCAGCGACGTCTTCATCGCGCTCAGGCCGCGCGCCGACTGGCAAGACGACGGCTCCGGGGGGCCCGGGGGCTTTGCCTCGCAGGACGCACTCGTCGCGGACATGACCGAGCGCCTGCGATTTCTGCCGGGCATGCGCAGCGCCTTCACCCAACCGATCGAAATGCGCGTCAACGAGATGGTGGCCGGGATCCGCGCCGATCTCGGCGTGGTGCTCTACGGCGACCAGTTCGCGGTGCTCGAGGAGAAGGCGCGCGCGATCGAGGCCGTCCTGAAGACCATCCCGGGCGCGAGCGATGTGAGCCGCGAGCAGCTCACCGGGCAGCCCGTCATCGAGGTCCGCGTGAAGCCTACCGAGCTCGGGCGGCACGGGATCCAGGTGAAGGACGCGCTCGCGGTGGTCGAGGCGCTCGGCGGAATCCAGGTCGGCGTCATGCCCGAGGGCGAGCGCCGGACGCCGATCGCGCTGGTCCTCGACGCGCGCTATCGGGGCAGCGTCGCGGCCCTGGGAGGGGTGCTCGTGGCGAACGGCAACGGCGAGCGCGTGCGGCTCGACGCCGTCGCGACGCTCACGCGCGTCGAGGCCCCCGCGACGATCCAACGCGAGGGGAGCCGCCGGCGCGTCGTCGTATCGGCGAACGTGCGCGACCGCGATCTGGGCGGCTTCGTGGCCGAGGCGGAGGCGGCGATCAGCGAGCGCGTGCCGCTGCCCGAGGGCTATTTCGTGAGCTTCGGCGGCCAGTTCGAGCACCTCCAGCGCGCGAGCGCGCGGCTGATGATCATCGTCCCGGTCGCGCTCCTCTTGGTGCTGGGGCTCCTCGCCCTCGCCTATCGACGCACGCGCGACGTCTTGCGCGTGTTCGTCGGTGTGCCATTCGCGGCGGTCGGCGGGGTCGTCGCGTTGACCCTCCGCGACATGCC
>SXIE01000052.1 GCA_005772945.1 Pseudomonadota bacterium
ATAATTTGAACCCAAATCAAGTTTTGTAGCGGCTGTTACAGTACCAATACCAATATTACCGCCATTATCATATATCGCACTATTCCCTATTGCAGATGAAGAAGTAAACTTAGGAATGTAGTTACCGTTGCGCCCGTTGCGCCCGTTGCGATCGTCCAGTCGCCCTTGCTCTCCGGGTAGAAGGCGGTCTCGTAGACGCTCTTGCCCATCGCGGGCACCGCCAGGACGATGCCGTAGCGGTCGGCCCATTGGCCGAGGGTGCCCTTCTTCCGGAAGAGCTCCGGCGAGTGCGCCCAACCATGCAGCGCGATGGCGAGCGGGTAGCGCTTCCCGGCGTCGGCGCCGGTGTGGTCATAGCCCGCCGGAAGGTAGACCCGCATGCTGCCGGTCGCGTCGTGCGCGTCGATGGTCCCCGTGAACGTGATCGGATCGGACCAGTGGCCCTTGGGCGCGGGAGCGGCGGGCGCCGTGTGGGCGACCAGCTCGGCGGTCGCGAGGAGGACCGAGATCAGCATCGTGGAGGGCTCCGCGGGGCGTGATGCGAGGGACGAACGACAGGAGCTTGAACCACGGAGACGCGGAGGGCACGGAGATTTGGAGCTGCTCCTCTCGGTGCTCTCCGCGCGTCATGAGGAGCGCGCTCCAAAAGAAAAGGCCGGAGCAGCTCCGGCCTCGCGGGTCCCTGACCCGGGGATACGCACCCGCGTCGCGGGGGCCTGTCGATCAGTTCGGACGGGTTCCGTGAGGAGCCGGGGTACCCCCGCTGGGTTGCGCCGGGCGAGCGCCTTGGCTGCCGCCGGGGCGCGGTTTCGCGGGCGTAGCGTGGCCGCCGCCCGGTTGGCTCGGCTGGCCTGGTTGCGTCGGTTGCGTCGGCTGCGTCGGTTGCGAAGGGCTACGGGGCTGCGTCGCATGGCCGCCCTGGCCAGGCTGGGACCCCGGGTTGTTGGGCGGCGTGGCGTGGCCGCCGCCCGGGCGCGGACCCGGTTGTGCGGGCTGGCTCGGTTGCGCGGGCTGGCTCGGTTGCGCGGGCTGACTCGGTTGCGCGGGCTGACTCGGCTGGCTCGGCTGTGTGGGCTGGCTCGGCTGCGTGGGCTGACTTGGGTGGCTCGGCTGCGCGGGCTGACTCGGCCGGCTCGGATGCCACGGCTGGCTCGGTTGCGAGGGCTGCGACGGCTGGCTCGGTTGCGACGGTCGGTTCCCGTGGTGGTCGTCGCGTGGATCCGGCCGGACTCCCCAGCTGCGGTGGTCGTCGTGCCGCTCGTTCCAGCTGAGCCGGTCCGTGTCGAGCCATTCGTCGTAGCGACGCCCGCGGTCCTCGTACTCAACGCGATAGCGACCGCGCTCGCCGCCCAGGACCCGCCCCGCGTACCAGCCGCCATGGCGCATCACCCACACCCGTCGGTGAGGCACATGCACGACCGGCGGCGGACGCTGCGGGCGCACGCGCGCCGGCGCGACCCACTCGTCCCACATCGACGACCATCCTTCATAGTGGATGAGGTAGCTGCCGGCCTGCGACGACAGAACCCGCGCCGGATACCAGCTTCCGCCCCACTCCACGAACACCGCCGAACTCACCGGCACGTAGGCCGCGACCGGCGGGTAGTCGTTGGGGTGGGCCGACGCGGGCGCCGCGAACCCGAGCGAGATGAGACCGGCGAGGAGCGAGAGCGAGACGAAGCGCATGGAAGTCTCCTGAGTTCGGGGGGATGAGCCGGAGGGTCGGAGGGATCGATGATCAATCGATGCAGTTGCACGCGTCGCCCGACGAGTACGGATCGGCGCTGCAGCTCTCGGCCGCCGCGTAGCCCGCGTCCTGGCAGACCGCGTCGCAGTCCCATTCGGTCGGAAATCCCTGTGCGCTGCAGGTCTCGATCGTGAAGTCGCTCGTGCAGATCACCTCGCCCGGGTTGCACTGCGGAGCGCAGCTGTATTCGTCGTCGCCGCCGGCGCAGTCGACGTAGCCGTCGCAGACGTACTGGTTCGGGACGCAGCTGCCATCGCCGCACGTCAGCTCGCCCGGCGCGCAGGTCGGGGCATACGCGCAGAAGCAGGCGTCGCTGCGGCCGCCGGCGTCGTAAGCGCAACCCTCGGAGTAGTCGAAGCCGCTGTCACGGCAGAAGGCGTCGCAGTCGTAGGTCGCGATCTGGCCGTTGGGGTCGCACATGTCGAGCGCGACCGAGCCGTTGCACTGCCCGCCGTCGAAGTTGCACTCGGCGCAGCCGAACTCGTCGGCGCCCGACGCGCAGTCGTCATAGCCGTCGCAGATGTAGGCGGCGCTGACGCACGTTCCGTCGCCGCAGACCTGGTCGCCCGGCGCGCATCCGCTATAGCCGGGGCCGGGGCCGCTCGTCGGCGCGTCGTTGCACATGCAGGCGTCGTCGTCGCTCGAGAAGTCCCAGTCGCAGCCCGAGGCGTACTCGAAGCCGGCGTCGCGGCACACGCCGTCGCAGCTCCAGGTCTCGACGAAGGCCCCGTCGTTGTACGCGAGGTCGTCGCCCACGCAGGACCAGCCGAGCTCGAGGCCGCTCGGCGCCGCGGGGCCCGCCGGGGCGTCGTCACAGAAACAGGCGTCGCCGCCGAGCCCCGCGTCGTAGCCACAGCCGTCGCTGATCGCGTAGCCGGCGCTTCCGCAGATGGCGGCGCAGTCGGCGGCGACGAGGCCGCTCGGCGAGCAGTATTCGAGGGTCTGGCTGTCCATGCACGTGTAGGCGTTGGGGTCGCACGCATCGAACCCGTAGTGGAACGCGCTGGCGTCGAGCACGGGGCGCTTGGGGCGCTGCGAGGCCGTTTGCGATCCGGGGACCGGGCGGGCCGAGTGGCTGCCGGCGGGGAGGGTTCCGTCGCAGCCGGCGACGGCGAGACAGGTGAGGGCGAGGGCGAGACGGTGGTGCATGAAAAAGCCTCCGGTGCGGGGGAAACGCGACCCGCTGGCGACGCCGCGAGCGCGGGTCGATTCGCGCGGAGTTGTCACGTGTCGGTAAACGGCGGCGGCGAGTGGATGTGCTTGCGCCGCGAGCCGCGAGCGCTATGGTCGGCGCACGCAGCACGCCGTCGGGAGGAGGGCACCATGGTGAGTCTCGGGTTCGTTCGCTATCAGTGGCCGATGATCGCGACCCTGGGGGCCGCCGCTGGTGGGGTCCTCAAGCAAAAACTGACGCGGCATGCTGGCTCGGGCGTGGCGCCGGTCCTGCCTGGTCCGCTGGTGCGCACGACGCTGCCGCCGCGCGCCGACGCGCTCGTGAAAGCGTACGTGCGCCATGTCGGCGGCGATCCCGCGGGGTATCGCGGGACGGTGCCGGCGCACCTCTTTCCGCAGTGGGCGTTCTCGCAGGCGGCGGCGGTCATGCGGGGCGTGCCGTATCCCATGGCGGACATGCTGAATGCGGGCTGTCGCATGGAGATCCGGCGCCCGATCCCCGCGGGTGAGCCGCTCGTGCTCACGGCGCAGCTGACCGCGATCGACGACGACGGGCGGCGCGCGGTGCTGCATACGCGGCTGGTGACGGGCACGGCGAGCGCACCGGAGGCGCTCGTGGTGGATATGCAGGCGCTCTGTCGGCTGAAGGGCTCGGGCGACAACCACAAGGGCGGCAAGGACGCGGGCAAACCGGGCAAGGAGCAGAAGCCGACGGTGCCGGTTGGGGCCCGCGAGATCGCGCGCTTCCGGCTCGGGGCGCGTGCGGGGCTCGACTTCGCGCTCCTGACCGGGGACTTCAATCCGATCCATTGGATCCCGCCGGCGGCGAAGGCGGCCGGCTTTCGGAACACGATCCTGCATGGCTTCGCGAGCCTCGGGCGCGCCATCGAAGCCATGAATCGGGTCCTGTGGGCGGGCGACACGGGGCACCTCCAGATGATCGAAGTGCGGTTCGTGCGGCCGCTGGTCTTGCCGGCGACGGTCGGCGTGTACGTCGGCGAATTCCATTCTCCGGGCAGCCGGGCCGAAGCCCGGCCTTCTGGAGAATTCGCAGAAGGCCCGGCGATGCCAGGCTGCCCAAGAATCGAGAACACGGTGACGGTCGGCGACGCACCGGGCGGCGCGGCCTACATGACGGGGAGTTTCCGATGAGCGACTTTCTTCTCGAGCTCGGCCAGAATCGAACGGCGCGGCGTGTCATTCAGCGGCTCGGCTTGCCCTTGCCGTTGCCGGAGACGCTCTTGCGCGGCAAGGGGGCCTGGGGTGATCGCGAGCTGGCGGACCGTCAGGTGCTCGTGGCGGCGGCGCCGTCGGGGGCGCTCGGCGCGGCGGTCGCCGAGGTGCTCGCGCGCGATGGAGCCGACGTGTGGCTGCGGGCGGGCGATGGGCTGGAACCCATGTTTCGCGGGCCGGGCGAGGCGTGGGGGCGGCCGGCGCGTGTGGTCGGGGACGACCAGAAGGTCGACGCGATCGTGCTCGATGCGAGCGGCGTGACGACCGTCGCGGGGCTGGCGATCCTCTATGAGGTGGGGCACGCGTGGGTCGGGAAGGTGACGCGCTCGGGGCGCTTCGTGGTGCTCGCGCGGCCGGAGGATCCCGAGGATGCGCCCGAGGCGGCGGCGGCGCGGCGGGCGATCGATGGCTTCGTGCGCTCGGTGGCCAAGGAGCTCGGGCGGCGTGGGGGAACGGCGCTGCGCATCGTGGTCGAGGACGGCGCCGAGGCGCGCGTGGGGCCGGTCTTGCGCTGGGCCCTCTCGGCGCGGGCCGCGTGGATGACCGGGCAGACGGTGCGGGTGAATGACGAGGTCGAGGTGGTGCCGGGCGCCGGTGCATGGCCGCGCACGCGGCCGCTCGAGGGACAGGTCGCGCTCGTGACGGGCGCGGCGCGGGGGATCGGGCAGGCGATCGCCGAGCGCTTCGCGGCCGAAGGGGCGAAGGTGATCTGCGTCGATCGCCCCGGCGACGAAGGGCCGCTCTCGCAGGTCGCGCGCGCGGTCGGCGGCGTGCCGTTGCTCCTCGACGTGGCGAGCGAGGGGGCCGGGGCCGCGATGGTGGCGGCCACGGAGGCGCTCGGCGGGCTCGATGTGCTGGTGCACAATGCGGGCGTGACGCGCGACAAGACGCTGGCCCGCATGGCGCGCGAGCACTGGGATCAGGCGTTGGGGATCAACCTCGGGGCTGTGGTCGAGACGACGAAACAGTTGGTACACAAAGGATTGAAGCCGGGCGCGCGGATCGTCTGCCTCTCGTCGATCGCGGGGATCGCCGGCAACTTCGGGCAGACCAACTACGCCGCGAGCAAGGCGGGGCTGATCGGGTTCGTCGCCGCGCTCGCGCCGCGGCTCTCGCAAAGAGGCATCACCGTCAACGCGATCGCGCCGGGGTTCGTCGAGACGCGGCTCACGCAGGCGGTGCCGGTCGTCATGCGCGAGGTCGGGCGGCGCTTTGCGGCGCTCGGGCAGGGCGGGCTCCCGGTGGACATCGCGGAGCTGGCGCTGTTCCTCGGGTCGCCGGGGGCGTTCGGGGTGACGGGGCAGACGCTCCGGCTCTGCGGCGGCAATTACCTGGGTGCGTGAGGCGAGCGACTCGGATGGGGCGAGAGGGGGAGGCAACATGGCGCGGCGTGCAGTGATCGTGGCGGGCGTACGGACGCCGTTCGTGCGAGCGTTCGGGGATTTCTTGCGGCTGGATGCCATTGCGCTCGGAGGCGCGGCGGTCAAGGCGCTCATGCAGCGGACGGGGCTCGCGCCGCGGGCGGTCGAGGGGATCGTCTGGGGCGGGGTGATCCTGCCGTCGACGGCGCCGAACGTCGGTCGCGAGATCGCGCTCGATCTGGGGTGGCATGCGGTCGAGGGCATGACCGTGACGCGCGCGTGTGCGTCGGGGCTGCAGGCGATTACGACCGCGGTGGCGGCGATCGAGCGCGGGGACGCCGACGTGATAATCGCGGGCGGCTCCGACTCGACGTCGAACGCCGAGGTGAAGTTGCCGCAGAAGGTGATCCACGCGGTGGCGCCGGTCGCGTTGCGGGGCGGCGCGTCGATCGGGGATTGGCTCGGCGTCGCGGCGCAGCTGGCGCCGTTCACGGACATCCTGCCCAAGCGGCCCCAGATTGCCGAGCGCACGACGGGGCAGGTGATGGGCGAGGCGGCCGAGGAGATGGCGCGCCGCAACGGCGTGACGCGCGCCGAGCAGGACGCGTTCGCGGTCGCGTCGCACCACCGGGCGGCGGCTGCGATCGCGAGCGGGCGCTTTGCGCGCGAGGTGGCGCCGGTCGAGGTGGGCGGCGGGCGGGTCGTGTATGCGGACGGGCTGGTGCGGGCGACGACGACGACCGAGCAGCTCGCGAAGTTGCGGCCGGTGTTCGCGAAGGACGGCACGCTGACGGCGGGGAACTCG
This sequence comes from Pseudomonadota bacterium, assembly GCA_005772945.1. Next base: position 6,320 of record SXIE01000052.1, read on the forward strand.
AGCCCGCTGACGGACGGCGGGGCGGCCGTTCTTCTCATGGAGGCCGAGGCCGCCAAGGCGCTAGGATATGCGCCGCTGGCGGCGTTCAGATCGTGGGCCTACAGCGCGGTCGATCCGGCCGATCAGCTCTTGATGGGGCCGGCCCTGGCGATCCCGAAGGCGCTCTCGCGCGCGAAACTCGCGCTGGCCGATATCGACTTCGTCGATCTGCACGAGGCGTTTGCCGCGCAGGTCCTGGCGGTCGTGAAGATGCTCGGATCGGTGGCCTTCGCCGAGGCGCGGCTCGGTCAGGCGCAGGCGGTCGGTGAGATCGATCCGCCGCGCCTGAATGTCCACGGCGGCTCGGTCGCGCTCGGGCATCCCTTCGGGGCGACCGGCGCGCGCATGGTCACGACCATGGCGAATGAGCTGGCGCTGAGCGGCAAAGAGACGGCGGTGCTCGGGATCTGCGCGGCCGGCGGCCTCGGGGCCGCGGCGGTGCTCGAGCGAATCTAAGTCGCTCGCGAAGAGCGCGACGCGCTTGCCCGCGACTCTACCCCCAATAACCTATTCGAAGGCCGCCGTGATCTTCGCCAAGCTCGCGCCGCCACCCTTGTTGTGAACTGCAAATGTCCACGTGCCGGGAGCGACCGTCGCGTCGGCCCAGGTCGCCTTGCCGCTCGTCACCGCGAGCGTGAAGGCGCTGTCGTTGGTGGCCTTGCCGGCGAGGCTGTAGAAGTAGCTGACGGGCGCGCTGCCGGCCTTCATGGCGAGCTCAAGCTTGGCCTCGCCGCCGCCGCCGCCGAAGCCCGGGATCCCGCCCGCCGCCTGCACATCGAGCGTGAGCGTCACCTTCGTGGTGCCTTCGGGAACGACCACGCTGTACTGCACGTAGCCCGGCGCGTAGGCAGGGTAGGGGTTCGGGTTCAGGGCCTCTACCCCTTCGAGGGTGACGGGCAGCCCGCGCGCGCCGACCTTGGCGATAGGGAGGACCCGCTTGCATCCGAGGATTCCCCGAGCCTCGAAGGCCGCCCGCACCTTGGTCTCGGCCTCGGCGCCGTAGTGTTCCTTGGCCGCGTCGATGGTCGCATCGGCCGCCGCTTGGAAGTCGCTGGCGTTGGTCAGCGTGAGCACGCCGAGAAGGACGATCTTGTCGGCGTCGACCTTGCCGAGGTCGCCGCGGATCTGCCAGAGCGCGCTCGAGAAGATCGACGAGTCGGCGTGCACCTCCGCCGTGAGATCATCGGGGCACGTGAACATATCCGCGATGTCGCGTCCCTGGTTGGCGCCGCCGCCGCCCAAGTCGAAGCCGCAGACCTTCATGCTGCCGAAGTCGTTGAGCGCGTAGCTGCCGACCAGGCTGTCGCCGGTCGTCGTGCTCGCGAAGTAGTCCGCGTAGGCCTCGTTGAGCGCGCCGGGCAGGTTGTTGAGGCCCTGCGCATCGGCGAACGCGCCGCTGAGCCGCGTCGCGCCGAGGATCGCGTGCGTGTACTCGTGGTAGATGACGCTGCCGTCGAAGCTGAAGTCCTTCGTCTCGGTGCCCGAGAAGACGATGGCGTCGCCGGCGACGCCGAGGTCGACGGGGATCGGCAGCTGCGCCAAGCCCTCGTGCGGGATGAACGCCGCGTTCGGGATGGTCGCCCACTGCGAGCAGAGCTCGATGTAGGCTTGCACGTTGGTGATCGCGTCGAGCGGCTCGTCGCGATCGGTCAGGCCGTGCACGTCCTTGAAGTAGTCGTGGATGACCTGCATGTGGTGGTACATCATGAGCTCGGCGAAGCGCCCGTCGTTCGCCTCGGGCGAGGCCGGCGGGAGGATGTGCCGGTAGGTGCCGTCGGGTCCCGGCATGGCCTTGGACTCGGGCACGCACGCCGTGATGTTGATCTCGAAGCCGTTGAAATCGTACGGGATCTTCTGGCCGCGCTCGAGATCCGCCGTGCAGCTGCGGACGCGCGCGTAGTCGCCGACCAACGTGCCGTCGGCCGAGGTCAGGTGCTTCAGCTCGACCTCCACCAGATCGGGCGTCGACACCGGATCGACCGGATACACGTTCGCCAGCGGACCGAGCGGCGCGACCTCCTCGGTCGTTTCTGCGGCCGTGGTCTCGGCGGCGGTGGTCGCCTCGTCCCCGACGACTTCGGCCGTCGTCGCCGTGTCGGTCGCGTCGCCGTGCGTGCCGTGATCGTCGTCGGAGCAGGCGCTCGCAGCGACGCAGGCCGCGACTCCGAGAGCCGTCTTCAGGGTCTGTCCAACGATGCGCTTCATCGCGATCCCTCCGAGCGTGCGGTCGTTCGCAACGTCAACGCGCCCATCGCCTCGTCGAACCCGGCCGGCCCCGTGCGCAAGGTCGCGCCCGTCTCGGCATCGATCCACACAAAGAAGTGGCCGCTCAGCGGGAGGCGCGCCGTGGGCACGCGCCACGCGATGCGCTCGGTCCCCGGCGTCGACGCGAGCACGACCGCCGTCGCCTTGCCGGCCGCCGCGACCTCGTAGCGCCCGAACGCGATCGCGCTCGCCTGTGCCGCGTCGATCGTCATCGCGGTCGCGGGCCGCTGGGTCGGCCCCGGGTCGCGCGTCACGCGCACGACGCGCTGAGCCGCATCGAGCTGCACGACGACCTCACGGCCCTCGACCGGGAGCTCGCCAAGGAGCACCGCGCACCGTACGACCGTCCCGCCGCCCGGGAGCGCCTGCACGCGCGTCACGCGCCACGCGCTCGCGCCAGCCGCGAAATCCTTGCGCGTCGCTGCAAGGAATCCGAGCACGCGCGCGCCGGCGTCGCGTCCCTGGGTCGGAACGGCCAGCCCGCTCACGCGGCGCGGTGCCTGCCACGCATCGTCCCACGCGATGCGGACCTCAGGGCCGAAACGGCCTCGGAGCTGGTTCGCGCCGACGGCCTCTGGGGCCGGTGCCAGCGAGCCTGCTGGGCGCAATTCGGGAGGAGCTGCGACCGCTCCACCGGCAACCGCGGTGATCACCACCGCTGTCCAGAAAACGAAATGGGACCGCATCATCGCACCTCCGAAGTGGGCGCAAACTAACAAAGGGGCCACCCGGGTGCACGGCATTTCGGGCGCGACCCATCGCCGCGGACATGACCCTGTCATGCGCTTGGAATGCGGTCCTCCGGCCCCTCGTCGCCGCCGCGCGCGTCAGCGTTTCGACATTCCGAACGCGATGGCCGCGCCGACCGCGACCGCGATCAAGATGACGACGAGGCGCTGCCAGGTGAACGGCGCCTTGCCTTCGACACCCGCGGCTGGCTTCTTCTTGGCGCTGCCGGCGACGCGCTTGATGCGCGAGCGCATGCCGATGAGCGAGCCACCGCCGCTGGATCTCTTGGCAAGGTTCTTCTTCGGGCCGACCATGGCCGACACCGATACCCGGAACGCGCACGAACGACAACCCCGAAGCCTCGCGCTCGGGCGATCGGCGTCCGCCGCGCGTACCACCCACAGCGGCGCTTGACGGGCGCCCGTGCTTCGACGTTCGATGCCGGCATGCGAACCCCCTCTTGGCTCCGCGCCTCGCTCGCCTTTCTCGCCCTCGCCCTCGCCCACTGCGGCAAGGCACCCCCGGTCGACGGCGGACCCCCCGGCGATCCGGGCGCGAGCGCCACGTCCGCGCCCGACCACGCCGAGCCCGACACCTGGGTCGACGTCCGCTCCGCCGCCGGCAACTTCGCGGTGCGCATGCCCCAGCGCCCGACCGAGGCGACCACGCCGACCCAGACCGCCGTCGGCATGATGGAAAACCACATCTTCATGGTCGAGTCCGGCAACCGCGCCTACATGGTCAGCTTCGGCGACGTGCCGGCCCTGGGCGCCGACAAGCTGCGCGACCCGCGTGCCCAGAAGGCGCTCCTCGCGAGCGCGAAGGACAACTGGGTCGCGCAGGTCCGCAACGGGACCGTCGGCGGCGAAAAACCCTTCGAAGTCGGCGTCTTCCAAGGCGCCGAGGTGACCGTCACCGGCACCATGGAGGGCGTCACCGGCCAGGTCGCCATCGTCGTGCGGACCCTCTTGGTCAACGAACGTCTCTACCAGCTCGGCGTGCTGATGCTCGCCAGCGAGCCCTACGCCGACGAGGCCGCCAAGCTGTTCGCGTCGTTCGCGCTCCTCGAGGTGCCCGCGAAGAAGACGCCGCCCCCGGTCGCGTGGAAGGAGTTCGTCTCGGCCGAGGGTGGCTTCGCCGCGCTCTTTCCCGGAACGCCCGCGGACGCGTCGGAGAAGGCGCCTGCGGGTGCGGCCGAGGCGGGCGGCGCGGGGCTACGCGCGCTCAAGGCGACCGATCCGGTGACGAACCTCGTCGTGATGGTCGGGTACGCGGATCTGCCCGCAGGCACCGTGACGTCGGAGAACACGAAGGCGATCCTCGACGGCGGGCGCGATTCGTCCGTGGCGGCCGTGCGCGGCACGCTCCGCAGCGAGAAGGACGTCACGCTCGGCACATACCCCGGCCGCGAGCTGGTGGTCGAGGCGCCGGTCACCGATCCGACGGTCCGAGGCGCACTCGTGCGCGCGCGCGCCTACCTCGTGAAGGACCGGCTCTATTACATCCAGGTCATTCGCGAGCGGCCGGACGACCCCAACGCCCCCGAGCCCGAGCTCGTCCAGAAAGCACTCGACTCGTTCCGGATCGTCGCGGCGCCCTGACTGCGCCCTGACCCCGAGCGGCCGATCCGCCGGCCCGCGCGGTCGCCCCTGGCTCAGGCCTCGGGCAGATCGAACCCGGGCGGGAGCGGCTGCGGTCCCGGCACGATCCCCGCGATATCGGGATCCTCGCCATCGACCGTGTCGCGCCCCTTGCCCTTGCGCTCTTTGGTCTCGGCCTTGCGCTGGTTCTTGTCCAGCTGCTTTTGCTGCCGCGCGCGTTCCTTCTCACGCTTCTGAATCGACGTGCCAGAGCTCTTCGCCAAGACGGCCCCCTTTGTTTCGTTGGTTAGGCGGGCCGCTTGGAAGGGCCAGCGCGGGTCACCTCACCGCGGCTCGTGCGAGCCGCGAGGTGATCATTCTTCCTCGGTGTCCTTGCCGTCGTTGGCGGCCCAGAACGGCACGTCATCGACATCGGCATCGTCGTCGCCGAGACCGGCGTGCGACCGTCCGCTCGCGATCTCTTTGATGGGGCCCTTGGGGCCGCCCTTTTCCGCCCCGCCGCGCCCCTCGGGCCGGCGCTTGTTGCGCGGCAGCGCATCGGGTCCGAACGTGCGCGCGGGTGCCGCCGGGGCTGGCCCACCACCGCCGCCGCCCCCCTCGCCCATGCGCGGTGCAGGACCGCGGTTCATCGGCGGGCGCGGCGCGCCACGCCCCGCGTCCTCGCGCGCGACCGCCTCGCTGATCGCGAGCTGGCGGCCCTGGAACACCTGCTGGTGGAGGCGCCGGATGGCTTCGTCCGCCTCGGCCTTTTCGGCCATGTCCACGAACGCGAAGCCGCGCGGTCGGCCCGTCTCGCGATCGAGCGGAATGCGCACCTGGGTGACGGAGCCGACCTCCGCGAAGAGCCCGCGCAAGTCCGCTTCCGATACATCGTACGAGAGATTGCCCACAAACAGACGGACCGACACCCTGCCTCGTTTTCAGCGACTCGCCGCGATTGGTGAGTGCGAGCGTCCTAGTTCATTTGGCCCGATGTCGCCAGGACGTTCGTCGCGATTCGCCCCCGCGCCGGGACGCTGCGGCGTTCAGGGCAGGTGAAAACCGCACGACGTCACGGTCCCGGACGGGACCTGCCAGAGCTGCCCCAGCGTCGTCACGCTGGCGCTCGGCCAGTCGATCGTGAAGACGTCCCAGGTCCAGTTCGTGCCGGCCGTCGAGGTTGGACCGAAGCTGGCGACCAACGCCCCGTAACTCCAGACCTCGACAGTGGTTTTGCTCGCCTGCGGGAAGCCCTCGTGGGAGTCCGCGTAGTAGTGGACCTTGAATTGGTAGGTGCCCGCGATCGGCTCGGAGATGTTGATGTTCTCGGGGCCGCGGCCATCGACATCGTCGACGTCGAGGAACGGGTCGTCGCGCCAGTCGCCGAGGACCCCCCAATCGGGTGACGGGTTGCCGAAGAAGCAGTCGCTCGTGCAATCGAAGAACGTGCCGCCCGGGGCGATGAGGTGGCTGTCCTCGTCGGTGTCGGTCGTGTCCCAGGCGATCTTGATGTGGAGGCCGAGCTCGCTCAGCGGCGGCTCCTTGCTGATTCCGGAGACGTCGAGCTGGGCGTTGGGTTGGTTCGGGTCGTCGGTCGTGAAGACGAAGCTGCCGCCCTCGAGCCCGGCGATGAGCGGCGCGTAGGTGACGTCGACCGGCAGCGAGGCGCCGGGGGCCAGCGTCAGCGGGAGTTGCGGGGGAAGGGCCATTTGAAAGGACGCGGGCAGCGGCAGAAAGAAGAACGACGAGCGCGTGATCGCCGACAGCTTGAGCGGCGAGGTGGTGCCGCAGTTCGTGAGCGTGGCCGACATCGTCTTGGTGTTGCCGCGCTGGACGACGCCGAAGTCGAGGCGGGTGGGGGTGAGCGCGACGCACGGCTCGGGGTGGGCCGTCGAGGACTTCGAGTGGCTCGCGAAGGCGACGGTCGTGACCGGCATGTCGGGATCGGTGGAGGTGATGCGCAGCGTGCTGGTGCCGCCCGCGAGCTCGCGGAAGCGCACGTTGAGGAAGGTCTGCTTGCCCGGGGCGAGGGTCTTGGGCAGCGCCGGGATCAAGATGATGTCGAAGTCGGGGGAGCCGCCGGGGGCCCAGTCGATCTGCGTGATGTCGAGCGGGGCGTTGCCGGCGTTGAGGAGGATGACCTGGCGGGTGATCGGGTTCGGGAGCGGCGACAGGTAGCTGAACGTGTAAGTGGCTGGATCGACTTGGAGATCGGGCGCGTAGACCGGTGCCGTCTCCGGCTCGGCGGTGGTGTCCCCGTCGGCCTGCGCCTCGCCCCCCGCGGTTTCGGTCGCGGCGACGGCCTCGGTCCCAATCTCCGAGGGCAGGTCGCCGAGCGGCGCCGCGTCCGGGAGCGCCGCGTCGGACGTGCCGGCGGCATCGACGACGGCGTGTCCCGCGTCGGAGCAGCCGGGGGCGAGGCCGACGGCGAGCATGATGAGTCCGAAGCCAGTGACGAGCGCGCGCATGGCGGCCTCCGTGGTGAGCCGCGTCGGCTATGACACGTCCGCGGCGCGCGAGGCAACGCCGAACGTAGCGGGCGCGTCGCCACGAATGCGGGGCCGGCGAGCGTGGCGCGCCGTGCGCTGCGCACCCGTGGTGGCGCGCGGCGCCGGTGGCGGTGGCGGGCCGGGATGAGGCGCAGCGC
>SXIE01000491.1 GCA_005772945.1 Pseudomonadota bacterium
GTGAGGTTGAGCAGGGCCGCAACCCGCGCGATATCAAGACCACTCGTAGACCACGAGATTGATAGGCTGGACGTGTAAGCGTCGGAAAAGGCGTTGAGCTTACCAGTACTAATCGGCCGTGTGGCTTGACCTCTTTTCTTCTTTTGCTTCTCTGCATTCCAAGACCAGACTTCGCTTCGTCAGCATGGCTGACCCGCGCGAGGCTGCTCTCAGGAGACTTCGCGTCCTTCCAATAAACCACCGCACATGGTGGTCCAGCTCTGCAGAGAGCTCGACTGCCGACCAGTTTCCGGTAGCTATAGCAGAAGGGTCCCACCCGATCCCATCCCGAACTCGGAAGTTAAGCCTTCTAGCGCCAATGGTACTGCAGGAGTTCTTCTGTGGGAGAGTAGGTCGCTGCCGGAATCCTCTTCAAACCCGCCTTCGCAAGAAGGCGGGTATTTTCTTGTGGCCGGCATGGGCTCGAAGCACTCCGCGCTTGTCGGCGGGCTGGCGCCCGACCGCTGAACCGAGCATTGACCAGCGGGCTTGGGCACAGCTGGATACGTGGCCGCCGGGGCCCGTGCGAGCGAGGCGGCCGCCCTGAGTCGGTGGTCGATGGGGGTGAAATCTTCGGTGGTGGGGCTCGGAGGCGAGTGCTTCGGGCTCGCCCGGATTGCGGGCGAGCACGTGGTTCCCGACTGATCGTGCCGAGGCGGCTCGAGGGTCGGTGGGGACTCTCGGGGTTTGCGTCGCCTCGGCTTTGGAGGCGGGCTTGGTGCGTGTCGTGCGACGGCGCCGATGTTTCACGTGCCGGGTGGTGGGGCCTGGCGCGTCGACCCAGGTGGCGTCAACGCCTGGTTCGGCTTCGAAGGGAGCGCGCCGACCGCGGTTCCTGGCCGCGTTGGTGACGCTCGCTTCGCGTCGCGGGTGCGCGTGGCGACGGGCACGGGGATTGCAATGGCGGGCTACGGCATGTGGCCGTAACCAGGAGTCGCGATGTTGTCGAAGGTCGTTTGCTTCCCCGTCATCCGTCTGGAGATTCATAGGCAGGCGCGCGCGGTCTTCGCGCGGTACCGGCGCTTTCTCGGCGAGCACGAGTTTGTGAGCGCGATCGACTTCGCGCTCGTGAAGGCGCTTCGTAACTACGATGCGGAGCGCGGCCGCTTCGCGCCGTACGCCTGGTTGTACGTGAAGAGCGAGATCCGCGACCTCGTGGCGCGCGAGCTTCGGTGGCAGCGCTTCGTCCAACAGGACGACGATGCCATCGAACGGTGCGAGAGTCGCGCGGACAGCGAGATCGGAGTCCTGCGGGACGAGCTCGTGGAGGTGCTCGGCGAACAGACCTACACGGTTTGGCTCGCGCGGATGGCGTCCGGCGAGTCCTGGGGGACGTTGGCGCGGCGGCTGGACCTTCCGCTGAGGGCGCTGAAGGCTCGTGTCGACGCGGCCGTGCGACGGATCGGGCGGCGCTACGGACTTGCGGTTGTCGCTCAGCGTCGTGAGCCCGCGCGACAGGGCCGCCGCCGACGGTGATGGTCGAACGTCGGCCGGCGGGCCCCGGTTGCGTCCGCCGGCTGGCGATTCATGTTGGTTGAAGGCGCCAGTTTGCGAGCCGTTCGAGACCGTCGGCGAGGCGGTCGTCGCTGCAGGCGAAACTGAGGCGTACGAAACCGGGAGCGCCGAAGGCCGAACCTGGGACGACGGCCACATGCGTGTCATCGAGAAGCATGGCGGCGATCGTCGCGTCGGGAAGCTGGAGCGCGCGGACGTCGGCAAGTGCGTAGAAAGCGCCTTCGGGGCGGTGCGCCGGCCAACCCGCGCGGTCGAGTCCGGCGACGACGAGGTTGCGGCGCCGGGCGTAGGTGCTGCGGGCGTTGGCGACGTAGGCGTCGCCGACGTTGATGGCGGCGAGCGCGGCCCGTTGGACGAAGGTCGAAACGCCGGAAGTCGTCTGGCTGAGGAGCTTGCCGACAGCCTCGCGACAGGGCGCGGGTGCGGTGAGAAAGCCGACGCGGAAGCCGGTCAGGGCGTACGATTTCGACACGCCATCGAGGACGATAACACGCGACTTGAGATCGTCGCGGCCGCTCAAGATGGACGGAGCGGGGCGGCCATCGAGGTAGAGGTCGGCGTAGATCTCGTCGGTGACGATCCAGAGATCATGGCGGATGGCGAGCTCGGCGAGGGCCGCGAGGACCTCCGGTGGGTCGATGAGGCCGGTCGGATTGTGGGGGCTGTTGAGGACTAGGCCGACGGTGCGCGGCGTGATGGCGCTTGCGATGGCGTCGGGGTCCAGCCGAAAGGCGTCCTCGAAGCGCCGCGCGACAGAGACCGCGCGGCCGCCCGCGAGTGCAATCTGGGCTGGGTAGCTGACCCACGCGGGGGTCGGCACGACGACCTCGTCGCCCGGTCCGACGAGGGCTTGGAACGTGGCCCACAGCGCGAACTTCGCGCCGGTTGTGACGACGACTTCGTCGGCCTCGAAGGGAACGAGGGTGCGGCGGGCAAAGCGCTGGGCGATCGCATGGCGGAGCTCGGGGAGTCCGAGCACCGACGGGTAGCGCGTCTCGCCACGGGCGAGCGAGTCCGTGAGGGCGGCGATTGCCTCGGGAGGCGGTGGCGCATCGGGCTCGCCGGCAGCGAAGCTGATGACGTCGATGCCGCGTGCGCGCATCGCGGCGGCGCGTGCCGAGACGGCCATGGTCTCCGAGGCGGCGAGGTTCGCGGCGCGAGCCGCGAGCTTCATGGGTGGGCCTTCTTGTTGGAAAGCGCAAGGGCGACGTGTGCCGGCACGAGGTCGCTGATGTCGCCTCCGAGCTTCGCGACCTCTTTCACGAGGGAGGAGGAAACGTAGGAGCCGGCGGCCTCGGAGGGGAGGAAGACGGTGTCGAGATCGGGCGTGAGGTGGCGATTCATTTGCGCCATCTGGAGCTCGTATTCGAAGTCGCTCGGGGCCCTGAGGCCGCGGAGAATAGCGCACGCGCCGCGATCGCGCGCCCAGGAGGCGAGGAGTCCTTCGAGGGCATCGATCTCGATGCGCGGCTCGTCTGGGAACGATGCGCGGACCATCGCCTTGCGCTCCTCGACCGAGAAGAGTGGCTGCTTGCGGATGTTGATCGTGACGGCCACGAGGACCCGATCGAAGAGACGAAGGCCGCGCGCGATGATCGCGACGTGACCGTTCGTGAGCGGATCGAAGGAGCCTGGGCAGATGGCGAGGCGTGGCGTCATGCGGGGTCCTGGGAGGAGGAGGTGGCGGGCGGGGCGAGCGGCGTCCACCAGCGCATCTCGGTGTCGCCATAGCGGCGCGTGTCGATGAGCGACCAGCCGGCGCGCGTCCAGGCGGGCTCGTCGAGCGGTTCGTCGCGCGGGCTCTCGACCACAAGGATGGTGGTGGCGGCGGTGCGGCCGGTGCGGCGGAGGCGCTCGGCGAGCGGGAGCTCGAGCCCCTTGCGCCAGGGGGGATCCATGAGGATGAGATCGAAGGGAGGGCCACCGGCGGTGATGCTGCCGGGGAGCGGGCCCGCGTGGATGCGTGTCTGGGCTTGCACGTCGAGCGTGCGGATGTTCTGGATCAGCGCGTCGCGGGGGGCCCGGGCCGACTCGTAGAAGTCGACGTGCGCGGCGCCGCGCGAGAGCGCTTCGAGCCCGAGTGCGCCGGTGCCGGCAAAGAGATCGGCGACGCGCGCGCCGGTGACGCGCGGGCCGAGCGCGTCGAAGAGTGCCGTGCGGGCGCGCGCCGCCGTCGGTCGCGTCTCGAGACCGCGGGGGGCAGCGAGGACGCGACCTCGAAAGCGACCGGCGATGATGCGCATGGGATCGGGCGCGAGCTCAGGCGCCGTGGCCGAGCTGGCCCGAGGACTGATGCAGCGCGTGGAAGAAGACCGTGACGATCTCGCCGCCGTCGAGGACGAGCTCGGCGTCCCAACGGCCGAACGAACGTAGCCGCCCGAGCAGCTGCTCGCCGTCGCGCATGGTGAAGCGCACGATGCGCTGGTCATCGATGAAGCGCAGCATGATGTCGTCTTCGGGACGGATGCGGGCGCCGCGGTCCTCGGTGGCCGCGAGACCTTCGGCGCGCACCGCTTCGTCGATCGAGGTCGCGCGGTGGGCGGCGTCGAAGTCCTCGGCGACGCAGATCGCCTTGGCGTCGTGCTTGAAATAGCGGTCGGGTTTGTCGGCGCCGTCGGGCAGGAAGTCGAAGTCGTAGGGGCGCGCGGTGCGAACGCGGCCGAGCAGCCAGCCCTTGCCGAAGATGTCGACGGCGACGCGGCGCTTGTCGACCTCGGCGGCTTTGATGCCGTCGATGTGAAGCTTCTGTTTGCGCAGCGTGCGCATGCGCGTGAGCAGCGTGGCGCGTTGCTTCGAGAGGTGCCCCGAGGCGACCTGTCCGGCAAGCTCGCGATCGATGCCTTCGCGGGTGACGAGGGACTCGAAGCGCTCTTTGCGCATGAGGCCCTTCAAGACGTCGTTGAGCGAGGTCTGCGACTTGAGGATGCGGTAGGCGTGAACGAGTGGGATTCCCTTTTCTTTCGCCAGCTTCTGCGCCTGTCCCTTGAGCTCGTTCTTCTCGTCCGAGACCGGCGGCTTGGCCGCGCGATCCGTACGCTTGGGTGGGGCGCCGCGGGGATCGCGCGCGTCGCGGGCA
>SXIE01000053.1 GCA_005772945.1 Pseudomonadota bacterium
CCGATCGCGGCCGTCGCGCAGCGCCCGTCCGGCCCGCAGGCGAGGCACGTCCCCTCGCACGCGCTGTCGCAACAGACTCCGTCCGCGCACGCGCCCGAGGCGCAGTCGCCGTCCGCGCCGCAGGCGGCACCCAGCGCGCGCGGCGCCGCGCATGTATTGTCGATGCACGCCCAACCTTGGGGGCAGCCGAGCAAGGGGTCGCATGCAGCGCCCGCGATCGGCGTGCACGCGCCGCCCGCATCGCACCAGTTGGCACCGTCGCAGCGCCCGAGATTCTGCGCCGCGCGGACGTCCGCGCAGGTGCCATCGGCGCAGCTGCGACACGCCCCCACGCAGCTGGTTTCGCAGCACGTGCCATTCTCGCAGAACCCCGCCGCGCATTCTTCGGGCACCTGGCAGTCGAGCCCCGCGACCGCGGCGCAGGTCCCGGCCGCGCAGATGAAGGACCCGCTGCAGGCGCCATCGGTGATGCCGTCGAGCGTCGAGCAGATTCCGAGCTTGCCCTCGAGCGCGCACGACTGGCATAGGTCCCCGCACCCGCTATTGCAGCAGCGGCCGTCGGCGCAGCTCCCCGAGTCGCACGCGAAGTTGCGCACGCACACCGCGCCTCGCGCCTCGCGCAGCCTGCACTCGCCAGGGGTCGCGGCTGCGAGCCCGTTTGCTTGCACGCTCGTGCAATAATAGCCGCTCTGGCAGTGGGCGTCGGCGCTGCACGCCGCGCGACAGGCGACGCCGGCGTCGTCGCAGCGGTAGGCGCTACACGCGGTGAGCGTGGACGTCGGGCACGCCCCGCGGCCGTCGCAGGTCTGCGCCGTCACGTAGGCCGAGCCCACGCAGCGGGCCTGCGAGCACGCGAACGTCGAGGCGCGCAGGGCGCACGCGCCGGCACCGTCGCAGCTGCCGGTCTGGGTGCAGCCGCCGGGGACCTCGGCGCAGTCGTTGGCCGGGTCCTTGCCGACGGGGACCGGCCGACAGCCGCCCTCGCCGTCGCACACATCGCAGAGGCCGCAGTCCCTCTTCGGATCGGTGTCGGCCGCGACCGCCAGGCACGTCCCGGCGGCCCCGGGCTTGGCGCAGGTCAGGCAGTTTCCGGCGCAGGCGGTGGCGCAGCAGACGCCGTCCACGCACTGTCCGCTCTCGCACTCGTTAGCCGCCGAGCAGCCGAGGCCTTTCGTGCGAAGCGGCAGACACGTTCCTTGCACCGCGTTGCAAAAGTAGCCGGCGGCGCACTGGCGATCGTTCGAGCAGGTGCCCAAGCAGTAGAGCGCCCCAGGGCCGCACGCGAAGTTGCCCTTGCAGGGCTCGGTCGTCACGCCGAGGCAGCCGCCTTCGCCGTCGCAGGTGCCGGCGGTCGTGAGGCGGCCGTCGATGCACTCCGCTTGGCCGCACGGGGTGTGGGCCGCGCCGAGTGCGCACGCCCCGAGGCCGTCGCAGGTCCCCGTCGTGCCGCAGCCGCTTTGGGACGGGCAGGCGTCCTTCGGATCGGTCGTGGCCTCGACGGGCGCGCAGCTCCCGAGCACATCGCACAACGCGCAGGGGCCGCAGTCGCCGCCGGGATCGGTCGCCGCGGGCGCAGGCAAGCAACTCCCCGCGGTGCCAGGGCCCGCGCAGGTGAAACACGTCTCGGTACACGCGGACTCGCAGCAGACGCCATCGACACAGTGCCCGTGCCAGCACTCGGTGTCGTTCCCGCAGGCCTCGCCGTTCGATTTCTTCGGGGCGCAGCGGCCGCCGTTCGGCGTCGCGACGCAGGTGTAGTCGGTCGTGCAGTGGCTGTCGTCGGCGCAGCTCGTCATGCAGTTGTCGGGCGAGTCCAGGCGCTCGGCGCAGCGGTAGCCGTTGCACGCGACGAGCGCGCCCGTTTGGCAACCGCCGTCGGCGTCGCACGTCCCAGCGAGGCGGAGGCCGCTGCCCTCGCAGCCCGCGGCGCCGCACATGAAGCCGATCGGCGCCGCGTGATCGGCGACGCAGGCGGGTTTTTCGTCGGCGCCGCAGCGGAGCTTTCCGACGCGACACGGATCGCCTGGATCGACGCACGAGAGCCCGACCGAGAAGCCCTCGTCGGTGCCGCCGTCGCAGTCGTCGTCGAGGCCGTTGCAGGTCTCGTCGACCCCGGGACCCTCGCAGCGATCGCAGGCATCGCCGATCCCGTCGCGGTCGCTGTCGCGCTGCGCCGGATCGGCCGTCTCGGGGCACAGATCGAGCGCGTTCGCGACCCCGTCGCCGTCCTGGTCGGCATCGGGCGTGGCGGGGGGTGTGGCGTCGTCGCGCGGCGGGTGCGCGCAGACCGCGATACACAGATCGGTGGTTTGCCAGTCCTCATCGATGCAGCTGGCGTCGGTCGTACAGTCGGGCGCGACCTGCTCGCAGGTGTGCTCGATGCCGCATGCGAAGCCGCTCCGGCACTCGGCGTTGGTCGCGCACGTTGCGAGGCAGCGCCCGCTGGCCTCGCATGCGTAGCCGCCACAGGCGACCCACGGCAGGGTCACGCAGCCGCCCGCGTCGTCGCAGGTCGCGGTTGGACGCACGAGCCCGTCCACGCAGGCGAGCGCACGGCAGAGGCTGCCGGCCGCGCGGGGGGTGCTGTCGGCGCAGGTCGTGCGATCGGGTCCGTCGCACGCGATCGCGCCGTCCCAGCATGCGCCGCCCGGAGCCGTGCACGGCGCGCCGAGTCCGAAGTCCTCGTCGGTCGCGCCGTCGCAGTCGTCGTCGAAGGCGTTACAGCTCTCGGGTGGGCCCGCGCCGATCGCCTGCGAGTGGTCGTCGCAGTCGCCTGCGATGCGGGTCACAAGCGTGTCGGTCGGCCCGCACAGGCAGCGTCCGGTCGCCGGATCGCCCAGGCCATCGTGATCGGCGTCGGCGTAGAACGACACGCAGAGGCCCGCGCCCTCTTCGTCGATTTGGCCGTCGCAGTCGTCGTCGATCGCGTTGCAGACCTCGGCTGAGGCCACGCAACAATCGCGCGCGCAGGTCCGTCGCGTCTCGTTCAGCAACGTACACGCCGAGCACACGCCGTCACCGCAATAGCCACAATCGATCGGGCAGTTGTGGACCGATTCGTCGCGGAGCGGATCGCAGGCGCAGTCGCCGCAGGTCGGCAGGCAGTCGCCCGGACAGGCCGCGGGGCCGCCATCGGTGGGCTCGCAGACGTGGTTGCCGCAGACCTGGTGCAGGCAGTCTGCCGCGCAGGTCGAGGGGTTCTCGCCGGGCTCGCAGAGCTGGTTGCCGCATCCGGCGCCGCAGTCGCTCGCGCACGTGGTCGGGTTCTCGCCGCAGCCGAAGCCGAGGCACACGCCGTCGCCGCAGCCGGTCGTGCCGTCCTTGGTGCGACAGCAGTCCTCCTTGTTCTCGGCCGGGTTCTCGCCGCATGGCGAGCAGACGCCATCGCCATCGGACGCGCAGTCGCAGGGGCAGCTCGCGAGCGTCTCGCCGCAGCCGGCGTCGCAATACGCGTCGCCGCAGAAGCAGGCGTCCTCGTCGGTGAGGCCGTCGCAGTCGTCGTCGACGAGGTTCGGGATCTCGGCGGCCGGCTCGGCGGCGGTGCACGGAGACCAGCTCTTGCTGTCGCAGGTGCGATCGGCCGCGCAGACGCCGTGGGCGTTCGCCTGATGACAGCGGGTCGGGGCGCCGAGCGCCGCCAGGTACGGGGTGCACGGGCAGAAGCCGCTCGCGTGGACGCAGGCTTTGACGGCCCGCCCGTCGGCGGTCGTGACCGCGTCGCACAGGTAGCCCTCGGGGCAGTCGGTCGAGGCCTCGCACGCGTTCCCGCAGAAGCTGCCCTGCTGATCGTAGTCGACGCAGCTCCCGATCCCGCCGGTCCCGATCGCCGCACAATCGACGTCCGCATCGCACGGGCGACACAGCGCCCAGAAGGACGAGACGCAGTAGCTGCGCGGGGCGCCCGTGCCCGACGCGTCCGCCTCCGGGGGCGTCCAGCAGGACCAGTCGGTCGGGCAGGGGTGGCGCGCGTCGCAGCTCCGGGAGCAGACGGCGCCGCCGAGATGGGGCACGCAGGCCTTGGCCTCGCAGGTGTCGTCGGTGGTGCACGGTGTGCCGAACGCGCCCTCGGGGCGGGGGAGGGACCGTTGCACGTCGGTGCAAGCGTTCGCGAGCGCCAGGCCCGCGAGCAGCGCGAACGCGCTCCCGACGCCGCTCGGAGCGCCCGGCCTCCGTATCAATGTGTTCGCCATGGTTCCCCCGGAGGCGGCGTGCGCAGTGAACGCGGACGGGCGTTCGTGTGCACGGCATGCCACAGGCTAGCGGACGATCGCGAACGACGCCAGGAGGCCCCGTCGCGCTGTCGCGCGCATCCCGAGCGGTCCCTTCCGGACCGCCCGGGGCGTCGTCGGAGTTTCTTTGCGCCGCTTCGCGAGACGCTCAGATCCCGAGCTCGCGTCGCAGGCCCGCCACGTCGAGCGGGGCCTGGGCGCTCGCGAGATACCCCGCGGCTTTCGTCGCTGCGGCGCGCCATTCATCGGCCTGAGCGCTCGCTGCGGTCTCGAGATAGGCCAGCGCGCAGAGGGTCCACGCGACGTCCGCGCCGATCCGCGCCGCCACCGCGTCGAAGGTCGGACGCCGCGCTCCGAGCCAGGCCGTGAGCGCGTTCGAGGCCGGGAAGTGCCCGTCTGCCGCCTGCGTGAGCAGCACGTCGTAGAGGTTGTTCGTGCCGGGCGCGCCGGGCGTGCCGGCCGTCTCCTCGGCCAGCGCGCACTCGGCGAACGTCTCGCGGTCGGCCGTCGAGAGGAGCGCCTTGGCCTTCTGCTTCAGCTGCGCGAGCAGACCGCCGGCGGCGCCAGACACCGCGTCTTTGGCGGGCGCGGGCGTCGAGGCGGGCGCGTAGCCCGGTGCCGACCGGGCGCGAACGAGCGCGGGCTCCATCGGTGCCGGGGTCTTGGGAGCCGGCGCCGGCGGCGCGAACGAGGGTGGGGGCGGCGCGGCGACGCCCGCCATCGTCTTTCTTGTTCCGAACATCATGTTGACGCTGCCGCCCCTTGCAATGCCGGCCTGGGTGGTCGTCGGGACGCCCGTCGGGATGCCGCTTCCGGCCGCGGTGCCGCCCCAGCCGGCCGTCAGCGCGATCGGGACCTTGCGCAGCTCGGCGGCCTCGCGGGTTCGCGCGTCGGCCGCGCGCAGCTCGACCGCCACGTAGCTGGTGACGCTCGAGAGGAGGCCGTAGCGTTTGCCGAGCTCGACCAGCTGGCGCTCGCGCGGGCTCGTGCGCTGGGTGGCGCGGGCCTGCGCCGAGCCGGCGCGCTCGGGCTCGTTCTCGAGCTCGCGGATCCGGCTCCGTGCCCACATCGCCGGGATGGGCCCGAGGCCACTCGCGAAGGCCCGGCATGGGTCCGCCTCCGACCCCGTAGCCGGGCTGCCCGCGAGAGGATGGTGGGCCGGACGCGCGCGCTCGAGGTCGATCGGGACCTCCCAGGCCAGGCCGCCGCCTCTGAGCACGACCCGCTGCGCAGCGCCGCTCTCGACGCGCGCCCAGACGCAGAGCGGGTCACCTTCGAAGATCGGTGGCACGACCGCGGGCGATTGCGTCACCACGAGACCGCCCCAATCGATCGTCACGCCCGCCAGGGTCGGGGTGCGCAGGCGTCCGAATTGCCGCAGGACCTTGGGCTCGATGCGCTCGCCGGGGACGATCATCTCGACCTGACCGCGCGTGACGCGGGCGAGCTCGCGGACCAGGTGCTCGGAGACGCCGGCCCCGATCCCGAAACTGAAGATGCGCGCGCGCTCGGCGTGGGTCGACGCGTGCGCGATGGTCTCGGCTTCGTTGCTGACCTGGCCGTCGGTGAGGATGAGGATCTGGCGCGGCCGCAGCGCGTCGGTCGGTCGCCCGGTGACCGATGCGAGGGCCGGTAGGATCTCGGTGCCGCCCATGTTCGCGTCGGTCGCGGCGAGGTGGCGGACGGCGCGCTCGAGGGTCGCCGAGGTGAACCCCTCGGCGCGTCCGAAGAGCGCCTGGTGGGTCGAGCCGAAGTTGACGATGTCGAAGGTGTCACGTTCCCCGAGCGTGCGGATGCAGAGTTCGAGGGCGCGGCGCGCCTGGGCGATCGAGTCGCCCTGCATCGAGCCCGAGCAGTCGACGACGAAGATGACCTCGTGGCCGCTGTCGACTTTCGGGGCGCTCGGGACGAACTCGACCTGGACGAAGCGCTGGCCGGTCGCATCGCAGGCGACGATGGCCTCGGGGCGGCTCGGGGCCTCGGGCTCGATGAGGAGGACCAGATCGCGATCGAGGGCAGTCAGCTCGCGCGCGAGTCGAACCTCGGCGCCGTCGGCGAGCCAGGTCAGATCGATCGGGTGGGTCGGCGAGGCGACGCGGCGCGGGCGGCCGCCCTCGAGGCGCAAGAGGAGCTCGAGCCCGTATGGGACCTCGGCCGCGCGCACTGGATTTACGCGCTCGCCGTCGGGCTCGCCGATCTGATTCTTCGGGGTGCTCGCGGGGACGTAACGCGGCGAGACGGTGGTCGGGAGCTGGAAGCGAATGGCCTCGCCCTCTCGCTCGAGGCGAAGCGCCCAACGCAAGGTGATGCCGACGGTCTGGCCGGGCGGGAGGTTGCCGACCGAGACGGTGAAGATGTTCGGGCGCTCGCTATCGAGGAGGTACGCGCCGTGACCCTCGGCCATGGCGTCGTCGTAGAGCTCGAAGGCGCGCTCGCGCTCCTCGACGCGGCCTTCGACGATGCGGTCGCCGATGGTCGCGGTGAAGCCGGTGACGGCCGCGTCGCTCGGCAGCGGGAAGACATAGACGGCCTCGATCGGGCGCGCCTCGATGTTGCGGAAGCGCTGCGTCAGCGTGACCTCGGCCGAGGCGCCGACGATGCGGCCGGTGACGGCGACGTGCTCGAGCGGGATCGGCGTCGGGGCTTGGGCGGGGTGGTCGCCGGGGGGCATGGGGTGGATGGGGTGGACGCGGCAGAGGCCGATCGATAGGGACGCCGTCATGGTCATTCTCCGTCTTGGCGAGGGTTGGGCGTGGAGTCGGTGAGGTGTTCGAGCGCCGCGGCGAGCGCGTGGGCGAGCTTGGCCGGCGGGAAGCGATGCAGCTGGTCCTCGCGCACCTGGAGCTCGAGGCCATCGGCGACCTCGACGCGGAGCCAGCGCCCGACGGGCCGGGCGCTCAGGTCGGGTGCCTCGCTGGCGCGCGCGGCGTCGAGGTCCTGTGACGCGGTGCCAGCGAGTCCGAGCCGCTGCGCGATCGCGGTGAGCGAGACGCCCTCCTCTTGAAGGCGCTTGAGGGTCAGGAGCGTGGCGAGGTGGTCGGCCGTGTAGAAGCTGCCGCGCCCGCCGCCTTCGGGCGACGGGAGGAGCCCACGCTGGACGTAGAAGCGGACCGCGCGCCGCGAGACGCCGGCCTGGTCCGCGAGCTCGCCGATGGCGAAGCGCGATGCCTCGGGATCGTTCGCGAAGGCCCGGCTCGGGCCGTCAGGGCCGTTGCCGGGCTGCCCGCGAGGCTCGGCGGTGGGCGGTGGCTGGGTGTCGCGCGTCATGGGCGAACAATACGACACCTAGGATGTCGCATTCAAGTGTCGTGTTCACGCGAACAACAAAAAAGGCCGCGGACGTGCTGTCGGCGGCCTCGCGAACGCGATCGCGCATGCGCGCGAAGAAAGATCTCGGATCCGGCTTCCCGAATGCCGAACAGTACTCGTGCTGGGGAAGCGCTGGAGCTCGGAAGCGGAGGACCGCGAGGTCGAACGCCATGGGATCGCGCTGACCGTCACCCCCGGCTTCTCTATGAAGGATGCGTCGACCCGCCGGGCCGACGAGGCGTCTCCGCGAGGGGCGAAGGCCTCGCCGTGCGCTTGGCCGGCGGGGTCGCGCTCAGAACTTGAAGACGACCAGCGGGATGCCGGGGATGTCCGCCATGAGGCGCGGCGTGGTCGCGGCGGGGGCGGGCTCGAGCGCGTCGCCGTCGAAGCGGACGCCGAAGCCGTGACCCATGCTGGGGACGCCGGGGAACACCAGCGGGCTGGTCGTGGCAGGGGCGGGGAGGATTCGGATCCAGCCGTTGTCCTTGCCCGGCGCCGGCGGCTCGATGATGCGGCGCTCCTGGGTGGCCGGCGCGCCGGACTCGGCGTGGGCGAGGGTCGGGGCGGCGATCGAAGCGGCGACGAGCGCGAGGGCGGCGATGCGGTTCATGGTCGGTCTCCGTGGTCAGGTGATCGGGAGACGGGCACCTCGCGGCTGTTCAAAAAAAAGACTGCGGTAATCGCCGCGCCGGAACCGGCACCTTGGACCGCGACGACAACCTCATCGGCACGACGACCTCGAACACCGCGGCAACTTCTACCTCGAGAGGGGCACGTAACCGGTGCTCCCTGGTCCCGCAGGCCGGCGTAGCTCAAGCGCCAGGCGGCGCCAGGCCCCCGCTCGCGAAGAACGCGGCCGCGTCGTGGTAGGTCGCGCCGAGCGCCTTTGCGAAGTCGCGGTCGCTGTCCATGTCGCCGACCATCGTGAGGTGCGTGCGTGCGAGGCGATGGCGCTCGATCAGCCAGACGCCGAGGCCCGGCATGGGCTTCCTGCAGAAGCACGCGACCGGGTAGGCAGGGTGGGGGCAGAAGCAAACCTCGTCGATCGGCAGCGCGAGGAGATCGATGGTTCGCTGGAAGGCGCTCTCGGCGATCGCGCGCTCGAGCTTGCCGGAGGCGATGCCGCTCTGGTTCGAGACGAGGAAGAGGCGATAGCCCGCGCGGAGCCAGCTCTGAAGCGCCTCGCGGCGGCCTGGCAGGAGCACGACATCGCCGACGTCGCGCGGGTAGAGCTCGCCCGAGCGGGTCGTGCGCAGCGTGCCGTCGACATCGAGCAGAAGCCCGCGCGCGGTGTGGCCGCTCGGCAGCGCGCGCACGAAAGGACGGCGCTCGACGCGGTCGAAGCCTTCGTCGGGGCTCGGGGGCTCGAAGCTGCGGAGCCACGCCGACTGCGCCATCGGTGGGATCGTGTTGGCCTCGCTGCGACCGAAGGCGACGATCTCGTCGGGCGCGAGCAGCTTCCCGTGGCGCGAGATCATGCGCAGGACGGCGTTCTGACGCGCGTCGTCGATGGAGGTGTCGAGCCACAGGCAATGGCACGGGACGCCGGCGGCCCTGGCGGCTTCGATCACCGCGGCGCGCGACTTGCGCGTGGGGTAGGTGTTGTCGAGGACGACCTGGGAACGGCCGTCGGCGAGCGCGTTCTTGAGGGCCGGGATGAGGCCGTCGAGCTTGCCGCCGCGCTCGTCGCGGTTGAGGCGCACGTAGTTGGCGTCGACGTAGAGCGCGACGAGCGTGGACTTGCCGGCGCCGGGGATCCCGAGCAGGACCACCACCTCGGGCTGGAGTCCGGGCGGCGGCAGCGCGGCATAGGTCGGGGTGGTGAGGGCGACGCTCAGCTCGGGGACCGCCTGGTTGCGGAGCGTCGCAGCCTTGGGGAAGGCGGCGTCGAGGGCGCCGCGCTCGCCGTCGTCGAGCGTCACGGCGAGGGCTTGGACGCTGGCCTCGAGCGTCTCGATTTTCGTCGCGCCGGCGATCGGGATGATCGCGGGATCGAGCGTCGCGAGGTACGCGAGCGCGACCTGGTGGGGACCGAAGGAGGGCGTCGGAGGCCCGTCGGGAGCGGTCCCGGGAGGACCCTCTCGCGAAGGCCGCAACGCGGCGGTCCGCGACGAATCGTTGGTACTCAAACCATGTCGCGCGGCCACGCTCGCGAGCGCGGTGACCTTCGCGAGGCGGCCGACGCCGCGATGACCCCCCAGCGGCGAGTGGGCGAGGAACGCGAGGCCGTGGGCGCGGCAGAGGGCGAGGACGCCGTCGGCGGCGCCGGGATCGACGGCGCTGAGCTCGTTCTGGACCGCGATGAGGCTGCCCGTCGGCAAGGTGCGCAGCGCGATGGCGATGTCGTGCACGCTGACGTTGGAGACGCCGAGGAAGCGGGCCTTGCCTTCGCGATGCAGATCGGCGAGCGCGCCGAGGGACTCTTCCCACGGCACGCGCGGGTCGCGCACGTGGAGCTGCAGGAGTGGAATGGCCTCGACGCGCAGGGCCTCGAGCGACAGCTCGGCGGCCCGCTTCAAGTGCTCCGGGCGGCCGTTCGGGAGCCAGCGTCCGCCGGGTCGGACGAGGCCGACCTTGGTGGCGATGATGACGTCGTCGCGCTCGGCCGAGGGCCAACCGTCGAGCGCGCGGCGGACCAGGCGCTCGTTATGGTGCATGTCTTTGTCGTCGAGGGCGTAGGCGTCGGCCGTGTCGATGAGGCGGATCCCGAGCTCGAAGGCGCGCCGCAGGACCTTGAGCGCGACGTCGGCGTCGGGGCGCGTGCCGTTGGCGGGAGCGGTCGAGAGGCGCATCGCGCCGAAGCCCAGCGGCGGCAGCGACCAGGGACCGAGGCGGCGCTTCGGGGCGACGAGCGCCGAGCGGATGGTGTTCCCGAGTGCAATGAGGGGGCGGGTCGCGCTCGTGGTGATCGGTGTTTCGGTCGGGCCAGGAGCGCCGCCGGACCAATCTGCGGCAAACGTGAGTTCGTTCTGGACCGCGTCCGACGGGCTCGCGGGCGGGATCGGCGCGCCGATCGCCGTGAGCTCCCATTCCGGCCCGAGGCGCGCCGCCTCCCACGGTTCCAAGAAGAGGACCTGCCGGAGCCCGTCGGGTCCGGGCGTCTGGCACACGGCCATGCGCGCCCCGCCGGCAAAGACCCGCTCGATCAGCACGCGCGTCGTCTCGTCGGGCACGGACTTCTGGTGGCGCGGGGCCTCCGAGAGCCAACGCGCGACGATACTCGTCTTGGGACCGGCGCTCGGCGTCTCCAGCTCGAGTCCGACGGCCAGCTCATGCGCCGTCAGCGGCGGCGTGGTCGCCTCGATGAGCGCGCTCAGCCGCTCGCGCCCATGTCGCTTGTGGGTGGCCGTCTCTTCCACGAGCGCCGCGTCGAGTCCGCGTCTCAGTCCCGGTGTGAGCGGCATCCAGGCTCCCCTTGACCCTTCCGGCGCGTTAGGCGAAGGCGGCCGACATTAGCCGCCTTCGTGATCGTGCTGATCGTCCTTGGCTCTCCGGTCTTCCTCGGGATCGTCCTGAACATCAAGACCTCGTCGTCATGACCCACTGCACGATTGGAGAAATCGAACACGCCGCTGGCAATGATATCGTTGTTCTGTCAGCGTTGACCGCGTAGCTCCACCACCGACTCTCGGAAGGCCCAAGTCTATGACGAAACACACTCTTTGGCTCGCCGCCCTGGCTCTTCTCATGGCGTCTCGGAATGCGCGCTCGGCGCCGATCCCCGATGCCGGCATCAAGAACGATTTTCATCGCGCGCACCTCGGCCAGTTCGTCTTCTCGGAGGCGAAGATTGTGAACGACGCCCCGGATCCGAAGCTGGTTCGGGACCGCTTCGATTTGACGCGTCCGATGAAGGCGCGGCTGTACCTGCCGACGAGCATCGCGAATCTCTATGACAGTCTCGGCCCGGAGTACGGCCGAGAAGCGCAGATTTCCATCGCGGGACGCCTCCTCGTCGACGGCAAGGAGAAGTCGAAGTGGCCGATCTTGTTTGTCGGGAACGCCACGCAGCGCGAGACCTGGACGACCTGGTGGTACGATCTCGTGGCGGAGACTCCCCGGCCATGGAACGTGATCTCAGAGAACGAGTTCGAGTCGTTTTTCGGAAGGGCGGTCCAGTCGCTGGCGCCTGGTTCGCACACGCTGCGACTCGAGATTCTGGCGCGCAAGGCGGACGGTAGCGACGGGCCGCTCATGGCAGGCGGTGAATGCACCCTGGCCTTCTCGGCGGCTCAGAAAGCCGCGTGGGTCGCCAAGTATGGCGAGCAATGGATCTTCCATCCGCCGGGCATGCCGGGGCCCTACCGCATCACCCTCGTGAACGCGTGCGCCAAGCCCGTTTCGTATTCCATCCTGCGTCCCGGGGCGGTGTACGAGCAGACGATGGGTGAGCACCAGAATGTCCAAACGGGTCTCGGCGAGGGAGACCAAATCGTCCTGGGCGGCCAGCAGCTTCATGTCATTACGCGCGCAAGCAACGGGCAGACCGTCACGCTGTGCCGCTGAAAGGAAGGTGTGTTGGAGGGCGACGAACGTTCCGTGTTGAAGCGATGGAATGATATTGAAGGTATCAAGCCCGCGGCGTTTCCGGTGGCTCGTCCGGCGCGTCGAGCTGCGAGTCGATCGGCGACAGCGACGCGTGCAACCATTGCCGCGCGGTCGCCGAGCACGACAAGAGCGATCTGCGCAAACGTTGTCGCGGCGAAGCGCGCTGACGCCACATGCTCGCGACCGCGTTGCCGCCCTTGACCCTTCCGGCGCGTTAGGGGAAGACGGCCGACATGACCGCCTTCGTGATCGTGCTGATCGTCCTTGGCTCTCTCGTCTTCCTCGGGATCGTCCTGAACATCAAGACCTCCCGACCCGATGGCGCGTACCTCGGCAACATCCACGCGTACCGCAAGGTCCTCCTCTACATCATGCCGACGCGCAACGAGTCGGTCGTCTACTACGACGACCACGCCGTCGCGGACGAGCTGCTCGCCTACATGAAGGCGGCCGAGCCGCGCTTCCACGTCGACATGACCCACTGCATCGTGGCGGCCCTCGGCCACGCGTTGCAGAAGACGCCGAGCATGAATCGCTTTGCGGTCGGGCGGCGCCTCTACCAGCGCAAGGGCAACTGGGTCACGTTCTCGATGAAGCGGCAGAAGCTGAACCGCGCGGCCAAGCTGACGGCCGTCAAGCGCGAGATCCCGCCCGATCAGAGCTTCTTCCAGTTCTGCTCGGGGCTCAACGTCGACATCGCCGTCGAGCGCTCGGACAAAGTCACGTACGTCGACAAAGAGGTCGGCTTCTTCGCGAAGATCCCGCGCGTGGTGATGGTGCGCGGCGTGCGCCTCCTGAAGGCCCTCGACTACTACAATCTCTTGCCGGCCTCGTTCATCAAGAACGACGCGATGTACACGTCGGTCTTTGCGGCGAACCTGGGGTCGATCGGGATGCGCGCCGGTTTCCATCATCTATATGAGTGGGGGACCTGCCCGCTGTTCGTGATGATCGGCAAGCTGGAGGAGCGGGCGTTCGTCGAAAACGGCCAGATCGTCGTGAAGAAGGTCATCCCGCTGCGCTTCACGTTCGACGAGCGCATCGACGACGGGCTCAACGCCGGCTACGGCATCAAGGGCGTGGTCGACGCGCTCGAGCATCCGTTCGAGCACTTCGGGTGCCTCGCGGCCGACGGCAGCGACGACCATCCGATCGGCGCGCCGGGCGGCGACAAGAAGGCGGCGCTCGAGGCGAAGCTGACGGCCGCGCGCACCGTGGCTGCGGCCACCTGAGGTGGGCGCGCTCGCTGGACGCACGATCGCGGTGACGGGCGCGAGCGGGTTCGTCGGCTCGCACATCGCGCTGGCACTCTTGCAGGAAGGCGCAAACGTCATCGCGGCCGTGCGCTCGCCGGCCAAGGCGGCGTGGCTGGCGGCGCAGGGCGTGGTCGTTCGGGGGGCTGATTTGGAGGACCGGGCGGCGCTCGCGGCGGCGTTCGCGGGGGCCGATGGGGTCGTGGCGAACGCGGCCTTGGGATCGAACCAGGGCGATGTGGAGACGCTGGCCAAGACGAACGTCGAGGGCGTGCGCAACACGCTCGCGGCCGCTCACGATGCGGGTGTGACGCGGGTCGTCGCCATCTCGTCGGTGGCCGTCTATCGCACGCGCCTCTACCGCGCGATGACCGAGGACACACCCGGATACGACACGGTGACGCGGCGCTTCAACTGGAGCGACGTCTCGACCGACTGGCGTTACGCGCGCAGCAAGACGCTGGCCGAGGCCGCGGCGTGGGCGGATGCGGCGCGCCTGGGGCTGGAGTTGACCTGCCTACGACCGGGGCCCGTCTATGGCTCGCGCGACCCGAAGGCGACGGCGAAGTTGCTGGCGGCGATCCGAAGACCGCTGCGTTTCGTGCCGACGGTCGGGGTGCCGTGGGTCCACGCGGGGGACGTGGCGGCCGCGACGGTGGCCGCGCTGGCGGGGTCGGCCGCGATCGGTAAGCGCTATACGCTGGCGGCGCCGCCGGTCTCTCTCTATCGTGTGATGCGGGCGCTCAAGCGCGCGCTTGCGGCGCGTGGGGAAAAGGGCCTGGCGTGGCTCGTGCCGGTGCCGGTGCCGGTGTGGGTGCGCTTCGATACGACGGCGGCCGAGCGGGATCTGGGGTTTCGGCCGCGCTCGATCGACGCGGGGATGGCCGAGGTCGCGGCGCTGGTGGGTGTGGGGTCCGCGGTGCCGACGTAGAGCGGCCGGGGAGGCAGCGATGCGGGGAACGGACGGCCGATGGCGGGGGGGAATCGGGTGGCTGGCGGCCGTGGTGGTCGGGGCCTGCGACGATAGCGGCGGCGGGGTGCGCGATACGGGCGGGCAGGCGTTCGATATCCAGTTCCTGACCGACACGGTCGTCGGGGGCGAGGTCGAGACCGAGTCCGAGGCCGAGGTCGAGACCGAGTCCGAGGTCGAGTCCGAGGTCGAGTCCGAGACCGAGTCCGAGACCGAGTCCGAGACCGAGACCGAGACCGAGTCCGAGTCCGAGACCGAGTCCGAGACCGAGACCGAGTTGGAGACCGAGGTCGTGCCCGAGACCGAGGTCGTGCCCGAGACCGAGGTCGTGCCCGAGACCGAGGTTGCCGTCGAGACGAGCGCTCCCTTCTGTGGCGACGGCGCCTGCGACGCGGACGAGGACTGCCTCGGGTGCGCGGCCGATTGCGCGCAGTGTCCGGAGGCGTGCGGGTCGGATCTCTTCATCAGCGAGTACCTCGAGGGCACCAGCTGGAACAAGGCACTCGAGATCGCGAACTTCACGGGGCGCGACGTCGATCTCGTCGATTATGGGGTCGGGCACATCACGAACGGCGGCGATTGGGACGAGGCGTTGCCGGCGCTCATGCTCTCCGGCGTGCTCGCCCACGGCGAGGTGCTCGTCGTCTGCCACGCGAGCGCGTCGGTCGGGATCCTCGCGGCCTGCGACCTCGCGTCGGCCGGCAACGCGATGGAGTTCAACGGCGACGACGCGGTCGGTCTCTTCCGCAATGGGCTCCTCGTCGACGCGGTCGGGGCCGCGGGCGCGGATCCCGGCACGGGCTTCGCGGTCGGCACGACGGCCAAGGGGACGCTCGACCACACGCTGCTGCGCAGTGCGCACGTCGTCACGGGCAACGTCGATTGGCCGAGCGCACAGCAGGAGTGGATTGCGCACCAGGCCGACGAGATCGCGAACCTCGGCGCGCACGCCGTCGCGGCGACGTGCCATCCGGTGGATCCGCCGCGCGTCAAGATCAACGAGATCCAGGCCGCGAGCGGCGGAAGCGACTTCATCGAGCTCGTGAGCGTCGCACCCCTCGCGGCCGGCCCGACGTCGCTGGGCGGCTGGCGCCTGGCGTCGACCGGCGGGAGCTTCACGTTTCCGGCGACGGGCACCGGGGCCGCGACCTTGGCGGCCGGCGACTTCGTCGTCGTGGACCAGGCCGCGCTCGGCTGTGGGCTCGGACAGGTCGACATGCTGTGGCTCTACGACGCGGCGGGCGCGATCCAGGACGTCGCGAGCTGGGGCGCCGTCGACTTCGGCGCCGACGAGACGTGGGGGCGCGCGCCGGACGGGATCGGCGCTTTCCGGGCGCTCGCGCTGCCGACGCCCGGCGCGACGAACGAGGGGCCCGAGCACACGTGCGGCGACGGGACGTGCGACGCCGACGAGACGTGTGGCGGGTGCGCGGCCGACTGCGATCTGTGTCCACCCGCGGCGGGGGATCTGGTGATCACCGAGGTGCTCGCGAGCCCGGCGAGCGGCCCCGAGTGGGTCGAGGTGACGAACGTGACGGCGCGCGAGTTCGAGCTGTACGGCCTCATCCTGCGCGACGACGGCAGCGACTTCCACACGCTGGAGCCGACCGGCGGTAGCTGGGTCGTCGGACCGGGCGAGGTGGTCGTCTTGGGGAGCGGCACCGCGGGCTTCGTCGACTACGTCTACGCGGGCTTCGGGCTGGACGGGTCGGACGCGGTCGTCCTCGAGACGGGCGGGGACGTGACCGTCGAGATCGATCGGCGGGCGTGGACGAACCTCGGCGCGGACCTGTCGCTCACGCTCACCGAGGCCGCGCCGGCCGCGATCGACGCGGGCGCCAGCGGGCAGTCGAGCGCGTGGTGCGTCGTGTCGGCGCCGAGCGCGACGCCGGGCGCCGCGAATCTGCCGTGCATCGTGTGCGGGGACAACGCCTGCACGGCGGGCGAGACGTGCACGACCTGCGCGAGCGATTGCGGGGTCTGCTGCGGCGACGGGACGTGCGCGCCCGACGAGAGCTGCACGCTCTGCGAGACCGACTGCGGTGTGTGTTGCGGCGACGGGACGTGCGCGGCGGACGAGGACTGCACGAGCTGCGCGAGCGACTGCGGCGTGTGTCCCTTTCCCGGGTGCGCGAGCGACCTCTTCATCTCCGAGTACCTGGAGGGGACGAGCAACAACAAGGCGCTCGAGATCGCGAACGCGACCGGGGCGCCGGTCGATCTCGCGGGCTACTCCCTCTCGAAGATCATGAACGGCGGCGCGTGGGGCGAGGAGACGATCGCGCTGACAGCCGGCGTGCTCGCGAGCGGCGAGGTGTGGGTCGTCTGTAACTCCGCGTCTGCGCAGGCGATCCTGGATGTGTGTGACCAGGCGACGGCGACCGCGAACTGGAACGGCAACGACGCGGTCGGGCTCGTGAAGGGCGCGGTCGTCATCGACGCGATCGGCGAGCCGACAGCGGCCGGCATCGTCTGGTCGGCGGGCGGCGTCCCGGGGGCGACGCAGGACCATGACTTGCGTCGTGGTGCAAGTATCGATCAGCCGAGCAGCGACTGGAACGGCACGAGCGCGACCGATTGGGTGGTCGGGGGACCGACGGCGTTCGAGGATCTGGGCGTGCACGCGACCGACTACGTGTGCGCGCCCTGAATACAGCGTCCCCGACGTGAGTGGGCGCGATTGCGGCATTCCCAGCGCATTGACGTCGGGCGGTGTGCGGCCTCACTCTACTGAAATGCGCACGAAGTGGCAGTGGGTCGGGCTTCTGGGCCTCGCGTTGACTGTGGTGGCGTGCGGGCAGGATTCGGGCGCGACCTCGGTGGACGTGGGCGATGCCGAGGACGCCGCTGCCGAGCGTGACGAAAGCGGGCTCGAGACAGAATCCGAGATCGAGCCCGAGACCGAGCCCGAGCCCGAGACCGAGATCGAGCCCGAGCCCGAGACCGAGATCGAGCCCGAGATCGAGACCGAGCCCGAGACCGAGCCCGAGCCCGAGATCGAGCCCGAGATCGAGCCCGAGATCGAGCCCGAGATCGAGCCCGAGATCGAGCCCGAGATCGAGCCCGAGATCGAGCCCGAG
>SXIE01000492.1 GCA_005772945.1 Pseudomonadota bacterium
GACCGAGGACGCGATGACGCTCGACGCCTTCGAGCGCGCGATCCGCCAGGCCGTCGAGGAAAAGCTGGGCAACGACGCGCCATCGTTTCCGCCCCGCGGCGCTGACGAGCTCGTCGCGCAGGTGTTCTCGGCGCTGTCGGGCAAGGACGGCAAGACCGCGCTCGCCGAGGTGCGCGCGCGCCTGGCCGAGCAGAACGCCGGCCTTCTCGCCCCTCCGTCGGCCGCGGACGATTTCGCGGACGTCGGCGGCTCGGTCATCGATCTCGCGGCCCGGCGCGAGGCACGCAGGCAGGCGACCGTCGACCAGACCTCGCGCCTGGGCGGCGCGGTCAAGGACGGCTTCCAGCGGTTCATGTCGGACCTCGCCATGCGCGAAAACCTGACCGGCGAGATCCACCTCGACGGTGCGTTTCTTCGCCAGCACGGCCCGCAGCTGCTCGGCAGTCTCTTCCAGACGCTGGCGACCGCGTTCATGCAGGGCGCCAAAACCGAGGCCCAGGCCCCGACCTCGCCGAGCGCGCCGGCCCCCGCTGCGCCGACGACGCCCGACGCCGCGGCCCCGACGACACCACCGACCGAGGGCGCGCCGACCCCGTCAGCAGCGGCTCCGGTGAAGGTGCGCGTCGACCTCGGCAGCATCATCGCGTCGCTCTTTCGGCCGCGCCCGCCCGAGAAACCGCCGACCTGATCGGCGCTTGGCCGAGGCGGCTATGGGTTGGAGCCCATCGGCCAAAGCACGCTCGAAACCCCGGCAAACACCTTGCGCACGAGCGCCTCCAGCTCGGCCCGCGTGTAGTTCTCGGCGAGCGCCTCGGCGGTCGCCGGGATCCCCGAGCGCGGATACGCCGTCAGGTGCACCGAGCGCCCGTTGTCCACGAACTGCACCTCGAGCGTATGGACCAGCGCCCGCGCCTCCCCATCGACGACGAAGCTGCGCGTGTAGATGGCGACGCCGCTCTTCTCGGGCATGAGCTCGAGGTCCACGATGTCCAGGACGAGCCCCGGATTCTTGGCGTGCACGTCGCCGAGCTGGCGCGTCAGCTCTGCGCGCCGCGCCTCGAAGCTCGCGCGCTCGACGGGCGCGCAGCCCGCGCAGAACCCGGCCGACAGCTCGACGGTCCCGGTCTGGCCCTTCGCGTTCGCCGCCTTGTCATCGAATTGCAGCAGCGTCACCTGCGCACCGACCTCGCCCCGAGCGCGCGCGAGCCCCTCGAGCTCGAGCGCCGCCAGCGCCGCAAGCACCTTCGCCCGCGCGGCCGCCTCCGGATCCACCGCCACCTCGGCCGCCACGTCGCCGACGGTCGCGTCATCCACCTCCGCCGCCACGTCCCCCGCGGTCAACGCGAGCGTCGCCCCGCCCGCACCCGCATCGGCCGTGCTCGACGTCTTCCCGCATGCGCCTCCGAGGAGGCCGCCTGCCGCCCAGACCCCCGCCACCAGCGCGCGCGCCCAACCACGCACCCCGCAGCGACTCCCCAGCATGTCCTCGTTCATCCGCTGCTGATAGGCCGTTCGCCGGCGACGGTCAACGGCGCCCTCCCGCGACGTCCCGCGACGCGTTCAGAAGTGAATGCAGTCGGCCAGGCAGCTCGAGAGCTCGAGCCCGCCGCAAACCCCATCGCCGCAGATCGTGCAGTCAGACGCACAATTCTGCAACGTTTCTCCAGGCTTGCACTGGCCGTCCCCACACCCCGCCGCGCAGTCCTCCGCGCACGCCGCGTGGGTCTCGCTCGGATCGCAGGCCCCGTTGCCGCACGCCCCGCCGCAGTCGCTCGGGCACAGCGCCGCATCCAGCGCATCGCACTGACCATTGCACAGCCCGGTCGTCTCGCACCGCTGCGCCGCGCTGCAAGACGCGCCGAACCCGCACGACCCGCAGTCGCCGCCGCACCCGTCGTCGCCGCAGTCCTTGTTCGCGCACTGCGGCGCGCACCAACACGTGCTCGCGATGCACTCCTCGCCCGCGTCACACGCCCCGCATAGCCCCCCGCAGCCGTCGTCGCCGCACTGCTTGCCGTCGCACTTCGGCGCGCACAGGCACTGCCCCCCGCCACACGCGCGCCCCGCCGGGCACCCACCGCATGAGCCGCCGCACCCGTCGTCGCCACAGATTTTGCCGCTGCAGTCGGGCTCGCACGCCGCGCATTGCCCGCTCTCGCAGTGGTCGGTCCCCTCGCACTCGCCGCAGGAACCGCCGCACCCGTCGTCGCCGCACGCGCGCCCGCTGCAGCTCGGCACGCACAGGCACGCGCCGGCGTCGCGGTCGCAGCGCTCGTTCGCGTCGCAGCTCCCGCACTCGAAGCCGCACCCGTCGCCGCCGCAGTCCTTGCCGCTGCACATCGGCGCGCACGGACACGAGGCGGTCGTCGAGCCGATCGAGGCCAGCTCGCCGCTGATCATGATCGCGCTCTGCCCCACCGCAAGCACGCGTCCCTCGTCGTCCCGCAGGGCGCCTCCCAAGCGCAGCTCGAGGTTGGTGACGAGGCACGCGCTCGGCGCGTTCTTCTCCGGGACCCGCATCGCATCGGGCACGACCAGCATGAGGTCCATCTCGCGCGCGTCGTCGTAGAGCCCCTCGCGATCATCCGGGAACCCTGGGCACTGCGAGTCGGCGGAAAACGCGATGTGCGTCACACGCAGGCCGCCCGTGCTCGCGACCGCCTCGCCGGCCTCGACTACGAGCTTGCAGCCGGCGCCTTTGCCGAGCTCGATCCGGATCGCGGTGAGGCAGCCGTCCTCGAACGCGTCGACATCCATCTTGTGCTCGGACGTGACACGCACCTTGTCGAAGGCGATGCCGCTCGCGACGCCGAAGCTCCCGTGAAGCGAGAGTCCGCCGGCGCCGCACGCGCCCTCGACGCAGGCGCCGTCGACGCAGCTCGTCTCAGCGCCGACAGTGGCGTCGGCGCCACCGCCGGGAACTGTGGCGCCGCCCACACACCCCGGCGCGCTCGGGAACTGTCGGCAGTCCACCGACGCGCCGCCGCCACCGCCCGGCGAAGCGCACGCCGCGTGCGTGACGATGGCAAAGACGCCCGCGGCGAGCGGGTGGCGCTTGAGTGGAACCATCCGATCCTCGGGGCCTGTGGTTAATTGTTGCGCTGCTATAATTCCGACCGAAGCCACCGTCAACAAAAATCAATCGCCAGCCTAATTCCTTCGCGACCGCATGCCTGCTGTGTCGAGAGCGTGACGGCCCGGTGACGAAAGTTGCTCCGAGCCCCAGATCGGAGGCATATTGCGGGCTTCCGGGGAGTGGACGGTTGGCAGACCTCACGATCGAGCGCCGCGAGTACAAGTACCTGATCGACCGCGCGGACGTGCCGCGGATCCGTGCGGCGATCCAGCCGTACTGCTCGCTCGACAAGTACGGCCAAGGCACGCCCGACAAGCGCTACATGATCGAGAGCCTGTACTTCGACACGCCCCAGCTCATGCTCTTCCAGTTGAACGAGCACGAGACTCTCGACCGCTACAAGCTCCGCATCCGGCGCTATCCGCAGGCCCCGCGCAGCCCCTTCTTCCTGGAGGTCAAGCGCCGCGTCCACGACGTCATCATCAAGACGCGCGCGCAGCTCCGCCCCGGCGCCGACTGGGCTACGCTCCTCAGCGACCCGTTCGTGTCCGAGACGCTCTTGAAGACCGACCGCGCGCTCGAGCGCTTCTTCGTCTCCCTCCATATGATCGGCGCCGTGCCGACCGAGCTCGTGCGCTACCTGCGCGAGGCCTGGGTGAGCGACATCGACGACTACGCCCGCATCACCTTCGACACCGAGATCGAATCGCAGTCCGTCGCCTACGACCACTGGAGCTTCGAGTCCGACCCGCGCAAGTGGCACTGGCATGACGCCTCCTGCGAGAACGACACGGTGCGCTCGCCGGTCGTGCTCGAGGTGAAGTTCACCAGCCAGGTTCCCATCTGGCTCGTCGCGCTCATCGACAACCTCGGGCTCACGCGCCGCGCCTTCTCGAAGTACGGGCGCGCCGTCGAGGCCCGCACCGAGGTGCGCGAGTTCAGGACGGCCACCACCGGCGACCGCCGGCACACGACCGGCTTCCGACACCTCTCCTCCCAGTCGACCGAGGCCACGCGATGAATGAACTCGATCGTTGGTTCGAGACGACGCTTCCGCCGACCACGCTGACCACCGCGGCGCTGTCGCTCATCCTCGCGCTGGTCCTGGGCCAAGCCGTCGGCGCCGTCTATATGTGGACCTTCCGCGGCCTCTCCTACACGCGCTCGTTCGTCTTCACGATGCTCTCGGGATCGATCGTCACGTGCGGTCTGATGTTGGCGATCGGCAACTCGGTCGCGGCCGGACTCGGCCTGGCAGGCGGCATGGCGCTCATCCGCTTTCGGACCTCGCTGCGCGACCCGCGCGATCTGGTGTTCGTGCTGGCCTCGCTGGCGGCCGGGATCGGCTGCGGCCTGAAGGCGTGGGGACCGACGGTGCTCGCGACGGTGGGCTTTCTGGGCGCGGCCGTCATCTTCACCTGGACCGAATTCGGGACGCGCGCGCACTCGGACGGGCTCCTGCGCCTTGAGCTGCCGCCGACGCCCGAGGCCGAGTCGGCGCTCGCGGCCGTCCTCGGGCGCTA
>SXIE01000493.1 GCA_005772945.1 Pseudomonadota bacterium
CAAGTCGAAGTAGCCCGAGGCACACATCGCGGCCGCATGGTTCACGGCCTCGAGGCCCGAGCCGCAGAAGCGGTTGAGCGACACGCCGGGCGCGTCGAGGTCGTAGTTCGCAAGCAGCGCCGCCGTGCGCGCGATGCACTGGCCCTGGTCACCCGACTGCGTCACGCAGCCGATCACCACGTTGTCGACGAACTTCGTGTCGATGTGGTTCCGGTCGCGGATCGCTTCGAGGACGGTCGTCAGGAGATTGACGGGGCGGACTGTGTAGAGACTGCCATTGGACTTGCCGCGCCCGCGCGGGGTGCGGACGGCATCATAGATATATGCGTTCGACATGGGTCACCTATCGGAGGGTGCGGGGGAGCTGCGGAGCACACAAGGGAACGAGGGTTCATCAGCGTTCAGTAGATGCCGCGGCGCTTGCGGCAGCGCACGTCGAGGCGCTCGACGCGCTCGTCGGGGACGCCGAGATTGGCCGCCAGCTGGTAGATGTGGGACTGCTCGTCGCCATCGACCGAGCCATCGGCGTAGGCGCCCTCGAGCACCTGGTCGACGAGATAGTCCTTGGCCCACTCGATGAGCTTGGTGCGGTCCTTTTCCGCGATGCCGAGCGCGGTCGCGAAGAACGCGAGCTTCTTGCTCTCGGCCGCGTCGAGCGTCTCGTCCGAGAACGCCATCGCCGCCGTCATGGCGAACATTGCGTGGCGCGCGCCGGCGCTGGTTTCGGCCAGATCGGCCTTGGTCAACGGCGGGCGCTCGAGGATCTTGTCGAAGTCGGGCGAGCCTTCCTCGGCCGTGAACGCCGCGAAGAAATTGCGCTCTTCCTCGCCGAGCTCGCCGTCGGCCTTCGCGACCTCAGCCAGCATGCGCGCCAGCACCGCGCGATCGAATGGCGTCGAGAAATCCGCATTCGCCGTGAGAATGGCAAATTCGGTCTGCAGCTCTTTGAAGACCTTCGCCGACACGAAACGATTGCCGCTCTTATCCCAGACGAAGCGCGCCTGGACGCTCTTGAACGCGTCGACAACCGCCGACTCGAGCTGCGCCTTGGTGGGCTTGAAGCTGCGCGCATCCCCGATCGAGGCGGCTGTGTCGGTAACGGTCGAGGCGAGCGCGCCGCCGACGCCGTAGCCGAACATGCCGTACATCATGCGCGAGAGACCCCAGCGCATGTTCTGCCAGACCGAGCGCTTGAGCTGCCGCTTGACGTCGTCGCCGACCGATTGCGCGATGTTCGTCGAGGACTTGATCTGCTCGTTCGAGACTGGGCACTCGAAGATGACGTTGAGCGTCGTGCCGGTCATGTCCTCGCGCAAGACGAGTGGCTTGACGAGATCGTACTTGAGCTCGGGCATGGGACCCCCCGGGGCGTGAACGCCGCTCGGGCCGCGCCGCGGCCTTCGCGAGCGAGCGCAACATGCCACCGGGGGGTCCTGTCCGCAAGGCCAGGCTGTGACAAGGGCTGACAATTCCACGTCACAAACGCACAGGATTGGGCCACGCCGCGGCGCTATGAGTTTGCCACGCGCCTTTCGCACGCGTGTCCACCACGGAGAATCCTCATGAAGTTGCGTTCCATCCTCGCTGGCGCCGTCCTCGTGGCGCTTCCTTCGGTCGCCCAGGCGTACAACGACGACTTCCTCGATCCGGCGACGACCGCAAACGCCTACCACAGCACCTTCCACTACGAACTGACGCGCACCTTGCTTCGCGCGGCCGGCTTCACCGCCGACGAGGCCGAGCGGATCGCGGTCACCTGCGAGGCCACCGACTGGATGCTGTTCGTCCCCGGCAAGAAGCTCCCGGCCGCATATTTCGTGGGCGAGACCGGCATCAAAGTCTCGGTCGCCAACACCTCGCGCAAAGACGCGAAAATGGCGCCATTTTGGCACTTTCCGCGGCGCGGCGCGACCGACTCTGCCGGCAAATTGACCTATCCCGCACCGGCGGCTCCCGAGGTGAAGAGCAACACCTGCGACTACTTCACGACGCAGAATCAGTGCCAGGCGAACGGCCCCGAGCTTTCGGTGATCGACGCCTGGGCCATCTACGGCAAGGCCAGCGCCATCACCAACGCGGGCATGGCGACCCCCACCGTGAAGGTCAACGGCGTCGCGATCAGCGCGTCGCGGCTGCCCGGATCGATTTACGCGCTCGGCGTCTTCCTCCACTCGCTCGGCGACTCGTACTCTCACGAGCCGTGCATGCAGAGTGACCAATTCAATTACCATCCGGAGCAGCTCGGCTCGCAGGACCCGGCCCACTCGGACGACTACCCGCATTGCGCCAGCGAGAACGTCCACGGCAACGCGCGCGCCGCGGAAGAGGTCGCCGCGGCCGAGTTCGACGGTGGGCGCCCCGATCTCGCGGAGAACCAGGAAACCGTCGAGTGGACCAAGGCCGCCGCTCGCGCCGTGTATGCGGCCGCGCGCAACTACCTCGCACAGAAGGGCTGGAAGCGCACCGAGATGTGGTCGGCCTCGTACCGCGAGGAGTTCATCGACGCGTGGGCCGATCTCGAGACGGCCGCGGACCGCGCCCAGGTCGCGAAGGCCGCCTACGGCACCACGCACCGGTGAGTGCCGTCCGGGCGCCGGTCAGATGTGGGAGCCGTCGCCGACGTCCACCGCGATCGATGCGACGGCGGGGGGCGGGGGCGAGACCTGCATCGGCGCCTCGAGAGGCGCCCGCGCGGGCTCGGCGCCCGTTCGGACCTTGGCGAGAAGATCCATCCCGCCCAGCGACGCCGGGCCGGCGCCATCCCAGCCCCGCACCCAGTCGCGCCAGGCGATCGGCTGCTGCTTGAAGGCGATCGCCGCGCGCGCGATGACCGGCGGCGGCACGGGGGTCGGCGCGGGCCCCACGACCACGGGCGCGAGCAGCGGCCGGCGCGTGCGGATAGCGTAGCGCACCTCGGTGCGAAACGCGTTCGGCCAGAGGACGAGGCCGCGGCGCTCGATCCCATAGGGCGGCATGCGCGGCCACGCGCTGAACTGCGCCTCGATTTGCTCGCGCACGAGATCCACCCCGGCGAGCGCATAGAGGCCCCGCAGGGCCGCCGCGAAGGCCGCGCGTGGCCCCTCGCCGCTCGCGTCGACTTCGGGCAGGGCGGCGACGAACCCGGCCCGCACCACCGTGGCGACGATGAAGCGCCCCTGCTCCTCGAACGCGAGCTCGAACGGCTCGGGCCCGATCGGTGGGCATGCGACAATGATGAGCAGGCGCGACGGCGAGAGGCGCACGTCCCCGACGCGGAGCGCCGCGGCGTGCGGGAAGCGCCCGGACGCGACGAGCAGCACCTTCAGTTCGCGAATCACGAAGTTGCGCGTGGCCTCCTCGATATGATGCGCGTCCTCGGCCAGGCGGCGCAGGTCGGGCTCGGCGCGGCGGCGCTCGGCGCGCCGGATCTTGTGGAAGAGCCTGGGCACGGTCCCGGCGTGGAAGCCAGGGCGGATGAGGCGGACGATGGTCTCGCCGTGCGAGCCGACCACGGCGGGCTTGAGGATCGGCGCGCGATTGGCCGCGTAGAGGCGCCAGTTCTCCTTGAACTCCCACACGAGGAAGCCGCAGATGCCGGGCAGCACGAGCTGGGCGAGACCCGCGATGAAGGCGGCCGCGACCCCGCCCACCGCCGGCTCGAGCGCGTGCTGCATCTCGATCGTCGTCGTGAGGAAGATCTTGTGCGACACGGTGACGACCGGGAAGTGCTTGATCGGGTTGAGCTGCGGCTCCGCGACCAGGTTGATCATGAAGCGGAGCAGATAGGCGATCATCCCCCACGCGAGGCCGAAGAGGGCTTTGACGCCGAGGCCGATGCGGCTGTCGCCTTCGCGGAAGCGGAGCCACTGATCGACCGCATAGAGTCTGGCCTCGAGCCACTCTACCATCCCCTTGAAGAACGCCGTGATCGCGCCGATCAGCGCCGGGATCGCGTTCGTTCGAAGGACGAACCAACCGACGCTCACGCGGTCCTGGACGGTCTCGGAGATGCGGTCGCCGGCGGGCCCGATGAGCAGCGCGCCAAAGACGATGAAGAGCGGTAGGCCGACCCACAGGAGGCCGTGCGCGACGCCGATCCACGGCATCGGCAGGGCGCACAAAACGAGCGCCCAGGCGGCCGGGCGCCACAGCTTCTCGCGGATCCAACGGAAGGCGCGATGGCGCGTGAGCGCGGCCACGGGCGGCCACGCGAGGATGGCGCGCGGCACATCGACGAAGAGCGCCGTGAGGGCGCGGCCGAGCCCGCGCAGCAGCAGCTCCATCCCGAGTCGCACATGGCGCGAATGGAGGACGCCGAGGAGCAACACGCCGACCGCGATGAAGAAGGGGATCGACCAGAACTCGAGGTGCTGCTGCGGGCAGGCCGACGGGTCGGCGCCCAGGTAGGACTTGCAGACGGAGCGCGTGGCGGCGGCCAGGAGATCGCGCGGCAGGATCGCGTTGAGCAGCGGCCCGACGACGTGCTCGAGCCCCTGCACGAGGAAGAAGGAGCCGCCGAACGGCAGCAGCAGATAGCGCACGAGCACGCGCCCGATCGGGTTCGCGAAGAGCGTGGATTGCGCGCGCTGGAGGCCGCGCCGATAGATCTCGGCGCGATGATAGGCGCCGTCGAGGGTCTCCGCGAAGCGGCGATTCAGCTGGAGGAGCGCGTCGCCGCGCAGGAACTCGCGCGGGCTCGTGAGGTCGCCGAGCTTGAGTTGGTTGCGCGCGATGAGGTCGCGCAGGTCGGGGAACGCGACGAACCCGCGATCGATCATCAGGTCGAGGAGCTCGGCGACGAGCTTTTCGGAGGCGACCAGCTCGGGGATGTTCTGAGGCTTGAAGCCCGCTTCCGCGAGGCCGCTCGCGAGGATCGCGCCGACGTCACAGCGCAGACGCGCCTCGGCCGCGTGCACGAGTTCGTTCAGCGCTCGGCGCAGGCGACGGCGGTCCGCATCGCCGAGGCGACAGGCGGCCACGCGGCGCGCCGCGCGCACCAGGCTCCTGACGACGGCCACGCGCGAGGCGACCGTCTCGCGACGCCGGATGGGGTCGCGCCCGAGGCGGCGGACCCAGCGGCCGAGATCGATGTCCCAGGTCTCGTGCTCGGCGACGTGACACGCCTTCTGAAGGTCGTGCAGCAGACGCGCCTCGACGCGCACCCTGCCGAGCGAGGCGGGGCGCAGGAGCGGCGTCAAGACCTCGGGCCAGGCGTCGTGGCCGGCGCGCGGCGCGATGCGGCCGAGGCGCTGGGCCAGCGACGCGAGCGACTCGGTCAAGAGGCGCCGCGCCTGCTCGGCCTCCTCCATGGCGGCGACCTGACCGCTGCGCGCCGCGAGGAGCGCCGCGAAGTGTGCATGGATCGCGGCGCCCGCGTCATTTGCACGCGCGCGCATGCGTCGCGACATGCCGAGCTGACGCCGGGCGCGACCGCGGACCGCCTCGCGTGGGACGCTCGCCTCGTGGGCGTCGTCGGGTGCCTGCGTCGCGTCGGGGTCAGCGCCGACGCGGCTCGGATCGGGGGCGCCGTCAGGTCGCGTGGCGCGCAGGATCGGCTCGGCGGCGACCAAGCGGTCGAAGAGCCGAGGGATCTCGTCGCGCTCGGCGAGCGCGGGACACCAGCGCGGAATGAGCCTCGGCGCGAAATAACGGAGTTCTTGGTAGAGCGCCGTGAGCTCGATGATCGCGGTGCGATCGCCCGGCGCGGCGGCCGTCAAGCCCTCGTCGTGAAGGACCCCGCGCGCCTCGCCCATCGCGACGTGGCCGATCGTCGCGATCGCCTCGAGGAGGAGCTCGCGCGGAAGGCCGCCGCTCGCTTCCAGCTCGTAGAGCGCCGCGTCGACGCGCGCATGAAAGACCGCGCGCCAGGCCGCGACGAGGTGTTCACCCGCCGAGCGCTC
>SXIE01000494.1 GCA_005772945.1 Pseudomonadota bacterium
CGCTGGTCGCCGCGGACGAGGTCGCCGAGGCGGGGGTCGTCGGATGCCCGCATGCGATCAAGGGCCAGGGGGTCTACGCGTACGTCGTCTTGCAGCCCGGGATCGAGCCGTCGGATGCGCTCGAGCGCCACCTCAACGAGACGGTGCGGCGCCTCATCGGGGCGCATGCGCGGGTGGATCTCTTTCAGTTCGTACCGGGATTGCCCAAGACGCGCTCGGGCAAAGTCACGCGCCGCATTCTGCGCAAAGTGGCCGAGGGCGACGCTGGCAATCTCGGGGATATTACCACGCTGGCCGATCCCGGGGTCGTCGCGGTGATCGTGGGCGGCGCGAAACACTTCTGACGGTGACGTGAGACGACGCGCCGTGGTGCGCCGGGCGCCGCGGGCGGCGGGCGCGCGTCAGCGGATCGGCGGCGGACGATGCCCGTGATAGTGATGGGACGGCACGCGGTTCGGGGGCGCCCAGCGGCCCGGGACGTAGTGGTAGCGGCCGTGGTGATGAACCCAACCGTTTCGCACCCAGACGTGGTGCGGCGCCGGGGGGATGCCCCAGGTGCCGGGGTGCCACACGTAGCTCGCGCCGGTCCAATACCAGTAGCCGGGAAGCCAGAGGTAGTCGGGACCGGGGGCCGGCGGAACCGCCTCGGCGCGCGGCGGGGGCGGCACGGCCTCGGTCTCGACCGTGTCATAGTCGACGTAATAGAACCCCGGCCCGCACGCGACGAGCGTGCCCGTGAACCCCAGCGCCAGCGCCCAGCGAGCGGCGCGCGCCAACCAAGACCGTCGATTCCATGGCGTGAACATGGGCCGATGATGCCCCGGGGCGCGCGCCACGACAAGCGCGGCAGCCGTTTTGCGGCCATTTACGATCGTCTGCGAGGTGCGCCCGGAAGGGAGGGCGTCAGACGGGGCTGCTCGGGGCGGGCGCCGCGGTCGACGGGGCCTTCTGCTCGGGGCGTCCGACGAGGTGATCGAACTTGCGCAGGAACTTCAGGCCGCGGAAACCCTGGAGAGCGAACGTCAGGATGGGCAGGCCGAGCGCCAGGATGAGGGGGCCGACGATGAGCACCGCGTCGCCGATGATCTCGCCCTTCTGGATGTCGATCGCGGTGATGACCTCGGCGGCGACGATGATGAAGATGATCGGGATGATCTGGATCCAGAGCGCCGCGATCGGTCCCCAGATCCAGAACTTGCGGTAGGTCCCCAGGGGCAATTGGTGGCGGAACTTCTGCTGGAAGATCTTCTGGGCCTTGCCGAGGAAGAAGATGTTTCCGAGCAGGATGAAGAGGATGACCATCGCGAGGAAGAGAGCCGAGCCGAAGAGGCTGACATAGACGACGAGCTTCGAGGCGCTGCCGCCCTGCATCAGGTAGCGGATGCTGTCGAAGAGGTACTCGAACAGGGCGTGGACGGACGGTCCGACGGCGATATAGAGGACGACGCCGGAGAAGAGCGCGAGGACGACGAGGAAGCCGATCGTCGAGAGGAGTCCGGCGACCTCGCGACCGGTGCGCTTGGTCATATCGGCGTAGGCCGCGCCAAATCCGCTGCCGTCGCCGGCCGCTGCGTTGAGTGGCACTTTCAGGATATCGCCGATCAGGCGTTTCTGCGAGAGCATGAACAGCCCGACCGTGAGGACGATGAGGATCGTGCCGAGCGATCCGAAGAGCCAGTTGAGGCTCTTGAAGAACGCCTTCACGCTCATGAGGAAGCTGAATTCATCCTTGAATTGCGCGACGTTGCCGACG
This sequence comes from Pseudomonadota bacterium, assembly GCA_005772945.1. The sequence goes on from SXIE01000494.1 coordinate 1,754, forward strand.
ACGGCCTCGAGCAAGTCGTCTTCTTGGCCGCTGCCCAACTTGGCGATCGGCGCCTCGATGAACCCGCGCGCCCAGGCGTCGAGGGTGTCGACCGCTTCCGACGCAGCATCGAAAGACGAATGTGCCACGGCCAGGGACGGGTTCGCGACCATGGCAGTCTGGTCCTTGGCAAATCGCACGGCCACCAGCGCGACGGTGAAGACGAGCATGGTCGACACCCAGGCGCCGGCGGCGAGCAGGCTCCCCTTCCAGAGCAGCTTCTCGCGACCGGGGTACTTTTTCTTGAGGAAGAGCGGCATCAAGAGGAGGAGGAGGCCGGCGCCGGCGACGCCGAGCATGACGAGGACGAAGAGGCCCATCGCCTTGGACTGCTTGGCCGCGGCCTTGGCGACCATCTTGGCGGTGATCTTCTCGCGCGTCTTCTCGATGAGGGACTTGAGGGCGTCGCGGTAGTCCTGGTCCTTCAGGTTGTCGGGGACGTCGAAGGCGACCGGTTGGTCCTCGGGATCGAGGGTGCCGTCGCCGTCGATGTCTTCGGGCACGAGATCGGAGGCCTTCGGCTCGAAGGCTTCCGCGGCGTCTTGGGCGGCCTGATCGTTGCCGATGAAGCCGGTGTTGGGCTCGTCGCCGCCGGGGAGGTCGGTCTCCACCGGCTCGCCGATGCCCGCGGGCGCCGCCGTGGGGTCGGTGGGGTTGGTGGGAGGCTCGGGAGCGGGGGCCGGCGCGGGCGGGTCGGCGTCGGGGTCGCCGATCTCCGGCTCGTCGGGCGGCGTCGCGTCGTCTTCGGCGCCGCCCGGGGTCGCGTCGGGCTCGTCGGGCGCGGCGGCGTCCGGGCCTTCGGCGGGCGCGGTCGGTTCGTCGTCGGAGGCGTCCTCGGAGGTATCGGCGTGGTCGTCCGGAGCGGGCTGGGCCGCGGCGCGCGGGAGACGACGTCGTCGGCCGCGGTCGCTCCCGGGACGAGCGCGAGCGGGCCCGGATAGGCGCCGCCGGCGTCGAGGTAGTCGAGGGTGCCGACGCTCGGGTGCACGGGGAGGGCGAGGAGGAGCATGAGGGCGAATGGGGAGAGGGGGTCCATGGCGTGGTTGCGAAGGTAGCACGGGGGCGGTTGGTGGGCGCTAGCGCGGTCGGCGGAGCTGGGGTAGCGTCGCGGCATGAACATACTCACGATGCGACGTTTGACGTTCTCGACCGCCATTTTGCTGGGTGTCGGGCTGGGTGCGGGGCCCGTTGGATGCAAGACGGTCGTGGTCGAGCGGGTGGTCGAGAAGGAGCCCGCGCGGCGACCGGAGCAGCGACCCGAGCCGCGACCGGAGGGGCCGAAGGGATGGTATGTCACGGTCGATCAGATCGGCTGGGAGGTGGTGCCGCCGGAGCCGATCGATCGGGCGTTCAAGGCGAACACGCTCGGGTGGCAGAAGCACCAAAAGGGCGATTGGGCTGGGTCGCGGCCGTACTTCCAGGAGGCGGTCGACATCGTCAGCGAGTACGATCTGGCGCGCTACAATTTGGCGTGCGCGCATTCGCGGCTGAACGACCTGGATGCTGCGATGGCGGAGCTGACGCACGTGCTGGTCCGGGATCTGCCGAGGTTCAAGCGGAAATCGCTGTCGGATCAGGACCTTGGGAACCTGCGCCGGTCGGAGCTGGGGACGGAGCTGACGCGGCGCATCGAGCTGCTCGAGAAGCTGTGGGCCGACGCGATGCAGATCGGGGCGCCGACGTTGGCGTGGCGTGAGCGGGGCGAGAGCTACATCGGCGACGCGCAACATTCACAGGGGCAGCTGATTCGGCCGGGGGTTTGGCTGCACAAGGCCAAGCGGTTCGTGCCAGCGCTGGAGATCATCGACGAGGCGTTCTCGGGGTATGTCGATGTCGAGCGGCAACAGGGCGTTTTGATCGTGGCGAAGCCGACGGTGGACTCGCCGCCGCTCTTGGAGGGGGCGCAGGTGATGGTCGCGCCGCTCGAGGGGGCGGGCGAGGGGCTGCGCAAGGCGGACGTGGTGTTCGACAACCTGGCGACGGTCGAGGTGACGGCGCTGGCGGGCGGCGTGCGGGTGCGGACGAATACGACCAAGAGCGCGTGGCGCGAGCTGAAGGCGGGCGGGCTGATGCGGTCGGAGAATCAGCTGGTGCCGGACCGGCCGGTGCTGCGGGTGACGCCGGACGGGTCGATGCTCATTCAGTATTGGCAGGACGGGGTGACGTTCAAGAATCGGAGCCTGTTCTTGGGGAGTCGCGAGATCGTGATGCAGCCGGGGCACACGCGGGCCAATACGCATTCGCTGATCAAGGATGCGAATTCGCAGATGGCGGTGGTGGTGGCGGTGCGCGCGAAGTGCAGCGATGACGGGTCGGAGCTGCATCATTGGATCGATCGGATCGATCTGCAGTCGGGGACCTCCGAGGGGCTGTCGAACGAGGAAGGGGCGGCGGCGGCGCAGTTTGCGCGCGATGGCGGGCTGTATCTGCAGATCGGGCGCGAGACGATCCGGTACCCGAGCCCGACGGCGACGACGTTCGATGCGCTGCCGGAGGGCGTGCTGCTGGCGCCGCCGATGAGCCGGCCGACGTGCGAGTGAGTGGCGTGAGGGCACGGGCGCGGGCGTGGATGGCGGCGGGCGCGGCGATGCTGGCGATCGCGGCGGGCGCTTGCGGCAAGGTGGATACGCGCTATCTGGGCGGGGGTGCGGGGCCTGCGACGGCGGTGGCCGTGGCGGCGGAGCTTGCGACGGTGGCGGCGGCGGAGCCTGTGGCTGTGCCTGAGCCTGAGCCTGTGGTGGATGCGGGGGTCGAGGTCGAGGTCGAGGCCGAGGTCGAGGTCGAGGTCGAGGTCGTTCCGAGTGACGTCGGGAGCGCGGAGGTCGTTGCGGGGGTGCTGACGCCGCGCAAGATGGACTGCCCTTCGGGCGACTGCGGACAGAGCTGCGCGGCCGGTCAGGACTGTACGGGGACCTGCGCAGGTGGGCGCTGCAAGGAGGTCTGCCACCCGGGGAGCAGGTGCGTGTTCTCGTGCGCGAGCGGCGATTGCGTCCAGACCTGCGAGAAGGACGCGACCTGCGCCTTCAAATGCCCGAGCGGGCGGTGCGTGCAGCGCTGCGAGAGCGGCTCGACGTGCGAGGCCGTGTGCCCGGGCGGGGGCTGCACCCAGATCTGCGCGCCGGGTGCGCGCTGTGAGACGAAGTGCCCGGGCGGCGGGTGCAAGGACGAGTGATCCGCGCCGCCGGGGCGGAAGGTCGCGTCGTCGTGTCAGGGAGGTTGTTTGGCGAGCTCGCACTTGAAGCGATCGAGCTCCGTCTGGATGGCAATTCGGACCTGGATGTCGATCGCCGCGGTGTGGCGGATCTTTTCGGCGTCGCTCCAGGTTGGCGAGGGCGGCGCGCCCGGGGGGATCGGGCGCCCGAACGCGTAGCGCAAGGTCCCCGGCCACGGGATATGCGGCAGCGGGCCGATCGCGAGGCCCCATGGCAGCGAGAGGTGGATCGGGAAGATCTCGGCGCGCGTCAGCTCCGGAAGGCGCAGCGCCCGCGCGAGACGGCGGCCGCGCGATAGCACGACCAGGGTTTCGTGGGCGCCGACGTGGGCGACCGGGACGATCGGCACCTGCGCCTCGGCCGCGAGCGTGGCGTAGCCGGTGCGGCCACCGAAATCGACGCGGAAGCGATCGCGGTACGGGCGCCACGCCTCGAGGTCGCCGCCCGGCAGGACGAGCACGTCGTGACCCGCGGCGAGGGCGGCCGCGGCGACCCGGCGGTCGGCGGCGAGGACCCCGCGCCGCTCGAAGTAGCGGGCGGTCAGCGGCGTGCCCAGGACCATCTCGTGGGCGAGCGGGTGAAGTGGACGCTCGGGTCCGAAGTGCGCGTACCAGGCCATGATGAGGCCCCACACGTCGGGGATCGAGGTCCCGCCCGAGTGGTTCATGACGACGAGCACGGGTGCGCGCGGGACGTTCTCGAGGCCGCGCGCGTGGCGGCGAAACCAGGGCAGCCAGCGCCCGAGCTCGCGCAAGCGCGCGATCGTCGCGGCCACGGCGCTCGGATCGTAGCCGTGAGGATCGGCGCCGGCCCCGACGACCGAGCGATGCGCGAGGCGCGCGTTGAGCCAACGCAGGATCGAGCCGCGCAGGACGGGCACGTGCTCGGGCGGCCGCGTCGCGGCCTTCGCTGGCGCGGGCTCGGTGTCCGCGGGCTCGGGGTCGCTCGGCAATGCGTGGGGTTTTTTCTCGACGCTCATGCCTACCACTATAACCTGAAGGTGATGCTACGCGACCTCGCTCCTGCAACCACGTCGACCTTCGCCCCCTCCGCCACGTTTGCCTCGTCGGCCTCGTCGGCCTCGTCCGACTGGCTCGCCTCGACTGGCCTGCGGGTCCTCGGCGGCTATCGCAGCCTGCACGCGACGACGTCCGTCGGCCGCCTGCACGCGCTCGCCGCGCAGGGCTCCGGGCCGCGTCCCACGCTGGTCGGACTTCACGGCTTCAGCTCGATCGGCGCGCATTTGGCCGGCCTTTTTCGCCACTTACGGCCTGCGTTCCGCGCGGTGATCGCGCCCGATCTCCCGGGCCACGGCCGAAGTGACGCCATTCCGCTGCACGGCAATTTCGCGGCGATTGGCGCCGCTATCGGCGACGCGCTGGCCGAGTGGGCGCACGAGCCGGTCATTCTCTTCGGCAATTCGCTCGGCGGGGTGGCGGCGATCCAGGTCGCACTCCAGCGGCCGGAGCTCGTGCGCGGGCTGGTGTTGGCGTCGCCGGGCGGCGCGGATCTGCCGCCCGAGATCCTCACCGATTTCCTCGGGGGTTTCGAGCTCGGTACGCACCGCGAGGCGCTCGCGTTCGTGGACCGTGTCCTCCAGACGTCGCCGCTGACGCGCCAGGTCCTGGCCTGGGGCGTGCGGAGGCGCTTCGAGCGTCCCGTGCACAGGGCGATTCTCGCGCGGTTCGGGCACGAAGCGGTGTTCTCGCCCGCGGATCTGGCGCGCCTGCGCATGCCCATCCTGTGCCTCTGGGGCGACCGCGATCGGGTGCTGCCGGCGGCCGCGCGCGAGTACTACCGGCGCCATCTGCCGCGCCACGCGCGCTTCGAGATGCCGGCGGGCCTGGGCCACAGCCCTTATCTGGAGCGGCCGGCCGCGATCGCGCGACGGATCGTGAGCTTCGTCGACGCGCTGCCTCCGGCGCTGCCGACCCTGGCACTTACGGAAGGTTTGCGACGGCGCGACGGCGACGGCGACCGGGCCGACGCGGACCGCGGCATCCGCGCGGCGGGTTGAGCGCCGGACGAGCCTGGAGTGCGGGTCAGCACACGGCCGCCCGTTTACTTCCGTGCGTCGCGAGGGTACCAAGAACGGGCGTCACGTGCGTGTGCTCGGCAGCCGGCAGGTTTGCCCAAGCGAGGGCCCTTGGGTTCCAGGTGATCCGACGGCCCTGCGCTCGCACCTGGCCGCGTGAGGACCGTCACACCCGTTTCGAGGTTCCCGATGACCACGCGACTCGTCTCGCTCGGCATGCTCTCTGTTCTCGCGATGCTCGGCGGACGCGCGCGCGCCGCGGGTGGTCTCGATCAGAACCAGGGCACCTACACCGACTCGTTCGTGGATCCGATCGGCCTCGCCAACATCCCCGAGCACCACGACGTCACGCTCGACGCCGCAACGGACCGCGTCCTGCTCGCGGCGGGAGAGACCAGCGGTCAGCTCGCGACCGTCGCGGTGCGCCCGGCGTCGTATTCGGGGTGGCGCCGCGTGTACCTCGCGTACGGCGCGGCGGCCGCGACGGACCTCGAGGTCCGCATCCTCGGCTCGGATGGCCAGACCTACGGTCCGTTCGCGATCGGGCCCTCGGATGATCCGGCCTTTGTCGGCATGGCCGACATCAGCACGGTCCCGGCGGGGCTCGAGCGCGCGAATGTCCTGGTCCACATGGCCGAGCACGTCTTCGTCGTGGGCGCGCCCGACGACCCGCAGAGCCCGGATCCCGCCGACCCCGCCGACATTCGCGTGCGCCCCACGCTCGAAGCCCTGCGCCTCACGTGGGCTCCCAAGGCGCTCGTCAAGCTGGCCGTGACGGCGACCGGCGACGGCCTGGGTGCGCCCGGCTCGCGCGAGCAGGTGCATGTTCGCGTGTCGGTGTCGGTCGTCGACGCGGACGATCTGGTGGTGTACGTCCCGACGCCCGCGCCCGCTCTGGACGCGGCCGGGGCGGCTGTGTCGCTGTTCGGCACGACGCCGGCCGAGCAGACGATCCAAGGCGTGACGGTGCCGGCGGGCTCGCAGGTCTTTCGCCTCGGCAAGCGCAAGGCGGGCAGCTCGTTCTCGATCGACTTCGAGATCGTGCGGCCGCGGGCCTGCCTGACGGCGCCCGCGGCGTTTCCGGTCGTGGTGCACGCGGTCGCGGCGAACGCGCCCGATCTGGCGCGCGACGCGGCGATTTACCGCCTGGCGGCGAACTACGGGGACCCGAAGCCCCGAATGGTGATCGGTGCAGCGGCGGACTTCGTGACGATCGGCGAGTGGCGCTACGAGCCGGACATCGGGGTCATCGCGCCGGCGTCGTACCTGCCGCTGGGCGGCCACGTGCGCTACGACCTGCAGGTCGGCGACTCGGGTGGCTGCGCGCAAGTCTCTCGCCCGAGCGTCGTCTGGGCGAGCGTCTACCGACCGACCGAGACGTGGCCGATCTGGAGCGATCTCGCGGTCGGCGCGGGAGGCGCGTACACCGACGAGGCCACCAACGTGAACGGCATCGCGCTGCCGGAGCACACGGTCTATTGGGACCTCGACACCTTGGCGGCTCAGGGCGTGACACCCGCGCTGTGGTTCGCGCTGACGACGCGCACGACCGACGACGAGGGCGCGCCCATCCCGCCCGCCACCCAGGTCGCCGTGCGCGCGCGCGTCGAGAGCCGGACGCAGCCGCAGACCGCCGAGAGCGGGTCGCAATTCCTGCTCGGGATTCCGTCGATCGTGGACGTGCGCGTGGCGGCCGGCGACGGGATCGGCAAGAGCGTCTCCGTGCAGCGCGCCTACAATGACAACGCGGAACTGGCGGTCGGGATCGGCGAGTCGGTGATGCTCTTCGCGCGGGCCGACAACATGGGCACGACGCGCGTCGACGACGTGCTCATCGTCGACAAGGTGCCGGCGGGGATGACGTTCGTGTCCGCCTCGATGCTGGGGCAGGCGGACGCGGTCGTCTACTACCAGACGGACGGCGCGGAGAGCGCCCCGAGCGCGCCGCCGGACGCGGTGGTCCTGACGAACACCCTCGGCCCGAGCTGGACGACGGCGCCGCCGGCCGACCCGCGCCAGGTAAAGTGGGTGGCGTATCGCATCGCGGCGCTCGGGCCCGGCGCGTTTCGGGAGCACTCGCCCCGCAAGGATGCGACGGGCGTCATGGTCGTCACGGTCGATCCGACCGCCGACAACTGCGCGCCGGCGGCGTTGGCGAATCACGCGCTCGTACACGCGCGCTTGAAGACCGAGCTCGGGGCGGCGGAACCGGTGGCGATCGACGACACGGTCGCGATTTGGACGACGGACAGCGACCCGATCGCGGTGGTCCCGAAGCTGCCGAACTTTGGTGGGTCGTGGGCATCGCCGACCGGCGCCCTCGTGCGCGGCGGCAGCGAGCAGAGCTTCGTCTTCGGCGTGCGCAACTTCCGGCAGAGCGAGGCGCTGACGGACGTCGCAAACAACACGGACGTGCGCGTGGCGCTGCCGACCATGCCCGACGGCAGATACTTCGCGGTCACCTCGATCGACGCGAGCGGCGGGATGATCGACTACAGCGAGTTCCCCGCCGCCGTCACGATCCACTATGGCGCGTTCCCGGCGGGCGCCGCGCGCACCGTCACCGTGCGCGTTCGAGCGCCGCGCGGCGCGTTGCCCAACACGCCCATGAACCTCATCGCCATGATCAGCGGCCAGAGCGCCAGCTGCGGCGAGGTGCGCAAGGGCCTCGCGGCCTCCGCCCGCACCGCCGGCAACGCGAACATCGAGCTGGTCAAGGACGTGGACCTGGGGGTCGCGCGGCCAGGCAGCGCGCTCACGTACACCCTTTCATATGTGAACGTCGGCGACGCGGCGGGCCAAGGGACCTGGCTCGTCGATCGGATCCGACCCGGCACCACGTTCGCCTGGACGACGGTCCCCGCGGGTGGGGAGGTCTGGTTCTCGAATCGGCCGACCTTGCCCGACTCGGTGCGCGCCGACGGAGCGCCGCTCGACGAGGCCGCCATCCGCGCCCAGTTCGTGCGCGGCGTGGTGACGCCCGATGGGCATTACGGGCCGCCCGCGTCGATGACGACGGCGCCGACCTGGATCGCCTACGCGACCGACGACGCGACGCTGACGCCGCCGCAGATGCCGACCGATCGCCTCGCGACCTTGAGCTACGCGGTGACCGTCAACGAGAACGACCCGCGCGCAAGCGAGGGCACGTTCATCGCCAACGAGGCCGCGATCTTCGGACGCGACCTCTTGCCCGCCATCTCCTACGAGGCCGCGACGCTCGTCTCGAACAACCCCTCGCTCGACATCACCCAGGAATGCCCGAGCGTGGTCAGCGCGGGCGAGTACTTCTGGGCGACGCTCGGATTCGTCAACAACTCGACCAACGACGACCTCGGCGTCGTGGTCCGGCAAACGGTCTCGCCCGAGCTCTGGGCCGCCTGGGCCGAGCACGCGTTCAACCCGCTTGCCCTCGCGAACCACGGGCCGGCCGCGCTCACGCCGACGCTCGAGGACGCCACCTACACGTTCGACGTCACGGGCGCGCTCGCCGCGGGCGGCAGCGCGGCGCTCACGTCGCACGAAGGCGGCTGGGCGAAGGTCCTCGTGGCGCCGGCGCCCGGCACGCCGTCGGGCACGTTCGTGTCGGTGCGTGGCCACGCGGTCGCCGCGGGCGGTCCGGGGACGTTTCCGTACGAGGCCTACGCGCGCTGTCAGGTGCTGGTCGAGAATGCGGATCTGTTCGCGCGCCTCTTGGTGGACCAGGCCGAGCCGGTGCAAGACGAGACGGTGAGCCTCATCCTGGGCGTGTCGAACGAGGGCGCGCACGACGCCAGCGGGACCGACCTGACGCTGCAGCTTCCGCCGGGGCTCGACTACGTCGCGGGCTCGGCGCGCTCGCTCACGCCAGGTTGGACGATCGACGAGCCGGTCTGGGACGACGCCGGCCACGTCCTCGCGTGGCGCGCCGACGACGGCCACGGCCTCTATCTGGACGCGCAGGGACCCTTCGCGGCGGGGTGGATGCCGGGCCACTCGGACGACGTGCTGGTGCTTGTGCGCGCCCACGTCGGCGCGGGTGTCACGCCCGGCACGACGCTCCCGGTTCGCCTCACGCTGAGCGCAGAGACCGGCGAAGATAGTTTGTACACCAACGAAGCGACGGTCGTGCTGCACACGCCGCTGCCGTCCCCCTGGGTGCGCCTCGCGGCCCCGGTGGTCGCGCGGCCGGGCGACGCGATCGCGCTCGAGCTGCGCTACGGCAACCTCTCGCGCCAGGTCACGGGCCCGATTGCGGTCATCGCCCGCCTCTTTGACGGACCGGACTCGGGCGGCGCGGCGGACGTGACAGTCCTCGGCAGCGCCGCGACCCACGGCGAGGCGCTGTGGTTACACGACGCGCAACTCGACGCGCCCGCGCCGCCCTTCGACCCCGCCGACCCCGCCGCCGGCGGCTGGCGCAGCGACCCGGCCGGGGCGGTCCACTGGATCGCCGTGTATCGCTCGGCGTGGCCCGCGACGAGCGACGCCACGGTCGGCGTGCAGCTGCAGCTCAGTGACCCGAGCAGCCGGCTCGATCTCCTACCCGGCACGACCGTCACCAACAGCGCTACTCTCATGCCTGTCGGCGGCACGGACCTCGGCGACGCGAACCCGAACGACAACACGGCGACCGCGACGACCAAGACGCCCGGCGTCGATCTCGAGGCGCGCCTCGCCTGCGACCCCGAGGGCGCCAACCCGGGCCTCTTGCCCGGCGACCCGATGACCGTGACGATGACGATCGTCAACGGCGGCACGACCCCGGTCTACGGCCTCACCATCGACGCGGCGCTGCCGAGCTGGTTCGTCCCGAGCGCGGCCGCCTGGCCAGCGCAGGTAGTGCTCGCCGGCGGCCTCGGCTCGACCATCGACCCGAGCGGCCAGCCCATGCTGACGGGCGCGACCTGGACGCGCGACGGCGAACGCTTCGTCCTCGGATCGGCCGACGCAAATGCCGTCGGTTACTACCGCAAGATCGGCGTCGTGGCGGGGGCGCGCGTGTCGCTGACGCTCGCCGGGCGCATCGCCGACGACGCAGCGAGCGGCACCGTTGCGACGCATACGGCCACGGTCGGGCTCGACTACCGTTACGACTTCGACGAGGCGAGCGGCCTACGCGAAGAGGTCACGTTCAACAACACGGCCGCGTGCGGAACGGTCGTCTACCGCGCCGATCCGATGGTCGTGAAGCGCGCCGAGGGTCTGGGCTTGGACGCGCCGTCGGTCAGCCTCGGCGGTCGCTTCGAGAGCGGCGAGCGCGTGCGCTTCGAGCTCGCGTACAATAACCTCGGCGGCGCCACGGCCGCCGACGCGTCGCTGACCGACGACCTCCCCGAGAACGCGCCGTTCGTCACCGGCAGCCTCGCGAACCCGCCCGACGGCGCGGTGGTCACGTACGACGACGGCACGGGATCGTTTGAGTACCAATCATCGCTCGCGGCCGGGACGCCCGATCCCGCCGTGCGCGCCCTTCGCGTACAGTGGCCGAACGGCATGCCGGCGCCCGTCGGTGGCAGCTTCGCGCAAACGTCGGGCGTGGACTTCGCGCGCGGCACGGCCAGTGGAACTGCGCTCGCGGGCGACAGCGTGGCGCTCGCCGGCGCGTCCGCGAGCGGCAGCTACACGAGCCCACGCATCCCCGAGAACGAGGCGGCCGTCAGCGGCTGGGACCGCGCCATCGTCAGCACGACCACGCCCGCCGGCGCCAGCGTGACCGTGGACGTCTTGAACGCCGACACCGGGAGCGTGCTGCTCGACGACGTGACGCCCGACGCGAGCGGGGCCATCGCGCTCGGCAGCCTCGACCCGACCGAGGTGCAACACGTGCAGCTCCGCGCAAACATGGCGCGCGGATCCGGCGGCGGTGCCGGCGCCTGCACCATCGATCCCGCGATGGCGGTGGGCCTCGACAGCCTCGCGCCGTTTCCCCAGAGCGCGACGCTTGCGGCCTGCGACCATGGCGACACCTACATCCTCGAGTCCGACTATCGACTCTACGAGGGGCGCCGAACGGCCTCCGGCTGGGAGGGCACCGCGCTACCGCTGGACGGGGGCACGTTCTATTGGATCGACGCCGTCATTCGGTCGGAGCTCGTCGTCGGAATCGTCAGCTTTTCCGATGGCGCCCTCGTGGTCTCGTGGCGCAAGGACGCTGGCGCCTGGGTGATGGATCCGATAGCAGACTCCGCCGAGCGAACGGGCATCATCAGCCCGGAGGGCACGGTCGTGGTGACCGGCACCGGCCCGTACGGCTACAACGGCGGGACCGAGTGGCTGACGGTCTACGAGACGCTCTACGCGGTCGTGCCGGGCCCCATCGGCGTGCCTTGGACCCGAACGCCACTCGCCCAACCCGCGACGCCCGAGGTCGGATCGTGCCGGCCGATCGCCGCGACCGAGGACACCATCGTCGGCACCTGCATCTACGCGCTCACACCACCGCAGAACGTCGTCTGGAGCCGAGATGCGAACGGGGCCTGGACCGCGGCGCTGCTGCCGAGGGACACGTCCAACCTGCCGCAACTCAAGTGGATCGTGGCGGGTGATCGCATCCTGGCGCAGGGCTACGCCGGCAACGGCGCCTACCAGGGCTCGGAGTTCGTGCGCGACGCCGAGGGCACCTGGACGCTCGTGCCGCTGCCGATTCCACCGGGCGCGAGCGCCTCCCGTCTCGAGGTGGTCGGCGACACCCACGTGCTGGTTTCCGCCACCCCGTACTACAACTCCGTGCCGTCGAACGACTATCACGTCTACGCGCTGGACGACGGCGCGTGGACCTACCGACACCTGACGCCGTCGGCCGGGTGGACCTTCCGCAGCATGCGCCCGGATGGCGTGGTGCTTCTCCACAAGCCGACCGGCAGCTACGAACCTGGGTGGGGATGTCTCGACGCTTGCGGCATCGTGGCCGCGGTCGCCTACCCGGACACGAGCGGCGGCTACGCGATACTCGAGCTTCCGGATGCGCCGCCGAGCGGCGACGCGTGGCTTGCGAACACCATCGAAGACGCGCGCTGGGATCCGAGCGGCGACGTGGTCTTCGAATACGGACCCTATAACTCGTGGGCCGGCGGCATGATGTATGTGCGCGCGGGGGCCTGGCGGCTCGTCGAGGATGCGGCCGGGTGGAGCGCCGAGACGCTGCTCTTCGACGCCGCAGCGCCGAGCGACGACTCGTTCCAGACCAGCATCTGGGCGGACGGGGTGTTCAGAGGCGGTGACGCCACCGCCGACCGCCGCATGTGGAATCGGGCCGGCGACTGCGGCGCTTACACGGGCCGACGCACTCCCACCAGTGACTACCAGAGCTACGCGGTGTTCTGGCCCTACGAGAGCACCTCGAGCGCGGCGCCCGTGGAGTGGATCGGCGGAGTGCCCGACCTGCACCGCGCCCGTGTCGACTTCGAGCGCGCGTCGTTCTACCTCGGCACCTCGATGTCCCGGAGCGGCACGGAGCTCGCGACGATTTGGCGCCCGGACCCCGTGCGCCTGCTCGCGCCGCACGGCCTCATCGATCCCGCGACCAGCGCCTACGCGACCACGGGCGTGGGCGGCCTCACGCCGGACGGGCGCTTCGTGCTCGGCAACCTCGACGACACCGCGGGGGGCGGAGGTCCCCGAGCGGCCATCTTCGCGTGGGACGCGACCGCGGAGGACTACACGTGGGCGGCCTGGGCGCCCGGACCAGCGGCAGCGGCCGCCGCGATGACCGGACCGGAGACCTCGCGCGCGACGCCGCTGGTCGTCATCGACGGCACGAACTCGGGCCCGGGGTGGTTCTACAGTCCGACGGCCCCCTTGGGATTCGTGCATCGCGATGCAATCTTCGACGCGAACGCGCCGCTCGCGGTCGCCGCCGGCAGCACGACGCTGAGCATCGTCCGTGAGCTCGACGCCACCGGCTCCCCGGTTTCGACCTCGGTGGTCCTCGCGGACCCGACGGCGCCGAGCGGCTTGCGACGGGTGCCGGTGCTTGGACCTGCCGGCGAGACGGCCGAGATCTTCTTTGCTCCGTACAACGCGGATGGCGCGCTGATCGACGACGCCGGTGACTTCGTCGGCTCGATGTCGGACGCGTCGGGCGCGAGCTGGAGCCTATGTCTTTGGAAGCGCACGGGGCCCTTCGCGTGGACGCCGATCGTGCTCAGCACGGCCGCCTATGCCATGTCGGCCGAGCTGAGCCGCGCCTCTTTCGGCGCGACCGGCTACCCGCTCGTCTTGTCTGCGGATGGGGGTCACGTACCGACCGGCGACGGCGCCTATGCGAACGCCGACCTCGCCGCGCCCGACGCGGGCGCCAACCCCTACGTCACGGCCATCCGCGAAGGCTATGTCGTCGGCGCGAGCTACAATCCGAACGCGCCCTACGGGGATCCGAACGCCACCAAGCTGCTCTACTGGCGTCACCTCGGCGGAAGCCTGTTCGAGCCGCTCGTGCTCGCACGACCCGCCTCGGCGACCGCGGTGGACACCGTCGCGGTCGGTCCCGTCGCGCCGGGTCCGATCTTCTACGGCACCGTGAGGCAGAACGACTACTGGGGCGGCACGACGGCCTATGCCTGGATTCCCCAGCCCGACGCGACCACGGTCGCGCCGCAGTCCCTCGGAGCCTCGAGCTACGAGGGCTACGGCAGCTACTGGGGCGGCGACGGGACGACCGCCGGCGGCGTAGCGGGCCACTACTATGCGTGGGGCGCGTCGAACAATCAGCCGGAGACGCTGTGGATCTTCGAGCCGACCGCCGACGGGGTCGTCACGCGCAGCGCCGCCATCCCCGGGGCGGGCAATGCGCTGACGACGCGCACCAGTCCGTACGTCGTGACGATCGGCGGCAAGCGGCCGTGGGCCATGGGATGCGCTTCGGAGCCGCCCGCGGTGACCCTCGACGACTGGCGCGTGCTCTATCGGACCGCGACGAATCCAAGCCTGTCCTACGAGCTCGAGATCCCCGACGTGTGCCAAACGCAGATCACGAACGGCGCGAGCATCGCGACCTCCACTCCCGAGATCTCGCGGGACAACAACGCGAGCACGATCGAGGTCCCGATCGCGACGACCGACGTGTCGGTGGCGCTGACGGCGGACAAGGCGGCCGCCGTTGCGGGCGACGCGATCGGCTACCACCTCGTGGTGTCGAACGACGGACCGTCGCGCGCGCGCAACGTCACGCTCACGATCACGCTGCCGAGCGGCGACGGCTCCACCGGCAGCGCCGCCACCCAGAGCCTCGGGGAGCTCGGCGCGGGCGAGGCAAGGACCTTGGACTTCACCGTCCCGGTCACAACCCAGCTGGCAGGCGTGGCGTTCGCCGCGCACGCGCGTGTGGACACCACGAGCATCGACTGCGACGCCGGCAACGACGCCGAAAGCGCCACGACGCTGACCGGCTCGCTGCCCAACGTGTACGTCGAGGCCGAGGCCCCGGTCGCGGCACCCGCCAACGGCGAGGTGGCCGTCGTCGTCGCCGTCGGCAACAGCGGCAACGTGCCCGCGGACGGCGTCGTCGTCACGCACACCGTCCCGGCGGGCCACCTCGTCGCGTCGTTCGACGCACCGCCCGGCGTCGTGTGTACGATCGACGCCGCGACGCTGAGCTGCGCGCTCGGCTCGGTCCCGCCCGCCGTGCCGTCGATCGTGGCGGTCCATGTGGCGCCGAGCGCCAGCTGCATCGACGCGTCCCAGGCCGCCGCGACGCTCGCAACCGTCAGCGCGGTCACGGCCACCTTGGATATCGACGCCAGCGACAACAGCGCGAGCACGGCGACTCGGCTCGAGATGCCGCACGAGTCGATCGCGCTCGGCCTCTTTCCGAGCCGTGCCGACGCGGCCGCCGGCGACCGCATCACCTACGTCCTGCACTACGCCGCGGGCCCGGGCGCGCTGCCCGCCGGGACCGTGCTCGCGCTCGCCATTCCGACCGGGACCGCCCTGGTCGAGGGGTCCGCGACCGCCGGCGCGGCGGTCGTGACCGATCCGGAGACGCACGCGACGACGCTGCGTTGGACGCTGCCGGCGCTGCGCGCGCTGGCGGTCGGCGCGGTGGCGGTCGCGGTCGCGGTGAACGCGAACGCGGGTGCGGAGGTGGTCGCTGCGGCGCGCGCCGAGCTGCCGAGCGCGCTAGGGATCTGCCCGAGCGACGCGACCGCCGAGCCGGTCGCCATCCATGCCCACGACGGCCTCGAGCTCACGCTGCAGGCCTCGGCCGCGGTGACGTGCACCGGATCCATCGACTGGGCGGTGACCGTCACGAACCGCGGGGACGCGTCAGTGGCGGACGTGCGCGTGACGGCTCCCATGGCCGCCCAGAGCCCGTATGTCGCCCGCTCGATCCGCGGAGCCGGCGCCGACGACAGCGACGCGACGCGCCTGGCCTGGGAGGTCGGCGTGCTCGCGTCGGGCGAGAGCGTGATGCTCGGCTACGCGAGCGCGGCGCCCGTCGCGCGCGGCGTGCTCGTCACCGCGC
>SXIE01000495.1 GCA_005772945.1 Pseudomonadota bacterium
GCCTCGCGCGCCATCCTCCGACCGCGACCGATCGGCCCGCCCGAGCGCACGAGCGCCGGCGCGAGCCGCGGCGGGAACAGCGCGATCGGCTCGCCGCGCCCGAGCGCCCACGTCCGCGCCACCTCCCAGGCACTGCGCGGTCGCCGCGTCGGATCCAGATCGACGCATATTCCCACCACCGGCGCCCAGCTCGGCGGGCACCCCGCGCGCACCAGCGCCGCAGTTCGCGCCTCCAGCGCGAGACCCGCGAGCGCCGTGATCGGCTCGGTGCGCCCGATCGCCACCTCGCCCATCGCCAGCCCGAAGGCCCACAGATCGGCGCCGGCGCTGACGGGCGCCCCGGCCAGGAGCTCCGGCGCCACGTAAGCCCCGCTCCCGCGCACGACCTCGAGCTCGGTCCCGATGCGCGCCGCGATTCCGAAGTCCACGATGCGCGCCGCGGGTCCGTCGGCGGTCTGCTCGACCAGCACGTTGTCCGGTTTGAGATCGAGATGCGCGATGCCCGCGACATGCAAATGCGCGAGCGCCCCGAGGATCTGCTCGAAGACGCGCGTGCGCGCCTCGAGCCCGACGTCCCTGAGCGCGCGGTAGAGATCGGTGCCGTCCACGAGCGCCCGCGTGTAGGCGGCCACGCCTGGCTCCTCGGCGATCGGGCTCTCAGCGAAGAAGTCGTAGACGGGCGCCAAGTGGGGATGACGGATGCGCGCGAGGATCTCGAACTCGCTGCGCAGCGCCTCTGTGCGAGCGCCGTGCGTCTCCTTGAGCGCCAGCTCGGCCCCGTCGCGCGCCCGATCGCGCACCGCCACGACGCGGCCCTCGCCGCCACGCCCGAGCTCGCGCAGCATCTCGAACCGTGAGTCGCCGCCGGTCATCGCCCCACCCTATCATAAGGATGGAGCTTCACGACCTGCCGCTTCCCTCGGCCCGCGAGCTGTGAAATGGATGCGGCGGCGCCCGTCGCCCGTCCCCCCCTTCGTGAGAACGCCGCCCTGCATGAAGTCGCTCGCCCGCATGGCCCTCGTCATCGCCGCCGTCGCGCCCCTTGGGGGTCCAGCGCAAGCCGAGCCGCACAAGGTCAAACGCGGTGAAACCCTGGCGAGCATCGCGCACCGCTATGCGTGTACGGTCGAGGCCATCCAGCACGCGAATCACCTCAAATCGGCCAGAATCAAGGCCGGCACGCGCATCGAGATCCCCGACGCCTGCGCCGCCGGAAGCAAGGGCGCGGCCGGCCAGGGCGGCTCGCGCGGCTCCTCGCCCAAGCCCAAGCCGCCCAAGAAGCAGACCGTCGTCCATGAGGTCGTGGCCGGCGAGCTGGTCGCGGACATCGCCAAGCGCTATGGCGTCACCCCGGCCGACATCAAGACGCGCAACAAGAGCGCCTTCGCGCGCGGCCTGACCGAGCCTCGCGTCGGCGCGCGCCTGCGCATCGTGACGACCGACGCGAGTCGCCTCCAGACCAAGGTCGTCTACCAGGTCCAGCCCGGCGACACCCTCGCGCGCATCGCACGCCGCTTCGCCATCACGGTCGACGACGTGCGGCGCATGAACCCCAAGATGGAGCCCGCGCGCTTGCGCGTCGGCGACCGTCTCACGATCTATCGCGAGGGTGGCAAGAACGCGAGCCAGGCGATCGGCCGCCCCCAGACCGGCAGCCTGGTCGGCGGCGAGAAGCTCCTGCCCGGCCCCGGCCTGTGGCTCAAGGCGCCGCTCTACAGCTGGGGCACCAACGAGACGATCCGCGCGCTCAAGGCCGTGATCGCCGAGGTCCGCAAGAAGTACCCGGCGGCGCACGATCTGGTGATCGGCGACATCTCGCGCGAGACCGGCGGCCCGCTCGCCCCCCATCGCTCGCACCAGATGGGGGTCGATGTCGACCTCGGCTTCTACCACGTCCGCCAGCCGCCGACGGGACCCAAGGCGCTGCTCGACGGCGGCGCGGTCCCGCTCGACCTCGAGAAGACCTGGGCGCTGATTACGAACCTCGCCGGCCCGTCGGAACTGAAGACGCCGATCGAGTACATGTTCATCGGCTACTCGCTGCAGGAAAAACTCTACAAGTGGTCGGAAAAACAGGGGGTTTCGCCCGAGAAGCTGGAGTGGCTGTTTCAGTACCCGCGCGGCAACCGCGCGATGCACGGCGTCGTGCGCCACGAGCCCGGGCACACCAACCACATCCACGTGCGCTTCAAGTGCCCGCCTGGGGACAAGGCCTGCGTCGACTAGGGGACCGCGCGAGCCCGACCCGCGCCGACGCGCGGGCGCTGCGAGAACGCGATTGCGGACGGCGAGGCCCCCGGCTACATTGCGCGTCCTGCGTGTGTGGAGGGTGCCATGAAGAGCCGTCGTTCCTTGCTTGCTGTCGCGCTGACGATGTCGGTGCTTGGCTTCTTTGGCGCGTGCAACGACTCGAACGACGGCAAGGCGAACCCGACCAGCAGCGACGTGCGCGACACGACGGGCGGCGAGACGGTCGTGCCCGCCGCGTGCAAGGTCGACAGCGATTGCGCGGCCGCCATTACCGCGACGGCCTGTCGTGCACCCAAGTGCAACCAAACGAGCAAGACCTGCGAGGCCGCGCCGGTCGCGGACGGCACGACCTGCTCGACGAACAACCCGTGCAAGACGGGTGAGACCTGCCAGACCGGAACGTGCGCGGGTGGTACGACCAAGCCCAAGGACTGCGGCGCCAAGGAGTGCGGCAACGACGCGTGCGGCAATAGCTGCGGGAGCTGCCAGGGGGGCGAGAGCTGCGCGGCCGGGACCTGCACGGCGGCGAGCGGGTGCGGCGAGATCACGCTCCAGGGCTGCTGCATGGCGGACGGGTCGATCAAGTTCTGCAATAGCAGCGACGAGCTCGAGGTCATCGCGTGCGCCACCGAGGTGCCCAACTTTCCGAATTGCGGCTGGACGGGCAGCGAGGACGTCGGCTTCGACTGCTCCTACGACGCGGCCGCCTCCGACATGACCGAGTACCCGTACCTCTGCCCCGGCGAGAGCTGTCCTGCAGGCGGCTGCGGCGATCGCGAGTGCGGCTCGGTGTGTGGCCAGAAATGCGGCGAGGACTGCGCCGACGGCAAGGTCTGCAGCCTCGAGGGCAAATGCGTCGATTCGCAGTGCGGCGTCATCACGGACGTCGGGTGCTGCACGGGCGACCAACAGGTCAACAAGTACTGCGACAACGGCCGGATCCTGTCGATCGACTGCCCCGAGGCGAGCAGCGGCGATGCTCCCTTCTGCAGCTGGGTCACCGGCAACGAATACTACGACTGCGGGACCGCCCCCGAGATCGACCCCGCGACGACCGACGCGGCGCCCTACCTGTGCCCGGGCGAGACGTGCACCGACACGTGCACGGACCGCGACTGCGGCCACGCCTGCGGCGTTAGCTGCGGCACCTGCGACACCGGGAAGTTCTGCAACGACACCGGTCACTGCGAAGTGTCGCCCTGCGGGACGCTGACCTACGACGGTTGCTGCGACGGCAGCGCGACCTACTGGTGCGAGGACAACGCAGTCGAAACCCAGGACTGCGCTGACGCACCCGACGCGGCCGACCGCTCGTGCGGCTGGATCCCCGACGAGGGTAACGGCGGTGATTTCTATTACTGCGGCGGATCGGGTTCGGACCCGAGCGGCGGGCTCAAGCTCAACTGCTCGGACTACACGTTCGACCGGCCCGGCACGAACCCGGAGACGACCCCCGAGGGGTCGCCGGAGACGACCCCCGAGGAGTCGCCCGAGATCACGCCCGAGGAGTCGCCGGAAGCCGGCCCCGAGGCCGCGGCCGAAGAGGCCGCGGAGGCGGCCCTCGACGAGGTGACCGACACCGGCTCGCAGGCCGAGTAGGCTCGAAATGCGGCGGCCCGAAGGCCGCTGCGCTCGCTCTCGCTCGCCCTATCGTTCGCCCGATCGCCCGATCGCTCGCTCAGCCCGGCTCGTAGCCCAGGTTCGGCTGCAGCCAACGCTCGGCCTCGGCGACGGTCAGCCCCTTGCGCGCCGCGTAGTCTGTCACTTGGTCCCGCCCGAGCGGGCCCACCGTGAAGTAGTGCGCCTCGGGGTGGCCCAGGAAGAACCCGCTCACGCTCGCGGCCGGCTCCATCGCGAGGCTCTCGGTCAGCGACAGACCGGCCCGCTCCGCCCCGATGAGCGCAAACAGGAGCCGCTTGTCCGTGTGATCGGGGCACGCGGGATACCCCGGTGCCGGCCGGACCCCGCGATACGTCTCCGCGAGCAAGTCCGTCGGGGACAGCGCCTCCGCGGGGGCGTACCACGCACGGCGCGCCTCGCGATGAAGCCACTCCGCCGCGGCCTCGGCCAGCCGATCGGCCAGCGACTTCACCAGGATCGCCGAGTAATCGTCGTGCGCGGCCTCGAATGCGGCCGCGCGCTCCTTGGCGCCGATCCCCGCCGTCACCGCGAAGAGCCCGACGTAGTCCGGCGGTCCGCCGACCGGCGCCACGAAATCCGCGAGCGCGGTGTAGGTCGCGTCGTCGCCCGGGCGCACCTTCTGCTGCCGCAGCGTGGGGAAGCGGGCGAGCACCACGTCGCGCGATTCGTTGGTGTACAAAACAATATCGTCACCGTCCGCCGCGGCCGGGAAGAAGCCCCAGGCCGCCGACGCGCGTAGCCACTTCTGGCTCACGATCGTCGCGAGGAGAGAGCGCGCCGTTCCGTAGAGATCGCGCGCCGCGTGACCCACGACCGCATCCTCCAGGATCGCCGGGAAGTTCCCCTTGAGCTCCCAGGTCGCGAAGAACGGTGTCCAGTCGATGTACTCGACGAGCGTCTCGAGCGGGATCTCCTCGGCGATCCGCGCCCCCAGAAACGCCGGACGCTCGGGCGCGAACTCCAGCCGCGGCCGCTTGTCGCGCGCGGCCTTCAAGGGCACGAGCACAGCCTCGCGCCGCTGCGCAAAGCGCGCCCGATCCTCGGCGAGCGCGCGCGCGTTCTCGGCCAAAAAGCCCGCGCGCTGGTCCTCGGACAAGAGCGCCGTGACGACCCCCGACGCACGCGACGCATCGATCACATGGACGACGGGGCCCTCGTAGACTGGCGCGATCTTGACGGCCGTGTGCTTGCGCGACGTCGTCGCCCCGCCGATGAGCAGCGGCACCGTGA
>SXIE01000496.1 GCA_005772945.1 Pseudomonadota bacterium
AGCAAGCCCCGGCGCCTCGTCGCCGAGCATGCGCAACTGACCGCCTGCCCTCAGGAATTCGGTGCGCGCCGCTTCCTGCGGCAGCTCGTGCAACGCCGCCTCGAAGACCCTCAGGGCCTCGTCGCGCAGGCCGTTCGCTGGGGCCGCTGAGGTAAGGGGCGCTTGCATGCGTTCCGCATATACCATCATAAAGGCCGTGATCGGTGGACGTCGGACGTTGGAGAATCGGACCATGGCCCTCTCGAAGTTTCTCGCACCCGTGCTCGCTCTCGGCTTGAGCGCCTGCAGCAAGGCGCCGACGCCGGCCGCGCCTACGAACGCAGCGACCGCTCCGCACGCACCCGACACCGCGGCGACGCCCGCACCGGCCGCACCGGTCGCACTCCCCGAGCTCGCCAAGACGATCCTCGCGGCGCTCGAGCGCGGCGACATGGCGGCCGTGCAACCGCACCTCAACGCCGACATGGTCAAAGCGGTCGGCACCGGCGACGCGCTCGTCAGGCCGTTCGCACAGCTCGGCAAGTGCCCGGCGATCATCGCGGTCAAAGAGCTGATCGAGGGCGCGTTCACGACCCAGCGCCTCACGTGCAAGTACGCCTCGGGCCCGATGGA
Source organism: Pseudomonadota bacterium (assembly GCA_005772945.1). Next base: position 613 of record SXIE01000496.1, read on the forward strand.
CGTCCTCGTGACCTTCGACAAGGACGGCAAGCTCGCCGGGCTCCACCTGCGCCCCAGCACCGACGCGGCCGCCTTCGGCCCGCGCCCGCAGACCCCGCAACCGCCCTTCCCGTATGGCGAGCGCGAGGTCACCTTCACGAACCCGGCCGACGAGGGTGTCTTCGCGGGCACGCTGACGTTGCCGAGCGGCCCCGGTCCGTTCCCGGCGGCCGTACTGATCTCGGGCTCGGGGAGCCAGGACCGCGACGAGACGATCTTCGGCCACAAGCCGTTTCTGGTCATCGCGGATGCCCTCACGCGCCGTGGAATTGCGGTCTTACGCGTTGACGATCGCGGCGCCGGCAAGACCCGCGCGGAGCCCTCGCGCGCGACGCTCGCGCTCCATGCGAGCGACGTCGAGGCGGCCGTGCGCTTCGTGCGCACGCAGCCCGAGATCGACCCGAAGCGCGTCGGCCTCATCGGACACAGCGAGGGCGGGATCCTCGCGGCCATGGTCGCTGGCCGCAGCGACGCGCGCCGTGAAACTGCCGAGCCCGCGAGCGACCGGGATCCGGTCGCCCCACTCGCGTTCATCGTGTCACTCGCCGGAACCGGTGTGAGCGGCGCGGAGCTCGTACCGCAACAGATCGGCACGATCCTCGGCGCCATGGGCGCGGCGCCCGAGGGCGTCGCGGAGGTCGTCGCCGGGCAGAAGAAGATCTGCCAGCTCGCGATGGACGGCGCCCCGACCGCCGAGCTCGAGGCCGCGATCACCGAGACCGCCGCGATCGCCACGCGCCTGGTCGGCGCGGACAAGGCCGCCGGGCTCGACGAGAGCAACAAGGTCGCAGCCGCGCAGCTTCAGTCGCCCTGGTTCCGGTCGTTTCTCAAGACCGATCCGCGCTTGCACTGGGGCCACGTCAAAACGCCGGTGCTGGCGCTGATCGGCGATCGGGACACGCAGGTTCTGGCCGAGCAGAACCTCCGCGAGATCGCCGCCGCGCTCGCCAAGGCCGGCAACGGCGACGTCACGACCGAGACGCTCGCGGGCTTGAACCACCTCTTCCAGCCCGCCAAGACCGGGCTTCTCGACGAGTACGAGACGATCGCGCAGACGTTCGACCCGGCCGCGCTGGAGCGCATCGCGAGCTGGATCGAAAAGCACGTCGCGCCCCGCTGATCCGCTTCGGCGTCAGGCCTCCGCCTCCTTGGCCGCGTCGACGACGGTCCTGCTGCGGCGCGGGCCCGCCACGCGTGTCAGCGTACCGAGGTAATGCTGGGTGATGTCGTCCTCGTCGAGGAACCCGACGATCACATGCCCCTCGACCACCGGGATCTCGCGCAGGCGGTTGCGGATGAGGCGCTCGGCCGCCGCGCGCACGCTCTCGTCGGGCGCGGCCACGACCGGCGCCACCATCACGTCGCGCGCCGTCGTGGGCGAGAGCGGATCGAGCGCCAGCTTGCGCAGATCGTCGGCGCGCACGATGCCGACGATGTGGTTGTCGAGGCCGCGCACCGGAAACGTGTCCTGCCAACCCTCGGCCGCGAGCGCCCGCAGCATCTCGTGGGCCTCGGTCCCCGGCGCGAACGACGCGAAGGTCGCCGCCGGCACCATCACGTCCTTCACACACGTCGACTCGAGCGCCGTCACGAGCGCCTCCTCGCGATGCACCGGCGAGTCGCGCTGCGTCGGGAGCTGCGCCGGATAGAGCGTGCGCCGCCGGACCGCCACGAAACACACGCCCAGCGCCAACATGAGCGGCACGAGCAAGTCGTAGCTCCCGGCCATCTCGCACACGAGCACGAGCGCCGACAGCGGCACGTGCGCGAGGCCGCCGTAGAACGCGCCCATGCCCACCAGCGCGAAGGCGCCGGGGTCGATCGCCGGATCGATCAGCAGCTGCGCGGCATGCCCGAACGCGCCACCGAGCAGCGCCCCGATCGCCAAGGACGGCGCGAAGTCACCAGCCGATCCGCCCGATCCGATCGTGAACGACGTCGCGATCAGCTTCGCGAACGCGAGCAGCACCAGGAGCCCGACCACGAGCCAACCGCCCGGCAGCCACGGGGCCCCGCTGATGGCCGTCTGGACCGCGCCGTAGCCGCCGCCGAGGAGCCCGAGCCCCTGGCCGGGCGTGCCGATGAGGTCGCCGACGCCCATGACGATCGGCGTGACGAAGATGCCCAGGAGGAGCCCACCCCAGGCCGGACGCAGCCACGCCGGGCCCGGCAGGCGCTGCATGAGGCGCCGCAGGCCGCCCATCACGGCGAGCGAGATGTGCGCGAACAGCGCCAGGACGACCGCCATGAGCGCATAGAGCGGCAGATGCGACGGCGTGAACGGGTAGCGCGGCGCGTGCGCGAAGAGGATGCTCTCGCCAAAGAGCGAGATGACGACCGAGTAGGCGACCACGCTCGCGAGGATGGCGGGGACCAGGGCGTCGGACTCGAAGTCGTCGCGGTAGAGGAACTCGACGGCGAGCAGCGCGGCGCCCAGCGGCGTACGGAACACGGCCGCGATCCCGGCGGCGATCCCCGCGACGAGCAGGATCCGCCGCTCGCGCGCGCCGAGGCCGAGGAGGCGCCCGACCAGCGAGCCGACCGCCCCGCCGATCAACATGGTCGGCCCCTCGCGTCCGCCGGCCCCGCCGGTCCCGAGGGTGAGGAACGACGCCAGCGGCTTGGCCCAGAGGACGCGGCTGCGCAGGACCCCGCCCTTATGGTGGTAGGCCTCGATGGTCGTGTCCGCGCCGCCGCCGGAGACCTCGGGCACGTAGCGCGCGATGAGCCCGCAGCCGAGCCCGCCGAGCGCGGGCAGAATCCAGAGGAGCCACGGGCGAAAGTCGGTGGGGGCGCCCGCGTCCGCGCCGACCAGGAGCAGCTCGCCGTGCGCGCGGAGGGGAACGTAGCCCGTCGCGCCCTCGAGGATCTCGGTCTGCGCGATCTCGATGAGCCAGAAGAAGGCGGCGCCGATGAAGCCGGCGATGATGCCGACCAGCACGGTGTGGAGGAGCGTCCGCCCGACGATGCGGAGGTCGAGGGGCGCCAGCTCGCCGATGACGTTCGGCAGGCGCGGCAGGTCCCGCGCGCGCATCGCGCGGAGGCGCTTGAAGAGCCCCTTGCGCCCCTGCGCGCGGGTCACCTCACCACCAGCCCTTGTTCACGTCGGGCGGCGTCGGTCCCGGCACGAGCGCGGCGGGCGCCGCTTGCGCCGTCGGCAGGTGGCTCGGGTACGCGTTCACCGCGACCGTCCCTTCCTGTCCAGCGTTCGCCCCGATGATGTAGGTCCGATTCTTCGGGATGTTGACGTTCGCGTAGGCGTGGATGTCGGTCGTGGCGTTGCCGTAGGCGGCGTAGAAGGCGGCCTGCGCCTCGGCGACGACCTTGTTCAAGAAATCGGTCTTGTAGGCGGCGACGCCCGCGTCGGTCGGAAAGGCCTGGGTGTTCGTGTCGGTCAGGTGCACGACGCCCGGCGGGTAGCCGAGATCGACGAGCCACGTCTGGGTCTGGGCGCGGAGCAGGTCGGGGCGGCCCGTGACGTAGATGATCTGGTAGCCCTTCTGGCGGTAGGCCCAGAGGACGTCCTGGCCGCCCGGATAGGCCTCGGGGACGTAGCTGCCGGAGAAGAGGTCGGTGAATATCTGGGTGATGAGCTCGAAGTCGCTGGTCGTGAGCGTGCCGTCGATATCGGTGACCACGACGCTCACGGACGGCGCCGTGACCCACAGCGTGAAGGCCGCGATCGAGAGGTCGCCCTTGACGAGCATGCGAACGGGATACACGCCGACGGGCAGGCGCTTGGCCATCGGGAGCTCGACGAAGATGCGGCCGCCATCGTCCGCAACGCCCCACATCGTGCCGTACTCGCCGTCCTCGGAGGTCGGGAAGACCCCGAGCGACTCCCAGGCGCCGCACGGCGCATCGGGCTGGTAGAAGACCTCGACGTCCTCGTCCTTCAGGTCCTTGTCGATGGCCCCGTAGGCGAACTTGGCGATGAGGCGTTGCGGCTCGCCGGCCGCGACGATGACGTCCTGGCCGCGGTGGTTCGGGGCTCCCATCGGGATGGTGAGGACGCCCGTCTCGAGGCTGTTACGCCACTCGCCCTTGGCGTAGGGGGGAACGAACGGATTCGGGATGCAGGCGGCCGGCGACGTGTCTTTCGCTGGCTCGATCGTCTCGTCGACGCGCGTCTCCTCGGGCGGCGCGGTCGCTTCCGCGGCGAGGGCGGTGTCGCCGGGCGCGGCCGTATGGGCGGTCCCGACGCCGGTGTCGACGGCCACCAGGGTATCCGCGGGGGCGCTCGTCGCGCTGTCTCGAGAGTTCATGGCGTCTTGACCGCAGGCGGCCGCAAGGGCCAGCAGAAACCACCACACACGCCAGGGCGCGCGAACCGGGGGGGCAGACATGGGCGCCAATATAGCGCCTCGAACCGTCTCCGTCGCTTCGCCGCGTGTGTTTCCGATCGATTCGGATGGAGGAGGCTTGAGGCGCGCGCGAGCGGGGTGTATGGCCGCCCCGTGACCGCCTCGCCCGTGACCGCCTCGCCTGTGACCGCTTCGATCAGCCTGCTGCGCAGCCGCGGCCATGCGCTCATCCCGGAGTGGATGCCGCATCGCGCCGTCTGGTGCGCATGGCCGCACGACGCGGCCGAATGGGGCCCGGCCTTCGAGCCCGCGCGCGACGCGTTCGGAGCGCTGGTCGCGGCGCTCGCAGCGGGCGGCGAGGCCGTCGAGGTCCTCGTGCGCGACCCGGCCGAAGAGGCGTCCGCCCTCACCGCCTTCGCGCGTCACGGCGCGCGCGCCGCCGCCGTCCGCACGCATGTCGCCCCGTATGGCGACGTCTGGACCCGCGACACCGGACCGCTCTTCATGGTCGCTCCCGACGGCGCGCGCGTCGCGCTCTGCTGCGAATGGAACGGCTGGGGCGGCAAGTACCTGATGGACGGCGACGACGGCGTCGCGCACCTCATCGCGGCCAGCGCCGCGCTCCCGACCTTCGACGCCGACTTCGTCCTGGAGGGCGGCGCGATCGAGATCGACGGCACCGGGACGCTCCTCACGACGCGCTCGTGCCTCCTCCATCCCAACCGCCACCCGGGCGCCGTCCCGACCGAGGCCGCCCTCGAGGCCCGCCTCCGCGCCTGGCTCGGCGTGGAGCGCATCGTCTGGATCGACGACGGCCTCCACTTCGATCACACCGACGGCCACGTCGACAACATCGCGCGCTTCGTCGCCCCCGGCGTGGTCGCGATCGGCGCGCCCGACGGCGCTGGCGACCCGCACCGCGACCGCCTCGTCGCCATCCGCGAGCAGGTCACGCGGCACGGCCTCGAGGTCGTCCCCCTGCCCTCACCCGGCCGCGTCGAGAATCCGCACACCGGCGAGCTCCTCCCTGCGAGCCACCTCAACTTCTTCATCGCCCAGCACGCGATCGTCGTCCCGGTCTACGGCCGCCCCTCCGACGACGCCGCCTGCCGGCAGCTCGAGGCCCTCTTCCCCGGACGGCGCTCGCTGCCCGTCTTCGCGACGCACCTCCTGACCGGGGGCGGCTCGGTCCACTGCATGACGAAGGAGGAGCCCGCATGCCCCGTCGCCTCGTGACCGTCGCGGCCCTGCAGCTCGACCTCTCCGCCGACCGCCCGACGAACCTCGGGCGCGTCACCGCCGCCATACGCGCGGCCGCCGCCCGCGGCGCGCAGATCATCCTCCCGAGCGAGCTCTCCGAGAACCGCTACTTCCCGCAGACCGAGCACCCCGATCATTTCGCGCTCGCGCACCCGTTCGAAGGTCACCCCGCCATCGCCGCCATGGCGCTCCTGGCGCGCGAGCTCGGCGTCGTCATCCCGTTCAGCTACTTCGAGAAGGCCGGCCACGCCCACTACAACTCGCTCGCCGTCCTCGACGCCGACGGCACCATCCTCGGCAACTACCGCAAGAGCCACATCCCCGACGGCCCCGGGTATGAAGAAAAGTATTACTTCGCCCCCGGCGACACCGGCTTTCGCGTCTGGGACACGCGCTACGGGCGAATAGGCGTCGGGATCTGCTGGGACCAGTGGTACCCGGAGACGGCCCGCGCCCTGACCCTCCTCGCCGCCGAGCTCCTCTTCTTCCCGGCCGCCATCGGCACCGAGCCCGAGGAGCCCGACCTCGACACGCGCCTCCCCTGGCAACGCGTCATGCAAGGCCACGCCGTCGCCAACTGCATCCCGGTCATCGCCGCCAACCGCGTCGGCCAAGAGGACGCCATCCGCTTCTACGGCGCCAGCTTCATCGCCGACCCGCTCGGCGAGAAGGTCGCCGAGGCCGCGACGGCCGGTGACGCCATCCTGACCCACGCCTTCGACCTCGACGCCATCGCCCACATGCGCGCGTCGTGGGGATTCTTCCGCGACCGTCGCCCCGATCTCTACGGCGTCCTACTCACCCGCGACGGCAAGACGCGGACCTCGTAGCCCGCTCGCGAAGAGCGCCCGGCGCTTGCCCCCTCGCGAAGAGCGCCCGGAGCGTGCCCGCTACTTCTTCTTGGGCGGCCCTTCCGCGTTCGGATCGATCGCGAGCACCTCGCCGGTCTCCGGATCCCGAATGATCCCGAACTCCTCGTCGGCCTGATCGCGCGCCACGCCCTTCAGCGCCTTCTCCTTCAGCTTGGCGAGCTTCTCGGCGCGCGCCTTCTGCTCGTCCACGAAGCCATCGCGCTCGGCGCGGAACTTGTCGTCCCATTCATCGGTGTGGAGCTGGCGATCCTGCGACTGGTCCCACACCGCCGCGTCGGTCACGTCGTCCATGCGCGCGCCGATCCCGCCCTTTTTCCGACGGAACTGCTCGAGGTACTTCTTGTACGCCTCCTCCCCCTGGATCCCGTCGTCTTCGAGCGCGACGTCGTCCATCAAGAGCGCCGCGCCCTCGTCCTTCTTCTCCTTGGCGGCTTCCTTCCGGCGCATCTCGAGCCAGCTGTCCTGGTCCACCTCGATGACGTTGATCTTCTTGAAGGCGCGCGTCTCCAGCTCCTCGAAGTTCTTGAGCCGATACCAAGCCCGCCAGACCATCTCGACCGCCGGCTTCTTCGCATCCTCGACGTCGATGAGCAGCGTATCGAGCCGGAACTTGAGCGGCTCGGGCCCACGCGACAGATCGATCGTCGCCGTCGGATGGATCCCCGGCAGCCGGAAGAACAAGGTCCCCTCGGGCGTGAGGTTCGTCAGGTAGACCTCCTCGTCCCCGCGCAGCTCCTTCACCTGCATCTTCGGATGTGCCTCCTGGAACGCCAACGGGTGCATGAGCGGAATCTCGAGCTTGCTCAGCTGCTCGAGGATCGCCTTGTCGTCCGGATCATCCTCGTCGTACTCGTCCTTGGCCTTTTCCACCCCCGCCTTGGCGAGATCGATGTCCCACGTGTACGCCCCGAAATAGCGCGCGCGCGGATACCACGCCATCGGGTACGGCGCCCACCCGGCCGGCGTCCGCAGCTTGGTCAGATCGAAGTTCGCCAAATCGACGACGATCTCCTCGCCCGTCAGCGGCTCCTCCGGATCCTCGATGTTCGGCAGCGGCACATTCTCGACCTGCTCCTCGAGGTGCCCGACGCAGAAGCCCTTGCCGCACATGTTCGCCGGATACGGAATCGTCGGGACGTCGCTGTCCTCGAGCTTGCGCTTCTTCTTCTCGGGCCGCGCCCGCACGTACGCCGCCGCCCAGTTGTCGTCGTTCAGCTTGATGTCGCCGAACTTGGTCGCGCGGTCGCGCAGGGTCCCTTCCTCGTCCTTCAGCTTGCGCGCCTCGCCCACCGCGCGCTCCTCGAGCAGCTCCTTGAACTCGTCGTCCTCCTTGAGCTTGTTGAGATCGATCGCGGACGTCGCGCCATCCGAGAAGAACGCCGCGTTCGGATCGGCCTCCTTCTTCACCTCGGCCTTGGCGTCCTTTTTCGCGTCCCCGCCCTTGCCGTCCGCGTCCTCGGCCGCGGCCTTCTTGGCGGCCGCCTCGGCCTTCAGCCGGTCGAATTCATCTGCCGTTTCGGGCAGATCGCGCCCGAGACGGTACGCGCTGACGATCTTCATGCCGTCGTCTTTGGCGGCCTCGGCCTCGAGCCGCGCGCGCGTGGCCTCGTCGAGCTTGAGGTCGACACCCTCGTCGATGAGGAACGCCTTGCCCGCGATCTCGGCCGCCTTCTCGTCGGTGATCCCCGGCGGCTTCGGCTTCTTGTCCTTCGCCTTCTGCGCGTCCTCTTCCTTCTTCTTGAGCTCCTTCACGATCTCTTTCTTGCGCTCGCGCCGGTCCTCGATCACCGCCGAGGTCGCCTGCGCCTCCTCCGCCGAGACCTCCGCGTCCGGCGTCAGCACGATCTTGCCCCAGCCGCCATACGCGCTCTCGTAGCGCAGCGGCAGCTTGTCGATCGGCTCGGGCTCCGAGAAATCCGGGTCCGGCCAGACCCACTGCTCGCCCTTGGCGAGGTCCTCCGCCGTCAGCCACTTGAGCGGCGGATACCACACGAGGTGCCGATTCCCGTAGACGCGCAGCCGCCGCTTCACGACGTTCTGGATGCGCACCTCGACCTCGAACTGCGGCACCGCCTTGCCGCCCGGCGCGTACGCCGTCCCGCGCACCATCACGTCGCAGTTCGGCTTCTCGTACGCGATCTCGCTCGGATGTCGCACGCTGACCATCGGC
>SXIE01000497.1 GCA_005772945.1 Pseudomonadota bacterium
GACGTCGACGGCATCTACACGACCGACCCGAACGTCGTCCGGTCGGCCCGGAAGATCCCGAAGATCGCGTACGAAGAGATGCTCGAGCTCGCGTCGCTGGGCGCCAAGGTGCTGCAGATTCGATCGGTCGAGTTCGGCATGAAATACGGCGTGCGGATCCATGTGCGCTCGAGCTTCGACGAGAGCGAGGGTTCCTGGGTGGTACCGGAGGACAGTTCGATGGAGCAGGTGGTCGTTCGTGCAGTGGCCTTCGATCGCAACGACGCGCGCATCTCGATCCTCGGGGTGCCCGATCAGCCCGGCGTTGCGGCGCGCGTGTTCGACTCGCTCGCGCAGGCCGAGATTGTGGTCGACATGATCATCCAGAACTCGTCGCAGGAGCGGACGCGCACCGACCTCACCTTCACGGTGCCCAAGGCCGATGCGGCTGAGGCCGTGCGGCTCATGCAGGTGGTGTCGCAAGAGCTCGGCGCGACCGAGGTCAAGGCCGACCAGAACATCACGAAGGTCTCGGTGGTCGGCGTCGGCATGCACAGCCACTCGGGCGTCGCGGCCAAGACCTTCCGCGTGCTGTCGCAGGCGGGGGTCAACATCCAGATGATCGCGACCTCGGAGATCAAGATCAGCGTCGTCATCGACGAGGCCTACACGGAGCTGGCGGTGCGCCTCCTCCACTCGGCGTTCGGGCTCGACAAGAGCTGATCGCGACGGGCTGCGCGCTGCGCGCTGCGTGGATCCCGATCATCGCGGGGAAGCTCAGGGCGCGTCGAGCACCTTCTGCGACGGCGCCGCGAGCGCCGCGCGGATGGTCGCGTCGAAGCCCGCGATGCGCCAGAAGCCGCTCTCGTCGCGGCTGAGCGGTATCTTCGCGTCGCCGCGGGTGATGAGCGTGCACGCGCCCGCCGCGGGGTCGCCCTCGAGCCGCTCGGGCTCGTCGTTGGCCGTGAACGGCTTGACGAAGGTCGGCGAACCGACCCACTTCGCGAAGAGTTCCTTATCCGTCGTCGCCTCGAGCAGGGCACCGAGTCCATGCGCCTCGTACGCATTGGCGCGCTGGGCCTTGGCGAACTTCTGTTGGATGCGCTTCTGCGCCTTGCGCGACAGCTCGAGCGCCTCGACGACGGCACCGCGCGCGCTGTCGTCGAGCAGCGTCAGGAGCGCGTCCGCGTCTACCGGATCGTGGCCCAGAACCGCGCGCGCCAGGTTGTACGTGCCCTGGGGCGTTCGCGGATCGCGGCTCGTTCGCCACGCGACGCCCTTGCCCTCGGCGACCGCCATCGCCTTCTTGGTGTTCTCGAGGAGCTCTCTGAACGGCTGTTCATCCAGCACGAGGTCGCGCAGCAGCGTCGACTTCCAGGCCCCCGCGGCCTTGGTGAAGCCGAACTTCTCGCCGGCCGAGGTCCGCACGATCGCGCGGGCCGGCGGTCCGTCTTCGAAGGTCACGCTGCGGCTCGCGAGGCCGTCTTTGGTCTCGCGCTCGAAGCGCAGCTTCGTGACGTCGAGGAGCGCCGCCACGAGGCGCGGCCCCCGTCCCGCGTCGCGCGCGCCGGCCGCCGTCGTCAAGGCGTGCCCGAGCGCCTGTCGGGCGAGCGCCCGGTCCTGCTCGTCCCAGATCGCATCGACCAGCGTGAGGGCCGCCTCGCATTGGTCGATCGCGCCGAGCAAGCGCCCCTGCGATTCGGCGTCGAACGCGTTCCACAGCCGCGTGTGGTCGCGTGCTTCGAGCGCGCCCGTGACCTCGCCCAACGCCTCGAGCACAGCCCCTTCGTCCGGGTGTTCTCCACACCCGCCCGCGAGGATCAGAGCGGTGACCAAGAAGGCTCGCATCATCGCTCAGGTTCTACCCGTGTCGTTGTCCGCCGGCAAGTCCGTGCCGCGACGATTGACAGGCCATGGCCGCACAGGGCTAACATCGCTCTCGTGGCCAAGCTCCCGTTCACATTGTCAGGCATGTTCGTCCCGTTGATCGCCGCCTGTCTGGCGAGCGTGTCGGCCTGCGCCGGTTCGCGTGCGGACGAGGATCTGCGGCAGGCGTTCGAGGCGCTGTCGCGCCCGCTGACCGCTCCGGCCCAGCTCGGACCCGAGCTCGTGACCCTGCTCGACGCGGAGGGCCGCCAGGCGCTCGAGGCCCGTGCCGCGGCGCTGTCGCGGAAGCTCGGCGTCCCGATCAAGCCCGCCGAAGCGTTCCAGGTGCGCGGTTTCCCCGACGGACTCCGCGTCGCGAAGTTCGAGGTCCTCGACGAGGCGGGCGACCGCGCCAGGGGGCGGGTCACGCTCGCGGCCGTGGACCGGGACCCGGACGATCGGCGCGTGATGGTCGATCCCCTCGAGTTCGAGCTGCGCCGCGAGGGCGGCCTCTGGCGCATCCACCTCGCCGGGCTCGAGGGGGCGGGAGGTGTCGCATGGTAGCCACCCGTCAGCTTCGTCGTGCCGATACCGATCGCTGGCTCTATCGCACGAGCGCCGGCGATTTCGGACCCGTCAACACCGATCGGATCATGGACGCGATCGCCAAGCGCAAGATCGATCTCGCGACGCAGGTCTGCCTCGCCGGCAGCGACCGCTGGGACGCAGTCGCCGAGCACGAGCTCTTCCGAAACCACTTCGATCATTGCCGTAAGCGCTGGGAGCATGAGGCCAAGCGCGCCGAGATCGACCGCCTCGGCAAGCGCCTCGAGCGCTCCGAGGCGCGCAGTCGCCACACCTGGCGCCTCGTCGCGATCAGCCTCATCGCGGCGGCCGGGATCGGGGTCTGGCTCTGGTGGCGATTCGCGACCGCCGAGTCGATCGGGATCGGAACGATCGGCCGCATGGCCGCCATCGCCCGACTTCCCACGGCCGGGGCGGGGCCCGCGCGCGCCGCTCGCAACGGGCCCAGCATGCCGGCTGTCGTGCCGCACAAGGTCCCACGGCTCGCCGAGCCCGAGAGCTACGACACGGCTGGCGTCAAGGTGACCGACGACGCCGAGGTCCACACCACGAGCAAGCTCACGTTCAACGACGACGGCGAGATCGAGGCGGCCCCGAGCATCAGCGCCGACCAGCTCGCGGGCGTCGTCGAGGCCGCGCGCAAGGGCCTCTTCGCCTGCGCCATCCAGCACGCACAGCGGGAGCCCTCGTTCAGTGGCACCGAGGTCGGACTCAGCGTGCAATCCGGCCGTCTTGGCAACCTCACCGTCGGCACCGAAGTTCGCAACCAGCCCGCGTTTCGGGCGTGCGTGAAGAGCGCCCTGGCGCGCGTCCCGGTGCCGACCTTCGGCGGCGCGGATAAGCGCGTGGTCGTGCCGCTGCGGATCGCCCGCTGAACGGACTCGGGGACGCGTCCGCGCGAGCGTCCGTCGTCGCGTGTCGCGTGTGAGGCGGCCGTGCGCGTCCCCGCTGTCCGGCCGGTCGGGTTCACGGTGTGCGTCGCCGGAACCGATCGCCCACCAGCGCTCGCCCGCCACGATCACATGGTCGTGAAAGACAAGGCCCATGACCGCGCTGGCAGCGGCGATGTGGCCCGTGAATTGGCGGTCCTGGTCGCTCGGTCGCGGGTCGCCGCTCGGGTGATTGTGGACGACGAAGAACCCTGCGGCGCCGGCGCCCAGGACCGGGGCCAGGATGTCGGCCGGTCGCGCTGCGCAGCCATCGGCGCCGCCGCGCGCAACGCGGGCGCGACGCAGGAGGGCGAGACCGGCGTTGACCGCGACCACCCAGATTTCCTCGGCGCTCCGCGTTGCGAGTCCCAGGAAGAGACGTGCTACGTCGACCGGCGTCGCGAGCACGCGTCGCGGCGGGCTCACACGCAGGTCGCCCCAGAGGCGGCGCGCGGCGACGAGTCGCTGTGTCTCGCGTCGTGTCAGATGTCCGCTCTGCCGCATCGCCCGCAAGTCCCCGATGAGATCGCCGGCGCTGCGCCGGAGGCGGGCGAGCAGGGCCCGCGCGCGGGGCTGCTCGGACGGGGGATCGAGCAGGGTTGCCAGGTCGGTGGCGACGCGTTCGAGGGCGAGCGGGAACGGCATGAGGACCTCCTTTCGGCCGCCTCTCCGAGCAGCCTCCGTGCCGAGGTGACGCCCGCGTCCGTTCGCGGGGTTGGCTGGCAGGGCCGCGTGTCACGTGTGTCAGGTGGTTCAGGACTGAAACATCCCGCCCTCGGCGGCGCGCCCTCGAACCCCGGGGGACAGGGCGCGACGCGCTCTATCCCCGCGTTGACAGCCGCTTCGCGTGGATGGTACGCGACTAGCGCGCCCGATGAGCGGCGCACTCGTCTCTGGTGCTGGAGGAACGTATGCGCCGTTTGGTCGTTGCTTGTGCGCTCGCATCGGGTCTGGCATCCGCCGCCTGCGGAACCTCTCGCCAGTCGGGCATCTGCGGCGATGTCAGCCCTGCCCCGTCCGGCTCGGGCGATGTCGCCGCGCTCGACAAGCAAGCCGAGGAGGCCTGGGCGCTCCGCGGCGACGAGGCCAAGGCGGCGGCCGCCATCCAAGCATGGAGCGACGCGCTCAAGGTCGAACCGAGCCGCGCCGACCTCCGCGTCAAGCTCGCGCACGCGCACTACTTCCTCGCGGACTCGCTGCTCTGGGTCCACAAGAACATCGGAAACAGCGACGCGGCCGGCGACCAGATGGTCCAGCACTACCGCGAGGCCGCCAACCATGCGGAGCTCGCGCTCGGCCAGAAGTACCCGGCCTTCCGCTCGAAGTACTGCGCGCGGCAGCCGTTCTCGACGGCGCTCGAGCAGCTCGACAAGGACGCCGTGCCGGCGATGTATTGGTATGCGGCCGCGCTTTCGCGTTGGGCGCTCAACACGTCGCTCATCGAGGTGCTCAACCAGTCGGACCGTATCCGCGCGATGATGGAGCTGACCAAGCGCCTCGACCCAACCTACTGGTACTACGCGTCGGACCGCTATCTGGGCGGGTTCTACACGAAGATCCCGTACCCGGCGGGCGACCTCGAGAAGAGCCGCAAGCACTTCGAGAACGCGATCCAGAATGCGCCGCAGTACCTGGCGACGCGCGTCGTGTACGCCGAGATGAACGCGTCGAAGGCCGGTGACAAGCCGCTCTTCAAGCGGCTGCTCGAGGAGGTCCTGGCCTTCGATCTGAAGTCGGCGCCCGAGCTCGAGCCCGAGAACGCGGCCGAGCAGAAGAAGGCCAAGTACTACCTCGACGACATCGACAACCTGGTCTCGGAATGAGGGTTTCGGGCGCGCGCGCGGGCTTCATGCTCGCCGCGCTCCTTGCCTTGCCGAGCGCCACACAGCCGGTTCGAGCCGATGACGGTGACGACGCGGCGGGCGACGCGTTGGCGATCCACATCCGGACCGTCGCGCCGCGCGTGTCACCGTGGGGCGACCTGCTCGTCAAGCTGGCCGCGCGTATCAAGAGAGAGACGCTGACGGCGATCGCACCGCGCATCGACTGGGAGTCGAAGAGCGAGGCTGGGCTCGTCAAGCTGTGCCAGCAGGGCAAGGTCGGCGGCATCCTCGTATCGTTCGGCGCGCTGGCCGCCGCCGTGCCGGAGCTCGACGCGCTGGAGCTGCCCTTTCTCTTCGACGGCTATGCCGCGGTCGACCGCGCCCTGCGGTCCGCAACGCCGCTCATCAAGCGGCTCATGCTGGAGCGAGGCTTCGTCCTCGGGATGCGCAGCGAGTTCGGCTTTCGCCACGTCGCGACCACCGCGGCACCCGCGGTTGCGCCCGGCGATTTCACGGGCGTGGCGCTGCGCGCGCACGCGTCCGAGCTCGCCAAAGACACGCTGCGGGCGCTCGGTGCGGTGCCGATGCCGCTGGCGGTCGGCGAGGTCGCGGCGGCGCTCGCGCGCGGTGACATCGGCGGGTACGACCACGGCCTGGCCTTTGGGCGACTCCTCGGCTGGAGCGCGTCGATCAAGCACGTCACGCTGTCGGCCCACGCCTATCACGGGGCGGTCTTGGCGTGGTGCGCGCCGTGGCTCGATCGGCTCCAGCCGGAGCTGCGAGCCGCCCTCGTGCGGTCCGACGACGCGCTCGAGGCGGGCGCGCTGAGGGTGGTCAGGACGTTCTACGACGACTTCATGCCGGCGGCTTACGCGAGCGACGGGATCGTCTTGCGCGCGCTCAGCGCCGAAGAACGCGCGGCGCTTCGTAAGGCGCTGGCGCCGGTCGCGGCGAAGTGGCGCGCGGCCGCATCCCCAGCGGCGATCGAGCTGCTCGAGCGCCTCGAAAGACGGCGCTAGCCGGTCGGATCCCGAGCGTCTGCTCTATCTAATGAAGCAGCTGCGAGCTGTTGCCGGAGGGGGCGCCGAGCGGCCCTTCGGGGGTCTGGATCGGCTCGAGCGCGTCGAAGTCCATCGGCCGCACCCCAAACCCGAGGCGCGCCCACAGCCTGAGGAAGGCCACGCACCGATCGAGGTAGTCGCCCGCGTCGAGCTCGACCAACGCCTGGAAGCGTCCCTCCGCGCGTTGCAGCGCGAGCTCGTCGGCGAGACGTCGCATGTCGTCCGGGCCCATCGGCCGACGGATCGCGCGCTTGAGCGCGTCGTCGACCAGGATGTCGAGCAGCGCGCCGGCCGTGACCTCGCAGGGGTCCATCGGGTAGAGGCTGTAGGCCGAGGCGTGCGGGCAGCGCTCGCAGTCGAACTCGCGTCGGCGCGTCTCGAGGTACTCGTCGAGCTCCATGTCCGTCTCGGTCATCGCGTACTCGTCGACGAGGCGGTTTTCGCCGTCGGGCGCGTCCTCGTAGCGGGGCGCGTGGGCCGCCTCGCAGGCCGCGATGGTGGCGCCGTCGAAGCGGTCTTCGAGGTCGCAGAGGGCGTCGACCTCGGACTCGCTGAGGACGCGGCGCGTGGCCGCGTGGATCCGGGCGTCGATGCGCGCTTCGAGCTCGTCCAGGCGCTTGGCGACCTTCTTGTCCGGGCGCGGCGGGCGGATCAGCATCCAATCGATGCGCTTCACGGCGACCTCCCCGCGTTCGCGCGCGGCCCACGTGCTCGTTCGCGAACGGATTGCACGAGGTCGCGCAACTGGCGGCGAGAGTCAAGCACTGTCCACCTTCCCTCACGCCTCGCCGCGGTCGCCTGGGTCGAGGGTCGCGTAGAGTCGGGTGATCCGGGCCGGATCCGCGCGCACCATCACGTTGTGCGTCGCAGCCGTCGAGACCTGCCCCACGGGCGCCCCGCGGGCCTTCCGCACGTGCTTGCGCTCGGTCCAGAGCACGTCGATGACGCCCTCGCCGCGCGCGCGGCTGTGCCAGGCTGCGAGCGCGGCGGCGTCGGCGAGCGCCTCGGCCGGGGGCGGCGCGTCCGATTTGTGCGGGCGGCGCAGGATGACGTGCGACCCCGGGACGTCGCGCGCGTGCAGGAAGAGGTCGCGCCCGGAGGCGTGGCGAAACGTGAGCGCGTCGTTGTCCTTGGCGCTGCGGCCGACCCAGATCTCGCTGCCGTCGGTGGCGACGAAGCGCCGATAGGGTAGGCGCGGGGCGTCGGCGTGGCGCGGCGGGGGCTGGCGCGTGGCGCGGTAGCCGAGGGCGCGCAGCTCGCGCTCGGCGGCCGCAAAGGCTGGCTCGGCCTGAGCGACGGCGACGGCCTCTTGGAGCGCGGCGAGCTTGGCGTCGAGCTCGCTCGCGCCGAGCCAGCGCGCCTCGGCCTCGCGCCCCTTGCGCTCGAGCTTGCGGTAGCGCTGGAAGAGCCGCTCGAGGTTCTTGGCGGGCGTCAGCAGCGGATCGAGCGCGATGGTCACGTCCCGCCCGGCGGGGTCGGCCCAATCGCTGACGACCGCTTCGGAAGCGCCTGCGGGGACCGTGCGCAAGACCGTCTTCAGCAGCTCGCCGGGGTGGCGCACGCGCGCGGCGTCCTCGGCCTCGGCGAGCTCGCGGGTGAGGGAGGCGAGCGTGCGCCCGAGACGTTCGCGGGCGATTCGGATCTCGCGCTCGAGCCCCGCGCGCCGCTCGGCGAGGTGCCGCGCATCCCAGTCGTCCCAGGTGAGCGCCGCGTAGGCCGCGAGCCAGTCCGCATCCGCCGTGCCGGCATCGACGGCCTGCACCGCGCCAGGCGGCAGCGCCGGCGAGTCCGGATCCGCGCCCGGGCGGTCCTCGAAAAGCCGAATGAGCTCGTGCCCTTCCGCATCGAGCATGGCGAGGTTCGGGTAGCGCCCCGCGAGCTGCACGACGAGTGACCAGGCCCCGTCGGCCCCTTCGAGCGCGAGCTGCCGCTCGCCCCGCGCCGCAACCCGCGCGATGCGCTGGCCTTCGAGGAATTTGCGAAAGCCGATCGTCTCGCGGTCCGGGGCCGCGGGTGTGTCCGGCCAACGCGTCGTGACGATCACGCGCGGATGGCGCGCGTCGACGTCCACGAGCAGCCGCAGCTTGCCGAGGCGCCGCACATCGAGCAGCAACATCGCCGACGCCGGCCGCCACACGCGGTCGATGACCGATCCCGCCAGCGCCGCCTCCAATGCGGTCGCGAGCCGCGTCAGCGTGTCGCGGGTCGGACGCACGGGGCGCTCACCTGGTCCTGCCTACGACCCATCGCGCTCGGGCGGCCGCGTGACCGTCCCGCTCTTGCCCCCGGCTTTCGCGATGAGCGCCACCTCGACGACGCGCATCCAACGGTCGCTCGCCTTGGCCATGTCGTACAGCGTCAGAGCAGCCACCGAAGCGGCCGTCATCGCCTCCATCTCGACCCCGGTGCGCCCGGTCGTCGTCGCCGTCGCGACGATCACGACACGCGTATCCTCGACCGCGAGCGCGATCTCGACGTGATCGAGCGGCAGCGGATGGCAGAGGGGGATCAGCTCGGCGGTCCGCTTGGCGGCCATGATCCCCGCAATCCGCGCGACCGCGAGCGCATCCCCCTTGGCGAGTGTGGCCGTCCGCAGCTTCGCGATCGTCTCCGCCTGGGCCGTCACGATCGCCCGCGCCGTCGCGGTGCGCTTGGTCGGCACCTTGTCGGATACGTCCACCATGACGGCGCGCCCGCTCGCGTCGATGTGCGTCAGCGCCGCGGCGCCCCCATCGTGCGCGCCTCCGCTCATGGCGAGACCGTCACCGGCAGCGTCGCCGTGAGCGCCCCGAACGTCGCGTTCACCTGGCAGGTCCCGACCGCCTTGCCCGTAATAATGTACGTGCCTTCCCCGAGGTTCAGGTTCGGCGCGACGGTGCAAATCGCGGTGTCCGACGACGCGATCGTCGCGAGCGACGCCACGCCGACGACCGTGTCGGCCAGATCGGTCTTGCCGCGCAGCACGGTCACGGTCGTACCGCCGAGCTTGAGCTGGGTCCCGCCCTCGGCCTGCTTCAGCTCGAGGCTGGTCACGGCCGCCTGCGCCACGACCTCGATCGCGAGCGGCTCGTCGCCCTGACCGGTGACCGTGGTGTTGCCTTCGGTCGCGAAGTGAATGAGCGCGTAGCCCGTCGCGGTCGAGGGATCGACCGTGCCCGCGCCGGCGGGCGCGATGGTGATCGGCAGCGTGCCGTAGCCGATCGCGAGGCGGTCGTTCGCGCCGCGCAGCGTGACGAAGAAGCGCGCCGCGCCGCCGACCATCCCCTTGGAGGCCGGGCTGTCGGGCACGAGCGCGCCGGGGGCGGCGACGTCGAGTTTCGCGAGATCGACGACCGTCAGATCGAAGGCGTCCTCGCCGCGGCTCGTGACGACGGCGATCTCGGTGGTGCCGGCCGCGTGCGCCTCGAGGTGGATCTTGTTGCCGCCGGCGGTGGTGACGCTCGCGACCGCGGTGTTCGTGCTGGTGACCTGGCTGACGCTGGCGGGATCGCTCGCGCCGTCGTCGCCGAAGCAGAGGATGTCGGCCTTGAAGCCCGCGGCCATGGCGGTCGTGAAGCCCGACGGGATGAGCGCCTCGGGCTGGTCGTACTGGAATTTGAGGGTCGCGCCCTTGCCGGCACCGATGGTGTCGCAGGCGAAGACGGCGAGCGTGAAGAACGAAGCGGTCAGAAGGGAGCGCATGGGAGACCTCCGGGGGCGTGTGCGGCCGCGCGAGCGAATAGGCAATCGGGGCGTGGCGCGCCCTGCAGACTGCCATGATTCGCGGCAATGGTGTACGCCGCCGGGATGTCCGTTTTCCGCACGACGCCGATCAACGACCGCGATGACCCGCGGATCGCGCCCTACGTGAGCGTGCGCGAGCATGATCTGGTGCGCCGCGACGGGCTCTTCGTGGCCGAGGGGGACGTGGTCGTCCGGGTGTTGGTGGCGTCGCGCACCTACGCGATCCAATCGGTGCTGGTGAGCGAGAGTCGCGTCGCGGGGCTCGGGCGCGTCATCGCGGACATCGACCCCGCCGTGCCGATCTACGCGGTCGAGCACGGGCTGATGCAGGCGATCATCGGGTTCCCGATCCACCGGGGGCTCATGGCGATCGGGGTGCGCGGCGAGGACTCGCGCGGCGACGTCGTCCTGGACCGGCTCGCGGCGCGTGCGACGGTCGTGGCGCTGGTCGGGGTGTGCAACCACGACAACGTCGGCGGGATCTTTCGGAACGCGGCGGCCTTCGGGGCGGGCGCGGTCCTGCTCGACGCGACGTGCTGCGATCCGCTGTATCGCAAGGCGCTGCGCGTGTCGGTCGGCGGGGTGCTGCACGTGCCGTTCGCGCGCTACGATTCGGCGCATGGGATGCTCGACGCGCTCGTGCAGCGCGGGTTCGAGCTGGTGGCGCTGAGCCCGCAGGGCGAGCATCGCCTGGAGACGCTGGGGCCGGCGCCGCGCCGGGCGATCATCCTGGGCGCCGAGGGGCCCGGGCTGCCGGCCGACGTCATGGCGCGCGCACGCCGGACGCGCATCGACATCGCGAGCCACTTCGACTCGCTCAACGTGGCCGTGACCAGCGGCATCGCGCTCCACGCGCTCGCGAACCTGGCGGGCGCGTCGGGCGCGACCGGCTGACCGGCGGACCCGGCGCCCGCGCCGAGGTCAGGCGCCGGACGTTGCGCCCGCTTCCACGAAGCGCTTGAGGCCGTCGAAGAACGCCGCGAGCCCCTCTTCGAATTTGCGGCGTGCGACCACGCCGTCGAAGAACGCGCCCAACGCGCCGAATTTCAGATCGTAGGCCATCTTGCGCGTGACGCGCGTGCCGCCGTTTTCAGCGATCAACGCCGTGCGATGGACAAAGCGCTTGAGCGGCGCGGTGCCGGCCGTGAGCTCGAACGCCAGCGCCTCGTCCACGCGCCACTCGGTCACGCGCTCGTCGAACCAGCCGCCGCGCGCGAGCTCGCAGCGACGGATCGTCCCGACGC
Organism: Pseudomonadota bacterium; assembly: GCA_005772945.1. The sequence continues at coordinate 11,211 of SXIE01000497.1, forward strand.
CCGGCGTGCCCCCGCTTGGCCGCAGCGTCGCGCGCGTCACGCCCGGATCGTAACGCCCCAGCGCCTCGAGCGTCGTGAGGACGCGCCACACCGCGCCCGGGGGCGCTGCGATCCATGTGGTGCTCTCGAGCTCCGTCATCGGCGTCTCCGTCCGATCCTAATGAGGGGCCCGCGCGCATGCGGACCATGAGGGTAGGGGCGTCAGGCGCGCGTCGGACTCGGAAATCCCCAGTTGCGCCGCACGCTCGCGAGCAGCGCGGTCCAGGTCTCGGCGATGGCGGCGGTCGCGTCGTCACTGGCGGCGACGGTCGCGGCCCCGTCCGTCCATTCGCTCATCTCCGCGAGGAACACGAACGGCACGCCGAGGGCCTCGGCGGCCTCCCAGTCCCCGCCGCCATCGCCCACGAAGAGCGCCTCGGCCGGCGCCACGTGCTGTGCGGCCAGGATGCGCGTGAGGTGCGCGCGTTTGCCGACCGGCGATCCATGCACGTCGGCGAACCGATCGGCGATGTTCTGGCGCGCGAAGACCTTGCGCAGCTCCTCCTCGTCGCTGCCCGAGACGACCCACACGCGGTCGGGGCCGCCGGCGAGGGCCGCGAAGGCGAGCGCCTCGGGGCGCGGGGTCATGGTCTCGTAGCCGCGCTCGCAGAACTCGCCGAAGCGCAGGAGGGCGCGCGTGGAGGCTGCATCGACGTCCGGCACCGGGCACAGCTCCCGGAAGAAGTGCTCGATCTTGAGGTAGCGCGACACGCCGCCCGTCCGCTTGTGCCACGCGACCAGGGCCTCGACGGCGTCGCGCGGGTAGCGGTCGAGCGCGTAACGGAACGCGTCGCACTTGAGCTGGTTCGTGTCGAAGATGACGCCGTCGCAGTCCATGAACACGGCGTGGGGACGCGCTTTCGTGAGCGCATCGAGCGGGCGAGCCATCGTGCCACCTTTGCCTGGGTGCCGCGCGCGGCGGGCGCCCCGCTCCCTCCTTAGCGCGCGCGGCACCGGCGCGCACGAAACCAGCACGGTCGGGACGGTCGGGCGTTCGCGGCGGCGCGTCGCTTGTTGCGCGGGGCCGCGTGCGCTACGGTCGCGCCCGTGCACGAGCGGCGACATGACGCCCCGCGGGCGATTCGTCGGCCCTCCGGCGAGGTAGGTCGCGGCGCGACCCGCGTCGTGTCGTGGGCGCTCGTGGCGGCCTGCGTGATCGCGGCGGGGGGGGGCGCGGCGCGCGCGCTTCCGAATCGGGGGCCGCGCGTCGCGCTCGATTTCGGCTTCGGCTTCGTGAAGAACGCGCTCGGGGACGGCTTCGTTTGGAGTCCGCTCGTCGAGCTCGGCGCGCCGGTCTCGCCCGACTGGAGCTTCGTCGCGCGCTGGGGGTTCGCGGGCGCCCCAGCGGACGGCGGGACGGCGTTCGAGACGGGCAACCCCGCGGTCGGGTTCTCGTTTCGGGCCTCCGAGGGCTTCACGCTCACGCCGATCATCACGTTGCCGTTGGCGCGCGGCGCGCTCAATGTTGCGGCCGGCGACCCGCAGGCACCGCGCGCGCTCGCTTATGAGGCGGCCCGGGCGGTGCGCGGCGGCGTCGACCCGTGGCTGTGGGTTCCCAACACGGTCAGCCCGGCGCTGCTGATGACGTGGGCACGCTGGTTCGATCCCGTGCTCCTCGAGGTGCATCCGGATCTGAGCTACATCGTCCCGATCTCGGGCTCCGGCTCGCGCACCGGGTTTGTGATCCAGCTGCGTGCGAGGGCGGCGCTGCGGCTCTTCCGCCACCTCTGGATCGGTGCGACGACGGCGCTGGTGGTGACGCCGGCGGACGCCAAGGGCGCGTTCCAGTTTTCGGTCGGCGGCGAGCTGCGCTTCACGGTGGGCTCGGATGCCTTCGTCGGCACGCGCCTGGTGACGAATATCGGCGGGGCGCTTGGGACGTCGTTCTATCGCGACGACGCGTACTGGGGCCTGCACCTGGACGTCGGCGCTGGGTTCTGAGGGGCGCGCGTGCGGTGTCAGGGCGCCTTGCATTGGCGCGCGGTTGTCAGCGAGGATGGCAGCGCCTAGCGGTGCGGGCGGCGCTGGGAGCGGCCCCGCGGGGTGCGCGCGCGGAACGCCGCGTGCTCTTGGCGGCGTGGACCGGGCCAAGGAGCTGTCGTGACCATCCGATCCGCAACCTCTCTTCGCGACCCCGAGCGCCGGTGGTTCCTGCGGTGGTTGCTGGCCACGCCAATCGTGGCGGCGTGCGCCGAGGCGGTCGAGCGCGGGACCCGCGATGCGGCAGGGGCTTCCGAGACAGAGACCGAGACCGAGACCGAGTCCGAGCCCGAGACAGAGACCGAGACCGAGTCCGAGTCCGAGCCCGAGACCGAGACCGAGTCCGAGACCGAGACCGAGTCCGAGACCGAGACCGAGACCGAGTCCGAGTCCGAGGTCGAAGTCGTGTCCGAGATTTGCACCCCGACCCAGCGGGATACGCTCGGTCCGTACTACCAGCCCGGTTCCCCGCACATGTCAGACCTCGCGCCGCCGGGAGAACCCGGCCAGATCATCGCGATTCAGGGCGTCATCCGGGGCGCCGACTGCGCCCCGATCCCCTACGCCACGGTCGAAGTCTGGCAGGCCGACGCGGCCGGCGCCTACCACGACACCAAGCTGCGCGCGGCGCTCGATGCCGATGGCGTCGGCGCCTACGGCTTTCGCTCCGTCATGCCAGGCGCCTATCTTCAGGCCACCGGCTACCGCCCGGCCCACCTTCATTACCGCGTCTCGGCGCCCGGCTTCGCGACGCTCGTGACGCAGATCTACTTCGCCGGCGACCCCTACCTCGCCCCCAACGACTCGTGCACCACGTGCGGCTCGGACGACCCTGCACGCATCATCGCGCTCGCGCCCGGCGACGTGACCAACTTCGGCCGCGTCGACATCACGCTCGCGCCGCTCCGCTGACGGCCGAAAGCACGGTACGGGCCGCGAACACGAAAGCCGACGACCTTGCGATCGTCGGCTTTCAGTACGCATGCCGTCCAGTTCAGGGTGGTGGAGCCGAGGGGAGTCGAACCCCTGACCTCTAGAGTGCGATTCGAGCGCTCTACCACCTGAGCTACGACCCCGTGGGGGCAGCGCGGCGCGAGGGGTAGCACCCGCTCGGTGCCGAGTTCAAGCAAATTTTGTCGGCGGCCACCGCTTTCGGCCCTTCGCCACCGACGCGACGTCACACCGCCACCGCCGCGTCGCCCGTCTCGTCCGAGACGCCAATCTCAGCGCCGGCCCCCGGCCCGCTGTCCAGCCCCACCTCGAGCTC
>SXIE01000498.1 GCA_005772945.1 Pseudomonadota bacterium
CCGCCGGGATGCCGAGAGCTGGTCCTGGGACGATGCCGGCGTGGTCGTCGAGGACGGCCAGCCCGAGGAGTACGACGACCGGCGCGAGCAGGGCTGGGTGCGGCTGGCGGCCGGCGGCGAATTCTGGCGCGAGGGACGGCTGGCCGTCCTTTTCACAGGCCAGCGCCGTCCACGCCGACTGGGCGACGGCGAGGCGGTCGAGGAGCTGGCGCTCGACGCGCTCGGCAGTCGCCTCGGCGGCGCGCCGGGCGCGGGCCGGATCGGTGGCCGTGTCGGCCCCCTCGTCGAGCGTCGCGGCGATCGCCGCACACACCGCGCCGCGATCGCGCTGCACGTCGTGAACGAGCGCGATCGGCTCGCGCAAACCGAGGCGCTCCAGGCGCTCGGCGACCACATCGAGCGCGGCGCGTTTCTGACAGACGAGCAGCACGCGCTCGCCCTTGGCAATGGCCGCGGCGAGCAGGTTCGTGATGAGCTGGGACTTGCCGGTGCCCGGCGGCCCCTGCACCACCAGGCCCGTCGGCGGCGCACCCGCGGCGGCCCGCGGCGGTCCGAACGCACCCACCGCGGGCTGTGCCGGGGTCGCGCGCAGGCGTTCGAGGTGCTCGAAGATGGCGTCCTGGCTCCGGTCGGACGGCACGACCTGCCAGCGCAAGCGCCCCGCGAGCGGGCTCGGCATCGCTCCATCGGCGGCAGCGTGATGGGCCGGCATCGGCGCCGGCACCGCGTCCCGATCGCCGTCGTCGATCGAAAGGAGCGAGGCCGCGACACCGAGATCGGTCTCGTCGGGGCGCTCGATCAAGACATCGTAGTCATTGACGAGCGTCGTCGCCGCGAGCGGAAAGCGCCCGAGGATGAGGTGGTAATTCAGCCGCCACTGACCACGCACCGCCGCCTGGCGCTCCTCGGCGCTGCGCGCGGCCAGCGGCGCCGGCTTGTCGGGCAGCGTGTGGGCCTGATCGAAGAGCGCGAGGCCCGCCCGCTGCAGCGTCTCGAGCATGCCCTGCCAGGTGGCGCCATCGGCCTTGAAGACGCGGTCGTCGTCGTGCGCCAGAAAATCATTGGTACTCAAACGAATACCCGCGACGCGCGACAGGACCTCGCACAGCGCGTCGTTGAGGTAGACGTCGCCGTCGAGCGCCAGAACCCAACGGCGCCTGCCGCTCTTGCTCACGCCGAGGCTCGCCGCGTAGAGAAAAAGCGGCGCCCGGAGCCACGTGCCGTCGGGCGCGCGCCCCTCGAGCCACGGAAAGCCGATCGCGAGCTCGCCGGCGCCGGTCGTCATCCTGACATCGCGAGCCGCGCGCGCCAGCTCGGCGAGATCGGCCGAGACCTCGGAGCCCTCGTCGACGTCCCCCAGGACGAGCTGTTTCTTGGGGCCGCCGAGGGCTTCGACCAGCGCTGCCAAGAGGCGGGGCGCGACGCGCGTCACGTCGAACGCACCGCTCTTGGAGGCGCGCGTGAGGCGCAACGTGCGGCTCTGCAGCGAGAGCGCGAGGAAGCGGTCGCGCAGCTCGGTCAGGCGCTCCCGGCGCCGCCGCGCGGCCTTCCCGAGCTCAGGCTCGGCGTCGCTCAGGGCAGGAGCTCGGCCGAGAGGATGTAGTCGAGGTTCGGGAAGTCCTTCTTCAGGTAGGCGTTGCCCTCTTGCTGCATGCGCCCCTGATCCGGTCCCTGACCGCGTGGGGCTCCCTCGCCGTATCCTTTATAGAGCTGGTCGACGACCTCCATCCCCTCGGACACCGTGCCGAACGGCGAGAAGCCCATCCCGTCCAGGCGGTTGTTGTTGCCGAAGTTGATGAAGAGCTGCGTCGTGCGCGTGTTCGGGCCCGACGTCGCGAACGTCACCATGCCACGCGAATTGCTCTGCGTGACCGGATCGTCCTTGATCTTGTTGTCGCGCCACTTGGCCGACACGGCCGGATCCCCATGGATCCCGAACTGGGCCATGAACCCGTCGACGACGCGGAACACCGCGATGTCCTTGAAGAACCCGGTCGTCACCAGCTCCTCGAAACGCGCGGCGCCGAGCGGCGCCCAGGTGCGCGTCACGGTCACGACGAAGTCGCCCTTGGTCGTCTTGAACTTCACCTTGTAGGTCGCAGCTGGCGTCACAACGGCCGGCGCCGTGTCCGCGCTGGTGGGCGAAGGGATCGTCGGTTGCTGCGGCGTGCTCGAGCCGCACGCGCCGAAAAAGAGAGCACACACCAGGAGCCAAGGACGCATCACGTTCCTCCATCGAGAGGGGGCGGAGTCTAACCAGGCTGGGCGCGCCGTCAACGCTTTCGGCAGACCCGCTTGCGCGGGGTGCGTGCGCACATTGCGGCCCTCGCGCCGGCGGAGTACTCCATGGGCGCTCGCGACGCGACGCGAGAGCCTCCCACCGCGAGGGTGCCCACGATGATCGAACGCACGCTGGACCTCGCCGACACGCCGCCGGATCCCTTCGCTTTCTTCGCCACCTGGTATGCCGAGGCCGAGCGCGAGGGGGTGGCGCAGCCCGAGGCGATGACGCTCGCGACCCTCGCGACCGACGCACTGCCGGACGCGCGGACGGTCCTCATGCGCGGGATCGTCGCGATCGGGACCACGTCGGCATTTACTTTCTACACCAACTATCTCAGCGCCAAGGCGCGGCAGCTCGACGCGACGCCCGGGGCCACGCTGCTGTTTCATTGGGAGCCGCAGCAGCGCCAGGTGCGCATCCATGGCCTGGCCCAGCGCCTCGACGACGCGGCCAGCGACGCCTACTTCGCGACGCGGCCGCGCCTTGCGCAGATCGGGGCCTGGGCGTCGCCGCAGTCCGAGGTGATCCCGGATCGGGCCTTCCTCGAGCTGCGCCTCGCCGAGCGCGAGCGGCAGTTCCTCGGACGCTCCATCCCGCGGCCGCCCCATTGGGGCGGGTTCGCGGTGGTGCCGAGCGCGATCGAGTTCTGGCAGGGGCGCGTGGGACGCCTTCACGATCGCGTCCGCTATCGCAAGGACGGCGACGGCTGGGTGCGCGAGCGCCTCGCGCCCTGACGCCGCTCAGCTCACGGAGGGCCCGCCGGGCGCGACGTCGCGAGCCACGCCGCGAGGTCGCCGAGCGCCCCCGCATGCGCCAACTCGGCACACGACGCGCGCCGCGGCAAGCGCTCGGCGAGCCAC
>SXIE01000499.1 GCA_005772945.1 Pseudomonadota bacterium
ATCGCCGCACACGAGGCGGTCCATCGGGCGCTCGCGCATGAGATCGGCGAGCGTTTCGGCGATGGCGGCCTCTTGGTCCGGGGTTTCCTCGAAGGGGAAGGCGGCCTCGAAGCGGCGGTAGAATTCGTCGGGCGGGCTGAAGGCGAAGCCGGGGCGGGACTCGCGCTCGGCGTAGAGCTTGACGAGCTGGTCGGCGATGTCGCGGACGGCCTTCTTGACGCGGGTTTTGGTCTTCTGCCAGCCGGTGCCACCGAGCTTGTCCATGGCGGGCGCGGCGTCGCCACCCTGGTGCTTCGAGACGAGATGGAGGCGATCGACCGGGACGAAGAGCTTGTTCTTGTCGGCGTACTCGAGCTCGAGAAAGTCCGCCTCGAGCCCGTCGACGATCTTGCGCTGGAGGCCGAGGTAGCGGCCGACGCCGTGCTGGAGGTGCACGACCAGATCGCCGGGCGCGAGGTCGCGCCAGGAGGCGATGAGCGCGTCGGCAGGCACGCGACGCTGGCGGCGGCGGGGGCGCGGGGGCTTGCCGAGGATCTCGGTTTCGTCGAGGACGACGAGGCCGCCGGCGATGGGGTCGGAGGCGTCGAAGCCCTCGCCGGGCGTGCCGATCGCGAGGTGCAGATCGGGGGCGTCGCCGGTGTTGGCGGCCGCGGCGGCGGCGAGGGTTCGGAGCACGGGTGGTTCGTGCGGGTGGGCGGCGATGTCGAGGTCGTAGCCGGCGAGGAGGGCTTTCAGGCGCTCGAGGCCGCCCAGGGTCTGGGCGTAGGCGACGACCGCGGCGCCGCGCTCGCGCCAGGCGTGGATGCGCGTGACGAGCGGCTCGAGAGCGCGCGTCTCGACCGCTTGGATAGAGGCTTCGACGGCGCTGCGCAGGTCGCGGTGGTCGCGGACCGGGAAGGCGATGGTCTCGCGGGCGCTGGGATCGAAGACGGCGTCGGGGGTGAGGGCCGCGGCCATGCGGGCGTCGAGCGCGCGCGTGGTGTCGTCGCCGGAGGCGAAGACGGCCTCCATGGGATAGACGAGCTCGCCGCGGCGCTCGTGGGCGCGCTCGGCGCGTCGCGCGAGGTCTTCGGCACGCGCTGTGAGGACCTCGGCGACGTGGGCGGGGCGCTCGACGAGCCAGAGGGCGTCGTCGGGGACGGCGTCGAAGAGGGTCTCGAGCGGGGCGTCGCCGTAGAACGCGGGGAGCAGATCCTCGAAGCCGACGCCGAGGATGCGACGGTCGAGATCGGCGAGCACGGCGCGGCGGCGCGAGCTCGGGACGTCGCGCTCGTCCGCGAGACGTGCGATCGCGGTCTTGGCGCTGGCGATGGCGGCGTCGCTGAAGAGGATGTCGCGGACGGGACCCAAGGTGATGCTTGCAAGCTCGCGATGGCGTTCTTCGCCGCGTTGCGAGGTCGGGTCGAAGGTCCGGATCCGCTCGATCTGATCGCCGAAGAGCTCGATGCGGATCGGGAGGTCGGCGTACGGCGAGTAGAGGTCGATGATGCCGCCGCGAATCGCGAACGTGCCGACGTCTTCGACTTGGGCGACGCGGTGGTAGCCCCCGGCAACGAGGAACTCGACGAGCGCCTCGCGGTCGAGGTCGGCGCCTGCGGCGAGCTCGCAGCGCGCGGCCGCGAGGTCACGACGCGGGGGAATGCGATCGAGGAGGGCGGCGGCGGGAACGACGAGGACGTCCGGCGGCTCGCCCCAGGCCAGGCGGGCGAGGCAGGCGGTGCGGGCCATGACCTGGGCGCGCGAGGGGCTCATGCCCTGGAACGGCAGGTGGTCGTACGCCGGGTAGAGGCGCGGCGTGGCGGTCTGCGGCGGCGCATGGAGCGCGAGCGCGTCCTCGACGAGGCTGGCGCGGGAAGGGTCGGCGACAACCACGACGATCGGGCGCCCGACTTGGCGGCGCAACTCGGCGACCGCGTAACCGAGGAAACCGCCCGCGATGCCCGTGACGAGAAGGTGCTTCGGAGGCATAGCCTTCGACGCCCTGCTATCGCTCCGCTCCAGAGCGCGGGTCTCGCCCCGCGGCGAAGCGGCCGCGAGTGCGCGGACGAGTGCCGCGAAGGGGCCTGGGGCGGGCGCCGTCTGCGCCTCGCGCGCGAACTCAGGAGAATGCCTCGGGGGGCTCGTCACGGCGGCGTCATGCCACTCTTTGAGGGTCGTGCAAAGAAGGAGGAAGCGCGTGGTCGCGACAAATTGCAGGGCTGATGCGTTGGGTGAACTTGTCGAATCGCGCCATTGGGGCTTTGATTGGGGTGTGACTCTGCCGTCCGTGGACACGTTCGATGACAGCGAGCTGGCGCGCCTCAAGGCGCGGGACCCGCGCGCGCAAGCGCGTTTCTACGAGGCGCATCGCGCGCGCGTCGAGGCGATGTGCGCCCGCATTGTCGGCGCAGGGGCGGGGGCCGGCGAGCTGGCGACCGACATCCTCGGGGACTTCCTGTTCCAATACGTCGACGGGGTCGAGAGTCCGCGGGCCGTCCACACGTATCTCAAGCTGATGGCGACGCGGCGGTCGCTGCGCTGGGTGCGCAAGGGGTCGCGCGCCGAAGAGGTGTCCGAGGATCTCGCGGTCGACGATCCCCACGCGGCCACCGACCAGGCGATCTGGACCGAGGAGCTGGCGCCGCGCCTGACGACGTGTTTGGAGCGCCTCACGCCCAAGGC
>SXIE01000054.1 GCA_005772945.1 Pseudomonadota bacterium
CGTCCGGTCCGTGCGCCGCGAGCGCCTCGGCGATCGCCGCTTCCGGATCCCCGCGCAGCGACTCCCCACGCGGGTCCGCGCTCATCATGACGCTCGGGACCCCCTCGCGCACCGCGCTGCGCAGGGCCTCGAGTTGGTCGGCCGCACTGCCCTCGAGAAATCGTGGTCGGGTCAACACGCCGCGCACCATGCCGCGACGCGCGGCCGACGGCGAGAAGATGTTGCCGGCCCACTCCGGGCAAGGCCGCGCAACCGCTCGCGCGCCCGTTCGCATCAGGCTATCGTTGCGCGATGCCGGTCGAAGATCCGCTGCTCGTTCTGGCGATCGTCGCGGGCGCCGCGATCCTCAAGCACTTCGTCTGGCGTGCGGCGTCCCCGGCGCTGGCCCGCCCCGCATGGGCGCGCGCGGCCGACCGCCTCGGGTTTCGCCAGACGGGCGAGTTCATGATCGAAGGCGTGCACCAGGGCATGACCGTGGAGGCGCGCGCCGCCACCGAGATCGCCCCGGGGTACGTCTACCGCTCCGCGACCACGCGCTGGAACACCGTCATCGAAGTCGTCGTGCCCGATGTGCCCGCGCACTTCCAAATGGCTGGTCGCGACCGCTTCGACCCGACCTTCGTCACCGGCGACCGGGACTTCGACGCGGCCGTCTCGGTCCGCGGGGACACGCTCTACGCGCGCAGCGTGCTCGGCGCCGAGGCGCGCCAGGCGGTGGCTGACGGGGTTCGCGCCGGGTGGTGGCTGCAAGGTGGCAAATGGGTCCACGAGGCGAGCGGTCTCCACGGCATCGAGGGCCTACTGCGCCAGGGCCTCGCGCTGGGCCGCGCCGTCAGCGGCGGTCACGCCGGCAAGGCGCGCCGCCTCGCCGATGAGGTCGCTGGCGAGGGCGCGATCGGCGCGCGCGCCGAGGCGCTACGCCTCCTCGCGAGCTACGCGCGCAAGACCCCCGCCTACGCCACGGCGCTCGCGGCGGCACGCAGCGACACCCACGGCGAGCTCGCACTGGCCGCGGCGCTTATCGAGGACAGCGCCGAGGACCTGGCGCGCGTCACACTCGCTTGCACCGACCTGCAAGCGAGGACGCAGGCCCTCGTCGCGCTCGCGACGCGCCACCCGTCGCACCCGCGCACCATGCAGGCGCTCGAACGCCTGACCGGCCGCGGCGACACCGAGCCCGTCGCGCTGCGGCAGGCGCTAGTCAGCGCGCTCATCGCGGGCGATCCCCGCGGGCGCGAGGCGGGCCTCATCCTGAGCGCCGCGGATCCCGAGGCGCAGGTCGCCATCCCGGCCATCGAAGCGCTCGGCGAGCATGGCACGCTGGCCGCGGTGTCCGCGCTCGCGCCGCTCCGCGATCGCGCGATGGGCGGGGCCGCGTCGGCCGCGGCGCTGCGCGCCATCTTGCAGATCCAAGCGCGCGCACCCCACGCCGAGGTCGGCGGCCTGGCCCTCGTGGAGAGCGGCGGCGAGCTCGCCCTGGCCGAGGACGACCCTGGCGCTCAGAGCGAGAAGATGTAGCTGTTGCCGGTCGTGACCTCGTACTTCACGACCGCGAACAGATCGTGCGCGAAGTAGAGGTCGTGCGGCGGCAACGGGTCGATGACCATGCCGCCGAAGTTGAGCGGCCCCGGCACCAGCGGCATCCCGGTGCCGCCGCAGCCTTCGAGGACGCCGCGCGTCGTGTGGTAGCAGGGCCACGCGGCGCGGTCGCCGGTCGTCGGGTCGACCGTGACGGCCATCGAGCCGCCCAGGATCCCGACCGTCCAGAAGACTCCGCGCGTCGAATCCCAGGTCGTCCAGCGATCGGCGAGACCCTCGGCGTTGATGGGACCGGTGCCGATGGCGCCGACGTCATTTGCGTACGAAAGAAGCGCGCGCCGGCCGGTCGCAAGCTCGACCGAGAGGAAGCGCTTGTCGCTCACCGCAAAGAGCTTGTCGTCCTTGATCTCGAAGGCCTTGAGGTCGAATTGGATCGAATCGTAGCCGGCGCCGACGTTCGCCTGGACTGAGCACGTCGGGCAATCCATGACGCGCGTCAGGTACTCGCACTGCGTCGCCGCCGCGCCGCCGACCCCCGCGACCGTCAGGCGCAGGATCGAGGGACCGGGCATGCCGATGTTCGAGAAGTAGAAGCGGCCCTGGCTGTCGATGGCCCAGCCCTCGGTCGTCATCTGGACGGTCGTGCGCCCCGGCAGCGTGGACAGGTTCGGGCAGAGGCTGCTCGGACTGGCCGTCTCCTCGTCGAAGATCTTCGTGCGCGCGCCGGTCGTGGCGTCGATGCGCCAGAGCTTCGGGGCCGCGATGTCCGAGGTCGCGCCGACCGCATAGAGGCTGTTCGGCTCGGACGCGGGGCCCTTCTTGATGTCCATGATCTGCACGAATTTGTCGCCCGTCCCGACCTCGCTGTAGCCGTTCGCCGGGTCGTCCCAGGCGCCCGAGAAGTGGCGGCGATTGCCGGTGTCGAGGTTCACCGCGAAGATCATCGTCTCGTTCGGGCGACTCGCGGTGCTCCAGGCGATCGGCAGCAACCACTCGCGCCCGACGACCAAACCGCGCCACGGATGGACCGTCCCGGCGAGGCTGCGGATGCGCGGGCCGGTCCCGAACGTGGTCGCCTGGCTCGTGAAGTAGGGGCGCATGCAGCGCTGGTCGAAGTGGGCCTCGGGGCAGCGGCAGTCCATCGGGAAGTCGGTCGGGTAGGACCAGAATTGCACGAACTTGCAACGATTGTCGTCGGTCACCAGCGGGCTGGCCGGGTCGGTCGTGCTCGATACGCACAGGGCCTCGGTGCCGGTCGTGCCGACCTCGTCGCAGACCTCGGGGGGCGTGAGCGCGTGGTCCTCGAAGTACGCGCAGGTCGTGCTGCCCACGTCGTAGCAGAAGCCCTTCCCGGTGCAGTCGGTGCCCAGCGCCGAGCAGGCCGACGCGACCTGGCTCGTGTCGCCGACCACGACCGGATACGTCGCATGCGCCGAGGCCTGGCCGTCGGCGTCCTCGACCCACGCGTTCAGCGTGTGGGTGCCCGCGACGTCGGGCGTCACGTCGAACGCGAACGTCGTCGTACCGACCGTCTGCCCCGCCGCGTCCACCAATTCAATGGCCGTGACGGGCCACGTGCTGCCGTCGGGTCGCGCCAATTGGACCCGGACCACGGCCGGGTTGCCGTCGGCATCGGTGAACTCGACCGAGCCGGAGATGGTGCTGGTCTTGGTCACGAAGAGCTGTTCGTGAACGACGTTCACCTTCTTGACGACCGGGCGCGTGTCGACCGCCACGAAGGTCTTGATCTGCTTCGACGACAGCTGGCCGGCGGCGTCCTCGGCCCACACCTCGAGGCGGTGCGTTCCCACGATATCCGGCGTCACGGTGAGGTCGAAGGCGATCGTGCCGGTCGCTTGGCCGCTCACACTCGGGGTGTCGGTGCGCTCGACGAGGGTCGTGCCGGCCGGGCGCGTGACCTTCAGATGGAGCTTGGCAACGTTGGCGTCGATGTCGGCGAACGAGGCGATCCCCGAGAGCATCGCCGGCGTGACGACGAACACGGTCGGAACGCTGACCGTCAGATTCGGCAGCGTCGGAGTCGTGCTCGTGGCGATCGCGTCGAACGTGAGCGTCAGGCGCGCCGACGTCTCGCCGAGCGCGTCGACGACCCACACCGTGAGGCTGTGGCGCCCGGCGCCCGCGGCCGTCACCATCGGCGAGAAGGGGATGCTGCCCGAGGCAAACCCGGCCAGGCCCGAGGCGTCCTTCGTCGTCTCGGCGAGCGTCGCGCCGGTCGGGTCCGCGACGAGCATGTGAAGGGTCTTCACATTCTTGTCGCTGTCCGCGACGTCGACCTCGCCGCCCAGCGCCACGCCCACGCCGACCACGGTCGTCGTCTGGAACAGCCGGAGGGTCGAGATCTCCGGCGCCGTCGCGCTCGTGTCGATCGAGACGCCGCGCGTGAGGTGCCCCGACGCCTGGCTGTCGGCGTCCTCGACCCAGAGCTCGAGGGTGTGGAATCCGACCCGATCGAGCGTGAACGCGAGCGAGAACGCGACCTCGCCCGAGGTCTTGCCGGCGAGCGTCGTGAGGTTCGTCGTCGTCTCCGCGAGCGCGCTCCCGTCGGGGCGCACGAGGCGCGTGACGAGCGTCGCGACGTTGCCGTCGATGTCGGTGAACTTCGCCGAGCCAGCGAGCGTGGCCGCCTTGGCCGCATAGATGGCCGGTCCGGCGTCGAGCGCGAGACCGAAGAGGGCCGGGGCGGTCGAGTCCGGCGTGACGGCATCGAAGGTCAGCGTGCTGTGATTCGAGAGCTCGTGCGCCGCATCCTCGACCCACACCTCGAGCGTGTAGCGCCCAGCGCTCGTGGCCGTGAACATGACGGACGTCGCGACGGCGCCGGTGGTCTGGCCGGTGACAGCCAGCGCCACCTCGCGCTCGAGCGCGGTCGCGCCGGCCGCGTCCTTCACCCGCGCGTGCAGCGTCGTGACGTTCCCGTCGCTGTCGGTGAAGTCGAAGGCGATCGGCAGCTCGCTCGCGATCCCGACGTAGGCGCGCGCGTTGTCCATGTCGAAGTTGCGGATCTGCGGCGCCGTCGTGCTCGCGCTGACCGTGAACGTCTGGCTGACGGGACGCGCGTTGCCGCCGCTGGCGTCCTCGGCCGCGACCTCGAGCGTGTGCGCCCCGACCGCGTCGGCCGTGATGTCGATCGCGAAGGGCGCCGTGCCCGCGAGGACGCCCGTGACGTCGGTGACCGGCACGCGCGCGGTCGCGAGGACCGTCGTGTCGAAGCGCTTGACGGTGACGACGAGCGTCGTGAGGTTGCCGTCGCCGTCCGTGAAGTCGACGGTCCCCGTGAGGCGCGCGGCGAGGCCGACCTTGACGTCGGGGATCGTGGCGTGGAGGTTCGCCAGCGACGGCTCGGCGGCGGCGGCCGTGACCTCCGAGGTCGTGGTCGTCAGGTGGTTCGAGTCCTGGCCGGCGCCGTCCGTGACCCAGGCTTCGATCGTGTAGCGGCCGACCACATCCGCGGTGAAGTCGAACGTGTAGGGCAGGGTGCCGGTCGTCTGCCCCTGGGCCCCCGTGATCGGCACGTCGAGCGCGCCGAACGCGCTGCCGTCGGGGCGCTTCATGGCGAGGTGGAGCATCGCGAGGTCGCCGTTCGGCGCGGTCACGCCGAGCGAGCCCGCCATCGTGACCGGGATCCCGACGCGGATCGTGCGGTCCTCGATCTGGAGGTTGGCGATCGTCGGGGCGGTGCTCTTGGCGTCGCCGTCATCGCAGGCCACGAGCGGCGCGGCGAGGGCGGCGGCGGAGACGGCGAGGGCAAGCGCATGCGCGAGGCGCGCGGTCGAACGGGCGTACATGGGGTCCTCGGAGGGGTCGAACGCGGTCGCCGTGATGGCGCCGCCTGTGTGCTTAAGCCCCTTTTAGACCCGATTTTGCGCGTGCGGTCGAGCCCAAGTTGGGGCCCGCAGGCGGGTCGGGCCCGCCCACCGCGCCGCTGGCCTCCGGTGCCCCGCGCTGCGTTCGCGCGCCCCTACTTGCTCATGTAGTCGAAGCTCACCGCCTTGCCGGCAGGCCCCTTCATGTAAGTCTTGGCCCCGTACCCCTTCGCCGACTCCTTGTACTCGTTCGCGTTCTGACCCCCCGTCTCGCGCCGCTCCTTGACCGCCTGCACCTCGACCTCGGCGATGAAGCGCGCGACCGCCTCGGACCCCGGATCCGCGCCGCCGAACGCCGCCTTCCCCGCCGCGCGCGCCTCCGCCTCGGCCGTGAGCGCCTCGATCGCCGCGCTCCGCACGAGCTTCGCCTCGTACATCGCATACAGGCGATGATGCGCGAACCACCGCGCGCCCTGAATCTGACCGTCGATCGCGTAGGCGAAGCCGACGAGCCGCTCGGACGACGACGCGGTCGCCAACGCGCGCGCGATCCGCTGCGACAGCGCCTCGGTCTTGGCCGCCAGCTCACGATCGTCGAACGTCGCCATGAGCGTGCCCGACGCCGCCTTCTTGGCGTGGGCCTTGTTCGCCTCGGACACCTTCGACCAGACCTCGCTCTGGTTCTTCGCGTGCTGCCCCGCGGCCCGCACCTTCTTGGTCGCGAGCATCGCCACCGCCTCGAACTTGCCGCCGGTCCCTTGGCCGTTGCGGTCGCCGGCCCAGCGCCCGTGCTCGACGCAGAAGGCGTCGACCGCGACGACCTTGCCGGCGTCGACGATGAAGTCCTGCCCGATCTGACGGTCCTGGTTGCCGCCCTTGACGACGGTCCCTGCGAGCACGAACAGCGGCACCTTGCCCTTGTTCTCGATGACGAGTGTCCCGACCGTTGGGCCGCCGCCCAGGCCGATGTTCTCCTGAACCTGGTTTTGCTCGTTTTGCTGGCGGCGCACGCGCTGAACGGGCGACGGCACGCGGGCCCCCGCCTCTCTGGCGCCGACCTCACGCACCTCCGCTTGCCCGCGCGCCAGCGCCTCCTCGAGCGTCACCACCGGCCCGAGGTCGTCCTGCGCGACGAGCGTAATCGGGTAGATGGCGACGTTGTCGATCCGCAGCGGCGCCCCGAAGAACGGGCCGGCCGGCGTCCCGATCGGCACCGTCGGAAGCGCGGACGCCAGACTCGGCCACGCCATCGCCGCAGTTGCAAAAGCCACGATGAACGAACGCTTGGGTCGCTGCATGGACGCCTCCTTAGATAGATGGCTCTCGCGACGGCTCCCCAGCCACCGCGCCTGAACGGCCGCGACGCACACGCCGTGCGCGCGTCGGGCCTGCGGAGAAACGCCTTGGCGGCCGACGCGGTCTGTAAAGCGCCCGCAAAAGGCCGCGCTTGAGTCGTCCCGCGCGAGGTGCTACCGCGTCACCCGGCCGCTACGCGCGCCGCGCGGCCCGAGTCGACCGCATCGCCTAGCGGTCTGACGGGGCCGACGGGGCCGACGGGGCCGCCAACACATCCTGGTCTACGGCCGCGACGGCCCCCCGTGTCCGCGCGCTGCAAGACGCCCATCGTCCGCACGGTCCGCGCCGCCCGTGCGACCTTTCAGTGCCCCATGCGCCAGCCGGAGTCGTCATGATCGCACTCGCCGTGTCGCTCCTTCTTCCGCTCGCGTTCCACGCGCCCGACTCGCCGCTGGCCCTCATGCCGGCGCCGGTCCTCCTCGCGCCGTCCACGCCCGCGCCCGCACGCGGCGCCGACCTCCGCGACCTCCGCATGGTGGTCGTCGGCGACACCGGCGAGCCGGGCCCGATCGTCGAGCGTTGGCGCAAGATCGTCGCCGCCCTCCCGAAGGACGCCGTGCTCGTCCCCGGCGACCTCATCTACGAGCAGGCGCCGCCCTGTCCGGACGGCACCCCCGATCCCGGCAGCCTCGCGATCTACGACCACCGCGTCGGTCATGCGCTCGGCGATCTCGGCGCTCCCACCTATCTCGTCATCGGCAACCACGACGTCAGCTGGACCCGCGGCGAGCCCCCGCGCGAGCGCTGCCTCGTCGCCTACGCCGCCATGCGCAAGGCCCAGGGGCTCGTCTTCCCGACGTCGGTCTACGCCGTCGATCTCGGCCTCGCGATGCTGATTGTTTTGGACACCAACCATTTCACCGACCGCCCCTACGATCCGCAAGCGACGTTCGCCAAGAGCGTCATCGCCAGCATGAAGGACGGTCAGCGCCTGATCCTGAGCGGCCACCACGTCCTCCGAACCTACGGCGATAAGGACGACGAGGACCGCCTCCAACCCTGGCTAGCGCGCCACGGCCTGCGCCCCGATCTCTGGATCAACGGCCACGCCCACGTGCAGCAATTCGGCATCTACGGCGGCATCGCGGCCCTCACGTCCGGCACCGGCGCGGCCCCGCGCGATCGCCCGACGTGCCCGCCGACCTGCGGCGAGGGGCAGCTCTTCGGCAGCTCCGAGCCAGGCTTCACCGTCGTGCGCGTCGCCGGCCCCGACCGCCATTTCGAGATCGATATCCAGAGCGCCGACGGCAAGTCCCTCTATCAATGGAACGAGGCCCGCCCGTGACCTCGCCCTCGCCCTCGAGCTCGCCCTCGCCCTCGCCCTCGAACTCGAACTCGAACTCGAACTCGCCCTCGCCCTCGAACTCGCCCCAATCCCGCTTCGCACCCCTCATCCCCGCCATCGGCGCGCTCCTCGCAGGCCTCGCCGTCGCGACCGGCGCCTTCGGCGCGCACGGCCTAAAAGCCATCCTGACCGACACCCAGCTCGGCTGGTGGGACAAAGCCGTTCACTATCATTTGATCCACGCCGTAGCGCTTGTCGCCTGCGGCCTAGCCTGGCACCGCCTCCCACCGGGCCGCCCCGCCCGCGCCACGGCCCTCGCAGCCGCCCTCTTCATCGCCGGCATCGCCCTCTTCTCGGGAAGCCTCTACGCGATGGCCCTCACGGAAGTGCGCGCGCTCGGCGCCGTCACGCCGTTCGGCGGCATCGCCTTCATCGCCGCCTGGATTGCGCTCGCGGTAGGGTGCTGGCCACGGCCCGCGTCACGCGCGCGACCCCAATGACCTCCGTCATGGCGAACCGCCGCGGAGGGCGTATCATCCGTTGGCCCCGGGTCCGGGGGAGCACCCCCCAACCGCCTTTGTCCTTGACCTAGCCCATTCGGGCATGACATTGCGGGCCGATTCGGACCATTTCGGTCCTATTTGAACGGTGCCCCAGGAGCCCCCCATGACCGCAGCCCTCGATCCCCTTCAGGACCGCCTCGCGCGCGGCTACGAAGCCGGATTCGAGACACTCATCGACGCCGACGCGCTGCGCCCCGGCCTCGACGAATCGGTCGTCCGCGCCATCTCGGCCAAGAAGTCCGAGCCCGAGTGGCTGCTCGCCTATCGCCTCAAGGCCTACCGCGCCTGGCTCGACATGTCCGAGCCGACCTGGGCCCACGTCCGCTACACCCCGATCGACTACCAGGCGATCAGCTACTACTCCGCGCCCCGTCAGAAGGTCGCCCCGAAGTCCCTCGAGGAGGTCGACCCCGAGCTCCTCCGCACCTACGACCGCCTCGGGATCCCGCTGCGCGAGCAAGAACTCCTGGCCGGCGTCGCAGGCGTCGCCATCGACGCGGTCTTCGACTCCGTCTCGGTCGTCACAACTTTCAAGGCCAAGCTGGCCGAGGC
>SXIE01000500.1 GCA_005772945.1 Pseudomonadota bacterium
CTGCACGAAGGTCCTCATCTCGGCGCCCGCCAAGGAGCCGGACCTCACCGTCGTGCTCGGCGTGAACCACGACAAATACGATCCCGCCGTGCACCACCTCGTGTCGAATGCCTCGTGCACGACCAACGGCGTCGCGCCGCCGCTCAAGGCGCTCGACGATGCCTTCGGCGTCGCCTACGCCGCGATCAACACGACGCACGCCTACACGATGAGCCAGTCGCTGCTCGACTCGCCGCAGAAGAAGAACCTGCGGCAGGGGCGCGCGGCCGCGCTGAACCTCATTCCGACGACCACGGGCGCGGCGCGCGCGGTCGGCGAGGTCATCCCGCGCTTGAAGGGCAAGCTCGATGGACTCTCGGTGCGGACGCCGAACCCGACCGGGTCGCTGGCCGACATCACGATGACGCTCGAGCGCGACGCGACCATCGACGAGGCCCACGCGGCGCTGCGTGCGTTTGCCGCGAAGAACCCGACGATCCTGCAGGTCTCGACCGAAGAGCTCGCCTCGAGCGACATCGTCGGCTCGTCGTTTTCGTCGATCGTCGACTCGCTCATGACGATGAAGGTCGGGCCGATGCTGAAGATCCTCGCATGGTACGACAACGAAGCCGGCTACGCGACGCGGCTCGTGGATCTCGCCGCGTTCGTCGCCGCGCGCGGCGTCTGAGGGGCGCGTGACCGGGACCTTCCACGCGATCTCGTACCTGGCGCCGACCATCCCGGTCCACGCCTTCTCGGCCTCGGTGCACGGTCCGACGGCCATCATCCAGGCGGGCATCCACGGCGACGAGATCGCCGGGGTGCACGCGCTGGAGGAGCTGCTCGAGGAGGGGCTCGCGCCCAAGTGCGGGCGCCTCGTCATCATCCCGGTGATGAACCCGCCGGCGTACCGGGCGCGCGCGCGTCTGGCGCCCGGCGGGCTCGATCTGAACCGCTCGTTCCCGGGGGACGCGGCGGCGCCTGAGCGCGAAAAGCGCTTGGCCCATGCCTTCTTGGAGCTCGTCATCGCCGAGCGGCCCGCGCTGCTCGTGACGCTGCACGAGAGCTGGAAGCGGTATCATCCGGAGATCCCGGTCTCGTTCGGGCAGACGATCGTCTACGGCGTCGAGCCACGCCCGCCGGTCGTCGATCGCGTGGTGGCCGCGATGAACGCGCACCTCGAGAGCCCCTACGAGCGGTGGGCGCCGCACTACTTCCCGGTGGCGACCTCGTCGACGGAGGTGTTGGTCGACGCGCTCGCGCATGCCGGCGCGCCGACGGTCGGGCTGTGTATCGAGACGTGGATGGGGTTCGAGCTGGCGCGGCGCGTGGCCATGCAGAAGGCCGTGGTCCGGGCGCTGCTCGCGGAGCTGGGGCTCGATTAGGCGAGCCGGTGGGGCTCAGGGCACGAAGCCGTCCAGCATGCGCGGCGCGGCGAGGCGCACCGACACGAAGGACGAATGACCGCTCGGTACGGCCGCGGCGGCCGAACCGATGGCGCCGGCCGGGCTCGCCTCCCACCCGGCCAAGACCGACCCTCCGACGGAGACGGCGGCACGATGCGCCAGCGTGGCGACGCCGGCCGGCGTCGTGAGGGTGAGCGCGTCGCTGTAGGGCATCGCGCTGCGATCCTGATCGGTGGCGAGCGCGAAGTCGCCGGTCGCGCTGGCTTCGACGCCTAGCAGGCCCGAGGTGCGCGCGAGGGCCACCAGCTTGTTGTTGTCGGCGAGGTAGGCAACCAAGGTCACGAGTCCGAACGGGTTCGCGTCCTCGGGGAGGCCGGTCGCGGTGCGCAGGCTGAGGCCCGACCAGGGCGCGATGAGCGCGGGCGGTGGGCCGTCGGAGAGCGCCAGGAGCATGGCGTGTCCGCCGAACACCGTGCTGCTGTTGCCGTCGGTCGGGTCGCTCGCGTGGGCGAAGAGCAGGACCTTGCCGTCGCCCGAGACCACGCCGCGCCAGAGGAGCGTTCGGGCGTCGCCGTTCGCGCCGGCGAGCGCCAAGGCAAGCGAGCAACGCTTGTTGCTGCATGCAAGCGTGGGCGCGTCGCTGCTATCCGCCAACTCGAAGAGCTGCCCGCTCGCGCGGTCGGTCAACTTGGCGGCGGTCAGCTGGTTGAACTTGAACTCGACGAGGCCGAAGAGGAGGCGCAGGTGGCCGTCGGCGCCGGGCGCGAGGTCCGACACGACGTAGCCGCCATGGACGCTCGCGGTCGCGTCGTCCGCCGGGACGCGCACTCCGAGGAGGGCCGTCTGGGTGTCGCGATCGGCGGCGACCAAGACCTGGCCGTCGGAGGCGACCGCCCCGCTGAACCAGGTGCTCGCGAGCGTGCCGAAGTTCAGCCGGCCGTCCCAGGTCTGGCAGAATGGTGTGCCGTTCGTCCACTCGGGGTAGGTGTCGTCGGGCCAGGTCGACGCGCGGTCGTCGAGGATGACCGTGCCCGCTGCGGTGAAGGTCATGGTGGCGGTGCGCGTGACGCTCGCGCCGACGAGAGCGCCGCTGCCGACGTCGTCGTCCTCGAAGACGACGAACCAGTCGCCGGCCGCCGCCGATTCGCCGAGCGGGGCCGGGGCGGTTCGGCAGACGTGGTCCGCGTCGCAGGCCCCAAACTCGGGGGCGAAGCCGTTGGTGCAGGCGGCGCGTCCGCAGGCCACGCCCGTCGCGACGTAGTCGTGCGGCTCGCACGCCCCCTTATCGCACCGGGCCTCGCTAGGGGTTGCCCGAGTCGCACGCGCCGCCCTCGTTCGCCGCGCTCTTTTCGCAGGCGCCTTGGTTGCACGTCCAAACGGCGCAGGGGTTGGCTTCGGTCGGGGTGCAGTCGCTCGCGAGCTCGCAGGTACCGCCGCCCCCGCCGCCGGTCTCGGAGTCGACACCGACCTCGGACTCGACCTCGGAC
>SXIE01000501.1 GCA_005772945.1 Pseudomonadota bacterium
TCGCCGGGATGCAGGTCCCGGCCGAGGACCGCGCCGAATGGACCGAGGCCCTCGGCGAACTCGGCTACCCGTTCTCGGACGAGACGGATAACCCGGCGTATCGGACGTTCCTCGGTTAGGAGGCAGGCTGTTGAAAATGGCCTGTCTCCGTCGTCGCGGCGCTCGCTCGCTTGTGCGGCGACCCAAAGGTCGCCTCCGCGCTCGGCTCGCTTGCTCCTAGGATACAGGCCATTTTGAACGGCCTGCGGGCATTCGTTGGTACACCAACTATCGCACACGCCGCGCGTGCTACTCCTTGGTGTGGCACTCGAAGCAGCCGAACCCCTTGCCGGTCTTGGGGTCGAAGGGCGCCTCGTGAAGCAGCTCGGCCATCATCGGCGTGAGCTCGTCCTTCATGAAGGCCATCATCTTGCCCTCTTTCTCGGCGAGCTTCTTCCAGCCGGCGGGCGTGCTCGGGAGCTTGAGGAGCTTCGGATTGGGCATCTCGAACTTCGCCTCGCGCGCGTTCGGTCCGTGGCACGTGGCGCAGTTCATCTTCGCGAATTCTTTCGGATCGGCGCTCTGGAACGCGGGCCGCACCTTGGGCAGCACCACCTTCTTCATGAAGTCCTTGCGCTCGTCGTCGCTCATCTGGGCGAACGTCTTCTCGGTGCCCGCGGTCGCGTCGTCTGTGTTCGCGACCGCCTCGGCATCACCTTCCGCGGCGACCACGGCGTCGTCGGCGGGCGCGGCATCCTCGGCGGCCACGACGGCCTCGGACGTGCCTGCCGCGTCGTCGCCGACTGGCGCGGCGGTGGCCTCCTCGACAGTTTCGGGTGCGGCCGCGGCCGTATCCGGCACGGCCGCGACGACCGTATCCTCGGGGGTAGCAACCGTGGCAGCCACGGTCGGCGTCGCGACCGCCGCGTCGGCCTCGACTTTCTTACCGCCGCACGCGCCGCCGAGCGACGCAACCATCAGACCCACGATTGCATGACCGAGCAGCGAGGGACGCATCGGACTTCCTTTGCACGCAGCCGCGCTCACAGTGCGCGGCAAGGCGCGCGAGAGTAGCCGGTTCGAGCACGCTCGCAAGTCCTTTCGAACGCCCCCGCCGGCTCCGGTCAGCGCAGCGCTTGGGGCGCCCCGCAGCCGTTTACGACACCGGGCGACGGCGGGAAGCTCAACTTGAAGTCCTTGCTGTTGTCGTCCGTGTCCCCGGCGTCGGGGCAGCGCTGGAAGTCGTTGATGAGGAACTTGCCTTCGTCGTACTGCCCGACGAGTCGGAGGAGCCCGGTGCCCTCGACCGAGCCGGTGACGCTGCCCTCATAGGATACCGCATCGACCAGCCCCCCGGCGCTCTCGAGGCGCAGCGCGTCCGGGTCGCCGTTCTGGAGCTGATTGGTCTCGTTGGTCGCCCCCGTGCCGAAGCGCAGCGTGACCACCTTCGGGTCGGGGGCAAGGGTGAATCGTTCGATCAGGTTCTTCGAGCCAACGACCAGGTAGCCGTGGGCGGGCACCGCGACGGCCGCGTCGAGCGCGATCGTCTTGTAGGACGTCCCGGTCTCCCCGTTCATGCCGACGAGCTTCCATCCGACGAGCGACACATCGGCGTCGGTCGGGTTGAAGATCTCGACGAACTCCATTCCGTCCGCGGCCGTGCCCTCCTGATCGTAGTCGAACTCGCTGATGAGGAGGTGGTTGGCGGGGGCGAAGCCCTTGAAGATCGCGGTGTTGGCGGCGGCGTCCACGCCGGCTCCGAGGACGTCGGCCACGGAGTCGTCGACCGTCACCGTGTAGTCCTGGCCGCCAGTCTGGTGGCCCGTCGTGACGATGACCGTGCGGCCGTCGACGACGGCGTTCGATGCTGCGAGGCCTCCGTTGAAGGTGAACTGCGCCGCCACCGCATCGATGCTGGCGGCATCGATCGCGCGGTCGAACATGACCGCGACGCTCGTGGGTCCGAGCGACTTGGCGCCGACGACCTTCGGTGCGTCGCAGGTGACTTCGAGCTCCAGGACGTCGAAGAAGAGCACCTGGGCGCGCGCATCGAAGCGCCAGACCGGGACGCCCAGGAGTATGAACCCGCACCCGGGGCCGAGGTCCATGTGGGGCCCGATCGCCGCGGGGTAGCGCAGCTCGAGGTTCGGCGACGCGGTGAGAACGTCGTTGTCGAACTTGACGGATTCGAAGCCGATCCCCGCCGGGGCGCGCAGGCTGGTGACGTCGCCGGCGATGTCGATGAGCTCGTTCTCGTACTGCCCGAGCGTGGTCACGAAGTCGACGGCGGTGAGGTCCTGCGCGAGCGCCTTGACCTCGGCGAGCTTGCCGCTGGCGGACACGGTGACGGCGGTGACGTCCAGGGCCGTGGGCGGCGTGTGGTTGCGAGCGACGGTCGCGAAGGCCACCGTGACGACGTCACCGGCCGCGACCGCCGGCGTCCCCGACCACTCGACGAAGAGGGCCGGACCGGCCTGCACGCCCTGGATGAAGAAGCCCTTCACGTCCGTGCCTTCGCCGATCGCGGGCTTGAGGTAGGTGACATAGGCGCCCGCGACGGTGAAGGGCCCGGCCGCCGTGGCGCCGGTGCCGAGCGCGTCGAGGACGGCCTGGATCTGCTCGGTTGCCGTCGGGCCCGTGGTCTCGGTCTCGGCCGCCGTGTCCGCGACGTTGGTGTCCGTCGCGGTGGTCTCGGTGGCGACGTTGGTGTCCGTCTCGGTCGTCTCGGTGGCGACGTTGGTGTCCGTCGCGGTGGTCTCGGTGGCGACGTTGGTGTCCGTCTCGGTGGTCTCGGTGGCGACGTTGGTGTCGGTCTCGGTCGTCTCGGTCGCGACGTTGGTGTCGGTCTCGGTCGTCTCGGTGGCGACGTTGGTGTCGGTCTCGGTCGTCTCGGTGGCGACGTTGGTGTCGGTCTCGGTCGTCTCGGTCGCGACGCTGGTCTCGGCCGCCGTCGTCTCTGCGACGGTCGTCTCGGCCGCGGTCGTGTCCGCCGAGGTCGGGTTCGTCACGGCGGTGTCGCCGCCGGTGGTCACCTTGTCATCGCCACACGCGGTCATCCCGACCGCCGCCACCAAACCGAGTACACCGAAGATCGTTCGCATCACAGTCCCCCATCGCTGAGCGCCAAAGCGGCGGCATCCTACACACGATCGCGCACGCATCCGACACCAAAATCGACGCGGCCGGGGCGTGATGGGTCGCACGTGCTCCCGAGCCCTTCTGGTGCGGTCCGGGCGGCCGTGCCCCTTGCGCTCGGGGCCCCCGCGTGCTGGGTTCCGCGCATGACACCGACCGACCCCATGACGCCCATCACGCACCTGACGCTCGTCCTGACCCGGGCCGACGTCGAGGCCCTCACCGACATGCCCGAGGCGGTCCGCGCCGTGGCCGACGCCTTCATCGCCCACGCCCAGGGTCACACGCGCATGCCGCCGAAGGTGTATCTGCCGCTGCCGGAGCACGGTGGCGACTTCCGCGCGATGCCATCGTTCCTGGACGGCGCCGCCGGCGTGAAGTGGGTCAACTCGCATCCGCAGAACCCGTCGCGCCACGGGCTGCCCGCGGTGATGGGGATCTTCATCCTCTCGGATCCGGCGACCGCGCGGCCGCTGGCGGTGCTCGATGCGACGTGGTTGACGGCCGTGCGCACGGGCGCGGCGGCGGCGGTCGCCTCGCGTGCGCTCGGGCGCCCCGAGGCGCGCTCGATTGGGTTCGTGGGCTCGGGGGTCCAGGCGCGCACGATGGCGCTCGCGCATCAGGTGACCCACCCAGAACTCCGCGATCTGGTCTTCGCGGATCTGCGTCCCGACGCGGCGCAGGCGCTGGCCGCAGCGTTCGGCGGGCGCGTCGGGAGCATCGCCGAGGCGGCCGGGTGCGACATCGTCTGCACGAGCACGCCGGGCGCGCACCCGATCATCCGGCGCGACATGGTGCGCCCGGGTGCTCACATCAACGCGATGGGGGCCGACGCCGAGGGCAAGCAGGAGCTCGAGACGGCGCTCTTGGTGGCGTGTCGGATCTTCGTCGACGACCCGGCGCAGGCGTTCCACTCGGGCGAGGTGAACGTGCCGCTGCACGAGGGCGCGCTCAGCGAGGACGCAATCGCGGGCAGCCTCGGCGACGTCCTGGCCGACCGGACGCCGGGGCGCGCGAGCGAGACGGACATCACGCTCTTCGACTCGACCGGGCTCGGGGTTCAGGACCTCGCGGTCGCGCGGCTGCTCGTGGCGCGGGCACGTGCGCGCCAAGTCGGGATCGCCGTGCCGCTCGTCGGCTGAGCCCGAGTTCGCTCGCTGGCCGACCTCGCGACGTCGCCGGTGCCATTCACGGCCGCCCCATCGGTGGGCGAACGGGGTTATGCGGTCACGCCTTGTTCGCAGTGTGAAGCATGATCACACTTGGTTTGTGAATCGCATTCACACACCCTGCGTTCGACCCTCACGGAGTGCCCCATGACGCTACGGACTCTCATGACGTTTGCTCTTGTCTCGCAGGCAGGCTGCGCCGGCGGGCCCGTGACATCCGAGGCCTCGCCCACGCCGACCGCCACGCCCCCAGAGGTCCTTCACGAGCTGAACCAGGGGGCTCGACTGATCTGCCAAGGACCCGGCGAGGCCGCGTTGCACCGCGAGCCAGTGTGGCTTCTCTGGACGGATTTCGAAGGTCCCTTGAGCGTCGAGCGCGCCCGAGCCCTGAGCGCGGCAGGCTACCGAACTTCGGGGAATGCGGCGCTGACAGCCGGCGAGCGCTCGTACCAACTCGTGCTGACGCCAGCGCAGGCACGGTGGCTGGCACGGGAGGAACCCAGCCTGTCCTTCCGCTGCGACGAACTCGGGCAGCCCAACAACCCCTGAGGTCGCGACCGCGCATCAGCCCTGATGACGGACACGTACAGGCCGGCGCCAGCGGGGTCGCGTGGCGGCCTCGACCGGCGGCGCCGGCGACGCGAGCCTGCTCGCATTCTTGCGCGACGGTGCAAGCATCGTCTCCGATCAGCGCCGCGCCGCCAGTGACGTATGGGTGGCCGCCACGCCATGACCCGATCACGTGAAATAGCGCGTGCTCGTGGTTGGCAGGTTGACCGGAGAGCGGGTACCGTGTCTCTAATTCCGTCGTTATCATCACGCGGCCCACTCCGCGCCAGGAGCGCGCCTGTGCATTCGATCCGGGACCCACGCCTCGCGGCCATCCTATTCGCTACGCGCACCGCCCTCGGGGTCGGCCTGCTCCTCGGTGCCGCCGCCTGCTCCTCGCCCGCCCAAACCGCCGCGGCCGGGCGCGCGACCTGCGACAACGGCGTCGTCGACGGGCCCGAGTCGGACGTCGACTGCGGCGGCACCTGCGACCTTTGCGCAACCGGCCTCGTCTGCCGCGTCGGCACCGATTGCTTCTCCGGCGCGTGCGAGGGTGGCTTCTGCCTCGCGGACGCCCCGACCTGCACCGACCAGCGCAAGAACGGCCCGGAGACCGGCGTCGATTGCGGCGGCACCTGCCCTGGTTGCGCGGCCGGCCAACCCTGCAACGCGCTGACCGACTGTCGCTCGGGCGTCTGCACCGATCATCTGTGCGACGAGTCGGCGACCTGCAGCGACGCAGCGTTGTCGCCGGGCGAGTCCGATCTGGACTGCGGCGGCCCGTGCACCGCGTGCGCCACCGGCCTCAAGTGCCGCGTGCCCGGCGATTGCCTCTCGGCGACCTGCATCTTCGGGATCTGCCGCGATCCGAGCTGCACCGACGCGGTCCTGAACGGCGGCGAGAGCGACACCGACTGTGGCGGCCCCTGCGACGACTGCGTCGACGGCGAGCGCTGCGCCGTGCCCGACGATTGCGCGTCGGTGCAATGTTCCGGCGCCGTGTGCGTGAGCTGCGAGGACGAGATCCGCAACGGCGCCGAGAGCGACCGCGACTGCGGCGGCAGCCACTGCCCGGACTGCAGCGACGGCGCCGCGTGCGGGCAGAGCGAGGACTGCACCTCGGGCCGCTGCGCGGACGGGCGCTGCTCGAGCTGCACCGACGGCGCCAAGAACGGCGCCGAGACCGGGGTGGATTGCGGCGGCGGCTGCGTTGCGTGCCTCGATGGGATCGCCTGTGGGGTCGGCGGCGATTGCGCCTCGGGACGCTGCTCGGACGCGGGCGGTGCCAAGACGTGCACGAGCTGCACGGATCACCTGAAGAACGGCGGCGAAACCGACCCGGACTGCGGCGGCCCGTGTGGCCCGTGCGCGCTGGGCGGCCATTGCGGCGTCGCCGACGACTGCGGCGCCGGGATCTGCGAGGGGGGCGTGTGCTGCACGCCGAACCTGTGCGGGCACTGCGGAGCGTCCCCGACCGAGACCTGCAACGGCAAGGACGACGACTGCGACGGGGGGACGGACGAGGCCGCCGAGATCGGCCAGGCGCCGACGTGCGGCGAGCAGCGCGGCGTGTGCGCAGGGAGCCGCGCGAGCTGTCGCGGGCTCGCGGGGTGGACCTGCCAAGCGTCCGATTTCGCGTCACATTCGTCGCATTACCAGGGTACTGAGTCGACGTGCGACGCGCGCGACAACGACTGCGACGGTGCGACCGACGAGGGGCTTCTGAACGCGTGCGGTCAGTGCGGCGCGCTCCCGGTGGAGACCTGCAACGGTAAGGACGACGACTGCGACGGGGGCACCGACGAGGGGGTCAAGAACGCGTGCGGCAAGTGCGGCCCCGAGCCCTTCGAGATCTGCAACGGGGTCGACGACGACTGCGACAGTAAGACCGACGAGTGGTTCGGGTGCGCGGAGTGCAGCGCGACGCCGGTCAAGCGCACGGTCGTCCACGGCTGGGGGGATCCGGCGGTCACGACGTTCGGCGCGCCAGTACACGCGATGGCGGCGTCCGGCACCGAGGTGTGGTTCGCGCCGGGCTGGGTGCAGGAGCAGCCCGCGACGAAGGTGTTTCGTCTTCGTCCGGGCGCCGCGGCCGAGGACATCACGCTGCCGCATGCGTTCGGCTACAACATCGCCCTGGCAGGCGAAGGGGAGACGTTCGGGGTCGTAGGCTCGGACGCGTCCTTCGCGAACGACGTGACGCTCCTGCAGTGCGCGGCCAACGGCACGGCGTGCACGGAGTCGACGGCGTACCTCCCGGGACCCTCGTGGAGTCCAGTGGACGCGCGCCTCGCGGTTCGGGGCGGCGTCTGGCATTGCCTTGCGGAGACCTATCGAGAGGGTCCGACGCTCCTCTACATGACGTTCGCGAACGGCGCATGGAGCGAGCCCACCGTCGTCTTCGAGGGCGGGACGATCTACCGCTTCGATCTCGACGTCGACGGCGCCGGTCGTCCGGTCGTCGCGTGGTCGCACAGCAACGACGAGGGCGCGATTCAGGTGCGCATCGGGACGGCGGCGACGGCGAGGATCGCGAGCACGTCGTTCATCGACTTCAGCGTGGCCGGGACCCCGGACGGACGCGCGATCGTGTTGGCGCCCGTCATCGGTGGTGACGGGCTCTGGTTCCTCAACAGCGGGATCGGAACCGCGTTTTCGGCGGGGGCCCCGGCGGTTCCCATCCGCCACGGCGCGCGCAGCACGATGGCGCTCGATCCCCAGGGGCGCGTTGTCATGGGCGACGTCGGCAGTCTCGATGCGGACTGGCGCACGACCACGGGGGCGATCGTCTGGTCCTCGAGCGGGACGTCCGGGGCCGCGTGGAACAGCGCCGAGCTGGACCGAATGGAGGACGTCAGCAACCGGTACTTCCAGAACGCGTACGCCGTCTCCGACGCGCTCGGCCGGCTCCACGGGGTCGTCGAGACGAACGATCGCGACGTGTATCGCTATGACTACGACGCGACGATGGTCTGCCCGGGGTTCGTTTCGTGCGGGCCGACCTGCGGGAAGGAGCCAAACCCAGACGGAACGAGCGTCGGCCCGGTGCCGGATCCGCCAAGCGGCATCGTCGTCAACGAGGTCCTCTACGACACGGTCGGGGCCGACGACGACGTCTTCGTCGAGATCAAGGGACCGCCCGGGACGTCGCTGGCGGGGTGGTCGCTGGTGGGCATCAATGGCGGCGACGGTGCGACGTACAAGACCGTCGCGTTGAGCGGCACCATCCCCGCGTCGGGGTACTACCTGGTCGTCGACACGGCGGCGAACGCGACGCTGAAGGCCAGCGCGCAGCTCGTCGCGGGCGTCGATTTCCAGAACGGGCCCGACTCGGTGCAGCTGCGGAACGGGGCGTCGATCGTGGATGCGGTCGCGTACGGCACCTTCGGCGCGGGCACGACCCAGGCCGGCGAGGGGAGCCCGGAGCCGGCGCCCGCGGCCGCGGGGGCGTCGATCGCGCGGAGCCCGGACGGGGCGGACACGAACCAGAATGCGAGTGACTTCGCGAGCGACGCGACCCCGAGCCCGGGCGCGGCGAACGGGCCGTGACCCGCGCCGATGACGCGGTGGGGGGCGATGGGGCCTGCCGGTCGTGGGCTACTTGACCGGGAGGTTCGCCTCGATCGCGCTGATGATCCCGGCGTCGAGCGGGTCGACGTCGGTCGGGAAACGCGCGACCACGTGGCCGCTCGGATCGACCAGGAACTTCGTGAAGTTCCAGCCGATTTCGCCCGCGAGATCGCCCGGGAGATCGTCGGTCAGCGTGCGGTAGAGCGGCGATTTCTCGCGCCCCGCGACGGTCTGTTTCTCGAACATCGGGAACGTGATGCCGTAGGCCTCGGTGATGAACTTGCGGATCTGCTTGGCGTCGCCCGGCTCTTGTCCCATGAAGTCGTTCGACGGGAAGCCGAGCACGAGCAGGCCGCGCGCTTCGTAGCGCCGAAAGAGCGTCTCGAGCGCCGTGTACTGCGACGTGTAGCCGCATTCGGACGCGGTATTGACGATGAGCAGCACCTGGCCGCGGAACTGGCCGAGGTTCATGCGATCGCCCTCGAGCGTGCGCACCGGGTGAGCGATGATCGGGCCGCGCGCGGCCTCTTCGGCGCGCACGACGACCGGGCGCTCGCACGCGGCGAACGCGACGGCTAGCACGGCGAACGACGCCGACAGCGACACCAAGAGGGGCTTTCCAGCGAGCATGGGCACATCCCGGGAGGCGAGCACAGCGCTCGGCGCGAGCGAAATCCCCCCACGTCCTGTATGCCCACCGGAGGCCGAGCGGGCAAGCGTCGCGCGCGATCACGGGATGAGCAGCACCTTGCCCGACGTGCGCCGACTCTCGAGCAGGCGGTGCGCGCTCGCGCCGTCGGCAAGCGGCACGCGCGCCGCGATGTGGACCGCGAGCTGACCGTTGCATACCGCTGCAAATAACGCGCGCGAGCGCACGAGACGGGCCTCATGCGAGGTCAGGACGTTCCAGAGATCGCCGCCGGTGAGGGTCTGGGACCGGTCCATCAGGCGGCGCGGATCGACCATCGGCGGCTCGCCGCCGGCCATGCCGTAGAAGACGACCTGACCGCCGATCCGCGCGGCCGCCAGGCTGTCCCATAGCGTCGTGCCGACCGAGTCGTAGACGACATCGACCCCGCCAGCGCCGAAGGCCTTGGCGGCCGCGACCCAGTCGCTGTCGTAGCGCGCGACCTCGGTGGCGCCCGCGGCGCGTGCGGCCGCGAGCTTCTCGTCGCTCGAGGAGAGCGCCATGACGCGGGCGCCGCGGAGGGTCGCGAGCTGGACGAGCAGGAGCCCGACCCCGCCCGCGGCGGCGTGGACCAGCACCGTCTCGCCCGCTCGCAAGGCGCGACTGTCGTCGATGAGATACTGGGCCGTGAGGCCTTGCAGAAGAACGGCGGCGGCGGTGTCGAGCCCGAGCGCATCGGGCACCGGGACCAGCCGATCGAGCGGCGCACGCACGAGCTCGGCGTTGGCGTGCGGCACGTCCGCGAACGCGACGCGATCGCCGACGGCGCACACCCATGACGGCTGCGCGCCGGCGGTTTCTGCGGGCGGGACGAGCGCCTCGATGACGCCCGCGGCCTCGTAGCCGAGCACCCAAGGCGGCTCGCCTTCGAGGTGGTAGTTTCCCTGGCGCCGATAGACGTCGGCGTAGTTGAGTCCGATCGCGTGCGTCCGCACAAGCGCCGTACCGGGCGCCAACTCGGGCACTGGCCGCTCGCCGAGCGCGAGGACCTCGGGACCGCCGAAGCGGCAGAACTCGAGCGCGCGCATCACGCGCCCTCCGCGGCGCCGAGGATGCGCCACACGCCCACCTTCAGGTAGCGCCCCTCGGGGAACCACATCGCGGCCGGGAAGTCGGGGCTCTGGCCGCCGAAGAAGAGCTCCTGCGCTTGGCGCCCGGCGCGCCGGATCCCTTCGTCGAGCGGCTCACGAAACTTGTGGGGCGAGAGCTCGCCGAGGTTGCTCGCGGCGATGAGCCACCCGCCCGGCCCGAGCACGCGGCAGGCGGCCGCGACGAGGCGCGGGTAGTCCTTCTCGACGGACCATTTGCCTTCCTCGCTGTGAGAGAAGCTCGGCGGATCGACGATGACGCGATCGAACATCTCGCCCTTGCGGCGCAGGCGATCGAACGCGCGGAAGACGTCGTCGGGGACAAATTCGGCCTCGTCGATCTCGAGGTCGTTCAGCACGAAGTTGGCCTTGGCGCGCGCCAGGTACTTCTCGGAGAGATCCACCGTGACGACGCGGGCCGCCCCGTGCGCGGCCGCGGCGACCGAGAAGGCGCCCGTGTACGCGAACGTGTTGAGGACGCGCGTGCCTTTCCAGTGCGGCTCGAGCCACGCCCGCGTCGCGCGCATGTCGGCGTAGAGCCCGACGTCGGGGCCCTCCGCGGGAAGGACGCCGAACTTCAGACCGCGCTCGCGGACGATGACGGGCTCGGTCGGCGCCGTGCCGTGAACGAGGGTCGGGTCGGGGACGGCCCCAAGTGCGCCCGCGTCGCGCGCGTCCGGCCGGTAGCAGAGATGGATGCTCTGGGGCGCGAAGCGCTGGGCGAGAGCGGCGACCAGCGGGTCGACCAAGCCGCGCAGGGCCGGCGTGTCGAGCGCGAGAACGAGGTGCTCGCCCCAGCGGTCGATGCGGATCCCCGGCAGCCCGTCGTTCTCCGCGTTGACCACGCGGTAGCCGGTCGTGCCCGCGTCGATGACCGTGTCGCGCAGGGCCTGCGCCTCAGCGACGCGCGCGGCGAAGAACGCGTGGTCGAGCGGGCCCGTGTCGTGACGGAAGAGGCGGACCGCGAGCCAGCGCCCGGCGGCGTCGGCGATCCCGCGCCCGAGCGCCTCGCCGCTCATCGCGCGCACGACGACCTCGGCCCCGGCGCGCAGCTCGCCCGCCCGCACCTCCTTAGGATAGACCCACGGGAAGCCGCGCCGCACCCAGCGCTCGGAGTAGCCGTCGACGACCACGTCCGAAGGCGCTTTCTGTGCGGCCCGCGCGGCCTGAGCGTCGCCGGCCTCGGGCTTGGGCGCAGGCCTCGGCGTCACCTTCGGCGCGGGCTTCGGAGAAGACTTGGGCGCGGGTGCGGGCGACCCGCGCGCCGCGTGGACCTGCGCCGGCGCTCGACCGTCGCGCTTTCCATGTTGATGACGCATCGGGCCTCCAGGCGCTGGGCCTCTCCTTACCGCAAGCCTTGGCGCGCATCGAGGTCCAATTCGGCGCGCGGGCAAGCGCCGCTCGCGGCGCGCAGCACGGCCAGACGGAAGAGCGGCGGCCGATGCACAGCGGACCGCTGGAACGTGGATCGTCGGGAACCTGGATCAGGTCTCGTCGCGCACGACGTCGCCCTGATCGAGCAAGAGCTCGATGTTCCCGTGACCATCCGAGCGGACCAGATCCATCCGGATCCGCGCGTCGCGCAGCTTCCTACGCAGTCGGCCGACGTTGACGTCCCACTTGACGCGCAGGTCCTCGCCCGCCTCGTCGTCCGGCCAAATCTCCCGCGCGACCGTCGTCCACGGCACCGGCACCCCGAAGGTCACGAGCTCACTCAGGATGCGCGCGGAGATCCCGGTGAGCACCAGCGCGGGCTCGTCCTTCCGATAGATGCAGACGCTTTCATAGCGTGCCACCAGCTCGAGGGGGGCGGCGAGCCCGCCGCTCGCGGTCGTCACGTATTGGCCCTGGGCGCCCAGCGCCATCTCCAGGACCTCGAGGATGATCCCACCAACGTCGACGACGTCACCGTGCGCCAAGACCTGGTCCGGCGCGCCCGCCTGCCGCAAGACGAACGTGCCGCCTCGGACCCACACGTGCGCCACAGCGCCGGGATGAAGGCCCGCGCGTAGCTCGGCGGCAGGTGATGCGAACAGCGAGCAGACGCCGCTCACCACGCGCTCTTGCATTGCCGCGACGCGCAGCGCCGGGACGCGCTGCGGGAGCTGCACCTCCACGACCTCCAAGGCAAAGTCGCGCGCGAATTCGACGACCAGGCCTCGGTGCAGTTCGATGTCCGCGAGCCGCGCCCCTTGCACGCTGAGCCGCCCGCGCAAGGCCAAGAGCTTCAGCGCGGTCCCCCGCCAGCTGACCATGGCGTGTGCCTCGGAGATGCGCGGATCCGAAAGGTGGAGCGCCGCGGACTCGAGCCTGCCGATCATGTCGCCGTGACCGAGCTCGGCCGTTCGTCCGTCGGGGAGCCGAAAGCAGGCAGTGGCACGCATGAGGCCGACGATACCATAGCGTCGGTTGATCGCATCGGACCGGCTCGCCCTCGGCGTGCTCAGCGCAGATCCGCGTGCACGGCGTGGTCGATCCCTTGGCCCCACGCACGCTCGAGTTGTTGCACCAGCCGGTGTGGCGGGGTCGCGAGCCCGCGGAGATCCCAGCGCAGCGCGACGCCATCCCAGCCGGCACTCAGGAGCCAGTCACCGTCCGGTCCGAACGCGAGGCCGGAGACGCGCTCGGTGTGCCCCGCGCCGATCATCTGCAGAGTCCCTGCGACATCCCAGAGCCACACCTCCCCGTCGATCGTTCCGGCCGCGAGCTGCGCGTGGTCTGTCGAACGCGGCGAAAGTGCCACCTCGCATATGCGCGCACCGGGGACGGTGACCGATCGGATCAGCTGGCCGCTCGCGAGGTCGACGAGCCGGACGTCACCGGGTCGCGCGATCGCCAGCAGGCGCCCGTCCCCGCTGAGTGCGATGCGTGTCGCGCCCGGCGCGTCGGTGACGAGCCGCGGCACTCCGAGCCGTTCGCGATCGCCGGTCGCCGCCTCGATCCCGCCGCGCGAGGAGAGCCACGCGAGCACGCGACCGTCGGGGGTCGCAACCGCATCGATCGGGGAGCCACCGTCACCCAAGGCGAAGTCTCGCCGCGCGCTGCCTGCGAAATGTTTCGCAAAGGCCTCGCGTGGGTCCGCCTCGGACCCCGAAGCGAGGCGGCCTGCGACATGTTTCGCAAAGGCCTTGCTGGGGTCCGCCTCGGACCCCGAAGCGAGTCTGCCTGCGACATGTTTCGCAAAGGCCTCGCGGGGGTCCGCCTCGAACCCCGAAGCGAGGCTGCCTGCGAAATGAAACATCTCTCTCCCGTAGCCCGCGGCTAGAATGTCGCCGTTGGCGGCCGCGATCACGCGTCGAAAATTGGCCCCGGTATCGACGGTCGTCGTCGCGAGGTCGCGTCCCGGTCGCCACACGCCGAGCGAAAAATGGCCGGGCCAGGTGATCGCCAAGGCGTCGTCCCCGCCGTGCACGAACGCGGCGTCTTTGGCCACGGCGTGCCCATCGCCCGGCAGCTCGCCGATCAGCTCGCCGGTCGCGACGCCGTGCACGCGGACTGCGCCGCTTCCCGCGGGGAGCGCCACCCAGTCGCCGCGTGGGTTCAGGGCGAGCGTGGCCATCCCGGTCGTGGCCCGATACCTCGTCGCGCTCGGTCGCGCCGGCAGGCGATAGACGCTGAACTCGGCGCCGTACGTCACGAGCTCGAGCCCGCCGTCGTGCTCGCGCCATGACATGTGCGACGCCGCCGTGCGCGGCAGATCGAGCCGAATCGTGTTGCGCGCGTCGTGAATCGAAATCCAGCCGCGCTCGTCGCGCACGGCGAGCCAACGATCGCCGGGGGACCAGAGCGTGTGGACCAGCGCGCGCCCGGTCACGCTTTCCCGCCAAAGGAGTGCGCCGTCCGCGACGGCCACGACCACGAGCTCGCCGCGCGTGCCGCCAAAGGCCGCGTGCCCGCCCGTGTGATCGAGTGCGACGCTGATCGGGCCCTGCTCGCGAAAGGGCAGCGTCGCCATCTCGACGCGGGTCCCGGCGGCGAGGTCGATGCGCACGGGGCGGACCGCTTGCTCGTCGTAGACCACCGCCACGCGGCCGTCGCCGCTCACCGCCCATGGCTCGCGCATGGGTGCGTCCACGCGGATCCCGCTCGCCGTGGCCTCGCGCCAGACCACGAGCCCGCCCAGGCCATCGTCTCCGAGCACGACCCCAGCGGCCGCTTTCACGCGCGCGGCGACCATCGGGACCGCGAGCGGCAGCTCGGCGCCGGTCTCGACGTCGAGCAAGGTCCTGGCGTGCCACGCGGTGTCGGCGACCAAGACGCGCGCGTCCGAGATGAACGCTGCCTCGTCGTAGCGGCCGGGGACGCGCCAACGCAGCTCGAGCGCGAAGGCCGCGTGTGGGTCGGGGGTCATCGTCCAGAGGGACGTGCCGTCGGGCTCGAGGCACAGGAGATGGGTCCCGCGTGGGGACAGCGCTCCGCTCGTACAGGCGGGAGCGACGTCGACGGCGCGGCGCTCGGCACGCGCGTGGGCGCCATAGCGCGCGAGGACGCCGCGCGCCTCGGGGGACGGGATCCGCAAGAGGGCGTGCGCCGCGAGGAGCTCGGTTCGGCCTGGGCGTGATGCCGCTGGGCTTCGCGTGCGCGCTGCACGAGCAGGACCGCGTAGCTGCGCTCGGCGCGGTCGAAGGCGCGCGTCGCGTGTTGCTCGGCGGCGCTCGCGCGCTCGCGCGAGGCCTCGGCGGCGGTCTCGGCGGCCTGCGCCCGGTCGCGCTCGTCGAGCGTCTGCGCAAACGACAGTGCGAACACGATGGCGATCGCGACGATCGCCGCCGCCGCCACCAGGAGCGGGATCCGGAAGGCACGGCCGAAGCGCTTGGCCATGTCCCGGACGGAGTAGCGGTAGGCGTCGACGCGGCGACCGTCGAGGTAGGCGGCGATGTCGTCGGCGAGGTGTCGCGCATCTGGGTAGCGCTCGGCGGGGTCGAGATGCAGGGCACGCGCGACCACCGCCGCGAGCTCGGGCGACGCCGACGGCCTCACGTCCTCGAGTCGCGGGAGCGGGCCACGCTCCAGTCGTCGGTAGATCTCGGCCGCCGTCAACCCATCCGAGAGCGGGCGCCCGGCGACGATCTCGAAGAGGATGGCGCCCAGGCACCAGACGTCCGAGGCGCGGCCTAGCGGAGCGGCGGGCTCGGCGTTCGCCTGCTCGGGGCTCATGTAGGCGGGCGTTCCGACGCGCGCTCCGGCCTGCGTCCGCGCCTCGAGCCCGTCGGGAATGGCGGCGTGCGCGAAGCCCGCGGGGTGGTCGGCGTCGGCACCACCGCCTCCCAGGACGCGGGCGACGCCCCAGTCGACGATCTGCGTCTCGCCGAACGCGCCGAGCATGATGTTGGCCGGCTTGAGATCGCGGTGGACGACGCCGCGCGCGTGGGCGTAGCCCATCGCCTGGCACACGGCCAGGAAGTGGCGCAGGAGGGCCGCCTCGTCGAGCTCGCGCGCCGCGAGCGCCGCCGCCAACGAGTGCCCGCGAATGAAGCGCATCGTGAAGAAGAGGCGCCCGCGCGTCCCCTTGCCGGCGTCGTAGACCGGCACGATGCCGGGGTGCTCGAGCTGTGCGGTGATCCAGGCCTCCTGGGCGAGCCGGCGCTCGAGTCCCGCGGCGTCGGGCTCGTCGGGCTGCACCTCCTTGAGCGCGACCTCGCGGAGGAGGCGCTTGTCGGTCACCGTCGACACCCGCCCCATGCCGCCGCGCGCCAGGACGAGCGGATCCAGGTAGCGGTCGCGCTCACTGGCCTCGAAGGGGTGTTCGGTCCCGGCTGGCACCTCGGACCAGACGACATTGCTGACCGGCAGCTCTGCGTGGCCTACCGCGGATCCGAACGAGGAGCTGTCCAGCGCCTGGTCCTTCTTCGCGAAGGCCGCGCCAAGCGGAGCTCGGCGCGGTGACCGGGGCAGGGGCCCCAGCGAATGCGCGAAGCGCTTGAAGCGCCTGCCCCCGAAGTTCAGCGCCATGGCGGCCAAGGTAGGCGATTCACCAGGCGGCGTCGAGGCGCCCGCTACGTGGGCCGCTCGCGCGTCGCTGGCGTGAAGGTCGCCGCGTGCCCAAGGCCTACCCCTAACACGGGTCTGACACCGCGCAGACGTTCGTTGTGAAACGCACAGACGCTCCATAGAGTCGCCTCGAACGTGACGGTCGGTCCCGGAAACCCGCGCAGCGAAGCACACGCGCGGTGTGTCTGTGCGCGCCGACGACCTCACACGCGGCGCGATCACCGAGGCCATGCGCAGCCGGACTCTCGGACGACCGCCGCCCGTGGCCCTCTCAAATCCATATTGCCTTCAGATTCAAAGGGGTTCGAGCGATGTTCACCGCACCGAAGGCAATCCAGAAGGGCGTGCAGATGGCCGACGGCAAGCAGGCCGGACCGGACGCCGCATCGGCCGGTGGCTCGCGCGGGCTGCGCACACAGCTCCGCGGCATGAGCTTCGAGCAGGGCGAAGCGGCGCTCGCGCCGGTTCAGCTCAAAGAGGGCGACGGGCCCACGAAAGGCCCCGGCGACGGCGACCCGAAGGGCGGTCCCGTCGTCGTCGATGAGACCACCGTGGGAACTCCGGCGGTGACGGATGACCAGCTGGAGGAGGTCATCACTCACCCGACGAAGTACTCGCCCAAGACCATCACGCTGGCGCGCGAGCGCCTGATCCGTCACAAGGGTGAGAAGTACTTCCAAACCCTCAAACCGGTCGAAGTCCCCAAGCCATTCGAATACATCTGGGCCGTTGGCGGGACGACGAGCAGCACGTCGCACGTCTATGAAGCGCCCCGCAGCGCGCCTCACAAGGTCTCGTCCTTCACGCAGGTTGGCATGTTGCTCGATGGGCTGGCGCCGACCTGGGGCTCGGGCGTCACCGGCGTCTTTGCGTTCAAGATCGAGCCTCCCGAAGGGATCGGTCTCTA
This sequence comes from Pseudomonadota bacterium, assembly GCA_005772945.1. The sequence continues at coordinate 17,077 of SXIE01000501.1, forward strand.
TCTGGATTTGGAGATCAAGGGCTCCGTCAACCGCAGCATGTCGGGCAAGCTCGAGGTCGAGGGCAGCGTGTCGCTGACGGCGGGCCTGGCCGCGAAGGCGGAAGTCGACCTCGGCTGGTATGGCAAGTACGGCGCCAGCTGGCACGCCGGCGTGCACCTCGGGGTCGGCATCAACGCCGTGGGATCCAATGGTGTGGAGTGCATGGACATGATGTCCCTCCCGATCCGAAGTCTGATCGAGGCCGTTCCCGGAGGTGATTACGTGGTCGCGCACCTCTTCGGCAAGGGCCGCGAGGCCGACATCCTCAAGAACCTGGGCGCCGCGGGCACCGAGGACGAGGACTCCGTCGAATACTCTACGGAGATCGGGGGCGTGGGCGGCGCCGGGGTGGAGAAGGGGCATGAAGGGGCCGAGGCCGAGTTGGGCGTCGGCTATCGCTCGGTCACCAAGATCGGCAAGGGCGCCGACGGCAAAAAGCAGACGAGCACGGAGTCGGGTAACGCGGGTCACCTCGAATTCGCGGGAAACGTGCAGCGAACTTTCGGGGAGTTTGCCGCGCAAGGCGGCATCGAATGGTTCAACCCCAACGGCGAGAAGAAGGCGGACTACACCATCAAGGCCGAGGTGAGCAGCCACGGCGGCATGATCGCGGCGGCCGCGTTCGACGCCGGGGTGATCGCCGGCCTGTTCGTGCCGTTGTGGCAGATCTGCAAGGGACGTGAGGACGAGGTCGCACGGGGGGCGTTGGGGTATGCGTCCGTCTTCCCGAGCGGGGTTATCGCGACGAAGATGGCCGACTATGCCCATCACAACCCGGACATCCTCGGAGCGCACGTCGGCTTCGAGGTGATCGTCAAGTTCAAGGAAGGCAAGTTCTCCGAGCTCGCCGTCGAGGCGATCCGAGCCGTCGAGATGGAGATCGGGCCCAAAGTGCCGGGGAAGGAGATGAAGTTCAAGGGAATGGCCAGCCAATCGCTCTATCACAAGCATGCCGGTCACGACGACGCGGCCGGTCACGACGACCACGCGGCCGGTCACGACGACCACGCGGCCAAGCACCACGGTGGCTGACCTCGCGGACGACGTCCGCTCGCCGGTCGTCTGACGCGCACGGCGAGAAGACTCCCACCCCGACGGCCGCCGCCTTCGCCAACCAGCGCCTCCCGCCACGGAGATCCCCATGACCGAGAGCACCAGCGTTCAACGCACGCCGGAACCATCCAGCACCCCCGCGTCGTCGTCGCCTGCGTTGGGACCCGCGTCGCCAAGCGCCGTTCAGCGCAAAGCGGCCCTGCGCGGCCACGACTATGCAACCCAGATGAAGGCGCTCGCGGCCGTGCAGCGGGCCGGCGGGGGCGAGGATCCGGGCGCGGTGCACGCCGCCGCCGAGCACGGCACGGCGGGGTCGGGCGCGAGCCTGCCGCACCTCGATAGGATCCAGAGCGCGTTCGGGGCGCACGACGTGTCGGGCGTCCAGGCGCACGTCGGCGGGGACGCCAAGGAGGCGAACCAAGCGATGGGGGCTGAGGCCTACGCCAGCGGCAACGACGTCGCGTTTGCAGACGCGCCGGACGTTCACACGGCCGCTCACGAGGCCGCTCACGTCGTGCAACAGGGCGCGGGTGTCTCGCTGTCCGGGGGAGTCGGGCAGGTCGGCGACAGCTACGAGCAGCACGCCGATCAGGTCGCGGACGCGGTCGTCGCTGGCAAATCGGCCGAGCCGATCCTCAGCCAGATGACGGGCGGAGCACCCGGCGGCGGTGACGCGGGCGGCGCGACGCAGAAGAAGGCCGTGCAGCGCGACGAAACACCGTCGGCGGCACCCCCGGCCGACCAGGGACCGCCCGCGGGAGCGCGGGGGGCGACGCCCGTCGTGGCGCCCGCTCCGACACCCGGTGGGCCGGCCCCGGTCGCGGACGCGGGCGGACAGACAACGGCGCCCCCCGCCGTGAGTCCCGAGGAGGCAGCGCGCAGCGCCTTCGAGGCGACGCGCGCGGCACAGCTCCTGGTGGCCGATTCGGCGACGACGCTGCCGACGATCCAGGCGTGCCTATCGGGCCTGCCCGCAGTCGCGCGCGATGCCGCGGCCGTGGCGCAACCGACCTTCGCGACGAACCAGGCGTTGGCCGGGACGATGATCGGCAAACTGCAGACCGCGATGACGACCGCGCAGTCGGTGTGGGCCGAGGAAGACGCGGGTGGCGTGGCGACCGGACGCCCGCCGCAGGCGGCGACCAAGAAGGCGAGCTTCATCGACTCGCGCCTGGCCAAGATCGCGGCCGTCGCACCGGGAGCAATCAAGGACGCGATCCGCGCCGGAAGCCCGCAGAAGCCGGTCGACGTGAAGGACGCGTTCTGGAAGATCGTGGCCAAGGACTGGGACATCTGCGCGCCGGAAGAAGAGGCGACCGGCGAGCTGCTCACGCGCATCGGGGGCGTGTACAAGGCCTTTGACGCGGGCGACATCTACAGCAAGATGGACTCGACGCTGAAGGGCGCGTGGGACGCCCACGGTGGGTTGGCCGCGTGGATGGCCGAGGTCACGCATGGCGCGCCGATCTCGATCGTGCCGCCCGGAATGGACGCGGACCCGGCGATGCAACCGTACAAGACCAAGGCCGTACCCGCGTATCCGGGCACGGTGAGTGGCTTCATCAGTACGGCGGATGCGCTCAAGAACGCGCAGATCGTCGGGGGCGACAAGGCGAAGGTGCTGGAGCTCCTGGCGTTGCAGGCCGATCGCTACAAGAGCGCGAAGATGCTCCTGGCGAGCATGGGCGCGGCCGGCGCAGACTCCCAGCGCGCCGCGACAGCTGGGGCCGCGAAGCCCGCGCGCCTGGGCAAGCCGTCGATGTTCTATCTCATCGCGTTCCCGGAGAACGTGTACGACGCAGGGAACCGCGAGCACGGCGTGACGGCCGGAAGCGAGCCCGAGCTGCAGACCACGAACATGCCGGCGCAGGCCTTCCTCGAAGGCACCATGATGGTCAAGTCCTAGGCAGGGCCGACGAGGAGAGAGAGCGATGAGCCTCGATTTTGATGGGCTGAGTGTCGAGCGCGCGCAGCTCCTGCCGATTCTGCGCGACGCGGCCGGTGGCAGCGTACCGGTGCAGGATGTCGATGCGGCGCAGAATCCTGAGACGTGGGCGCTGGCGTTTGCGCGGGCCGTGGACGCCAGCGCGTACCGTGCGGAGTTGGCGGCCGCCGTCGCGGCGTTGCTTGCGAGCGTGGTGCCCCAAGAGGCGCAGCTCGGGCTGGAGATCCAGCGGCAGACCAAGGTGCTCGGGGCGACGGCGCTGTGGCCGATCGTCTTCGAGCACGCCGCGAGCGGACGCGCCGATCTCGCGGTGTCCGTGGCCGCGGCGATCGTGCCGTTGGCGGCAGCGGGGAGCGCGACGCTCGACGCGCGCGCGCTGATGCTGCTCGAACAACCGGCGCTCGCGCCGCGCCTTCGGGGTACCCTCTTGGCGCTGGTCGGCGCGCTGTCGCGTGACTGGTTCTTCGATCACCTCGGCGTCTTGCAGGGCGCGAGCGCGGACGAGACGCTTGGGCGCATCGGGGCGGTCGCGATGACGCTCGGATCAGACGCGCTCGAAGCCTTCGTCGCGGCGTTGAAGGTGCGCCTCGCGCAGGCCGGGATGCCGCTACCGGAGTCGAGCGTAGGGACCCTCGCGGCGATGGTCACAGCGCGCCGGAACGCCGGGAACTAACAGAGCCCCGTCACACGCGTGCCCCGCGTGCGGCCACTCAGGACCGCACGCGAAGCGCACCGCAAGCCCTATTGCGGCCCGGTCCCGGCGACCGGCACGCTCTTGAAGCCGGTGTAGTTGATGGTGCCGTTCTCGGCCTCGACGACGCGACTGGGAACGTCCGGGAAGGTGCCCCAGTAGTTGGCGGTCGCGTCGATGCTGCCGCTCTGGAGGACCGCGGCCATCTCGACGAAGCGCGCCGGCGCGGTCGCCTGCGTGACGTACAAGACGCGGCTCGCGCTCGCCGCGCCGTAGTAGGACGACGAGTGCCCGTCGACGACCTTGGCCATGATGCTCGTCGTCGCGACCGCGCGCAGGTCGTACCAGCCGGTGGCGGCCGCGGACCAGCTCACGAGCTGGGACCCGTTGCTCGCGTAGAGGCCGCCTTCGACGTAGTTGCTGTCGTACTCGCTGTAGGTGGCCTTGACGAACGCGACCAGCGGACCGCCCGTGCTGTAGGTCGTCGCGCTCGAGGACGTGCCGTAGTAGGCGGCCGTGGTCGAGACGGAGACACTCACCGTTTCCAAGTAGCTGCCGTCGACGGTCGCGTTGCCGTAGAGGTTGTTCGACTTGACGGTGCTCGTTGGGCCGCCGCTCGAATTGAAGCACGCGAAGACGCCGTCGCGCTCGTTGTAGAGGACGTCGTTGAGCGTCACCGCGCCCGAGCTGGTGCCTTCGATGTAGAGTCCATAACCATTGTATTTCAAGTGGTTGGAGGTTACGTCGAGCGCCGCGTTGACGAGCCAGACGCCGCCCAGCGTGTTGTGGGTGATGGTGCTGTTGCGCAGCGTGCCCTTCGTGGTGGTCCCCTGGATCCGCAGGCCGAAGGCCGCGTTGTTGTCGACGGTCAGGTGGTCGTAGAGCGTCGCCGCGGGCGTCGACGCGTAGATGCCTTCCTGGCCGTTGCCGCTGACGGTGCCGTGGTCCCAGCTGATCGTCCCGGCCGTCACACGCAGGCCGTTGCGCGCGTTGTCGACGGTATCCACCTGCGTGAGGACCGTCGCGCCGGCCGTCTGGCTGATGGCGTCACGTGCGCTCTGGATCTTGGCGTACGTGATCGTCGACGTTCCGGTTCCCGAGCCGACGATGCCGCCATAGGCGCCCCCGACGGGGACCGCTCCGAGCGAGGTGAAGGTGATGCGTCTCTCCGCCGTCCCGACCGCGCTCAGAGCGCCCGCCGCGCGATCGATGCGCCAGTCGCCGATCGCGTCCGCATCCTTGTCCGTCGGAACAAATGTGACCGTCACGCCGGGCGCGATGGTGAGCGTGCCGCCCGCGCCGATCGTGACGTCGCCCGAGACGAAGACGTCGCTGTCCCAGGTCGTGGCGGTCGTCACCGTCTCGGCGCCATGGACGTCGCCGAGCGACCAGCTCGCATCGAATGCGGTGCGCGCGAAGCCGGAGAGATCGAGGCGGCCGGGTGCGCTATAGGCGACCACCGACACGACGTCCGGCCAGGTGCCGAAGTAGTTGTGGCGCGCGAGCAGCGTTCCGCCGTTCGTGACCACCGTCAGTTGGTTGCGCGCCGAGGCGCTGATGTGCGCGGCCGAGGTCACGCTGATCGTCCCGTAATAGGAGGACGAGTGACCGTCGACGACCTGCGCCTTGAGGGAGGTCGCCGTCGTGGCCGGCACGAACCAGGTGGCGGCCGTGTTCGCCGCGAAATTCGCGAGGGTCGCCCCGCTGTTCGCGAGGACGCTGCCTTCGACGTAGTTGCTGTCGTACTCGCTGTAGCTCGCCAGGAAGGCTTCGATGGTGGCGCCCGACGGAGGCGACCAGCTGTTGCTCGCGGAGGTCCCGTAGTACCCGGCCGTGGTCGCGACGGTGAGGCCGACCGAGGCGACGACCAAGCTGCCGTTCGCGGCGTTGCCAAAGATGTTGTTCCACTCGATGGTCGGGGTCGGTCCGGTTGCGGACGCGCCGAGCGCGCGCACGCCTTCTTGGCCATTGTACTTGACCTGCGAGTGCTTCAGCTTCCCGGCGGCGGCCTCGCGGTAGTAGACCCCGACCTTGCCGTTGCTCTCGATGTCGCATTCGTCGATGTCGACGCTGGCGCCGTTGAGCTCCCAGCCGTGCAACGCGTTCTGCGAAACGGTGCAGCCGGTGACCGTGCTGCCCGTGCCGCCGGTCAAGAAGACACCTCGCCAACCGTTCTTGCTGCTCGTGAGGTTCGTCGCCGTGAAGGCGCTGCTCGTGCCCGAGATGCCATCGCCCGTCGAGTCGTGCACGTTCACGTTCGTGAGCGTCGGCTTGCCGGTGATGCTGGTCATGACGAGGCCCGTGCCGTTCGAGCGGAGCTCCGTGTCGCTCACGGTGGCCGGCGCCTTCAGCGTGAGGCCGACCGTCGCGTACTCGATGACGGCGTGGGCGATGGTGCTCGCACCCGCGCCGCTATTGAGGATGATGCTGTTCCAGCTCTTCGCGTCCTTGGCGCCGCCGCCCGTCGGCAGCACCGTGAAGATGACCGGATCGGCCGCCGTGCCCTGCACGTCGAGCTTGCCGTCGATGATCAGATCGTAGTCGCCGAAGCCGTCGTGGTTCTGGTCGACCTCGACGAAGACGACGGTCGTGCCGCTCGCGATGGTCAGCGTCTGCCCGGCCGCGACGTGCGTGTCGCCGGTGATGTTGACCGTGCCGTACCAGACGGTCGAGGTCACCTCGCCCGAGACGTCGAGGACGCTCGCGAAGTTGATCGTGCGCGTCGCTTTCGTCACCTGCCCGACCGCGTCCTTGACCTCCATGGCGATGACGTAGGCCCCGTCGGCCGCGTAGGTGTGGGTCGCCGTCTTGGTCGTGCCGAAATCCGTGTCCCAGGTCCCGTCGTTCTCCCAGTCCCAGCGGACCAGAAGTGCGGCGGCCGCCGTCTCGGTGTCGCTGGAGCCACTGGCATCGACCGTGGCCTTGAGCGTGCCGGTCACGATGGCGCTGAACGACGCGACCGGCTTGTTGTTCTCGACCGACAGCACGCGGGCAATCGAGACCCCGACGCTGCCTTGGTCGTCGGTCGCGCGCAGGACGAGCTGGACGGTGCTCCCGGTCGCCTGAGCGGCCGGCACCGTGAACGAGAAGGTGAACGGCACGATCGTGTCGGCCGCGCCGACGATGGCGCCGTCCGCCAAGAGCTCGACCTGGGCGATGCTGCGGCCCGCGGTCGCGGTCGCGTCGGCGGTCACGGCGACCGTCGCGCCTTGCGTCACGACGAGATCCTCGATCGGCTTCACGAAGACGACGGTCGGCGCGTTCGCGTCGCTGCTGGTCACCGAGCACGTGTCGCTGTCGGTCGCGCCGTCGTCATCGGTGACGGTCAGGGTGACGGTCTTCGTTCCCGGCGTGGCGTACGCGTGGCTGGCCGAGCTGGCGCTGGTGGTCTGGCTGCCACCGTCGCCGAAGGAAAATGCGTAGGTCTGGATCGTGCCGTCCGGGTCGCTCGAGCCGGCCGCCTCGAAAGACAGCTGAACGCCGGTCTTGGCGCCGCTCGGGCAGGTCAGCTTGGCCGTCGGTGCGGTGTTGGGGTCGACGACCACGTTCGCGGCCGCCGGTGTCCAGGCCGCGAAGCCGGCGAAGTCGACGTCGTTGTGGTTCGTGTCGGTCGCGTCGGCGTCGCGCCCGAGGGACTTACCCTCGCCCGGATCGGCGGCGGCCGCGCCCTCGCCGGCGAACGTCTTGGTCCCGAACGTGCCGTAACCGACCGCGTCGACGACCGTCGTGCCCCAGCGCAGCTGGACGTTGTCGGGACCGTTCTGGAAGTCGGCCTTGGCGTCGACGAGGTCGGCGACGTCGAGCAGCGTCGTGGCCGATCCGGTGAGGACGACCAAGAAGTACCCGGCCGAGTCGAGCGCGCCCGAGAGCGTGATGGCGTTGTAGTCCTGGCCGTTGGCGCCGTTGACGCCGACCAGCTTGAAGCCTGCGAGGTCCATCCCCGGCTCGCCGTAGAGCTCGACGAAGGCGCTGTCGTCGGCGCCGGCATCATTATAGAGGAGCTCGCTGAGGACGACCGTCCCCGGCGGGGCCTGTGCTTCGCACTTGCCGCTGACGCAGATCATCGTACCGCCGCAGGGCGTCGCGGTGCCCCACTCGATGCAGCCGTCCTGGTTGTAGTCGCCGCACGTCTGCAGCCCTGTCTTGGCGAGGTTGCACTGGACGTTGCCGGCCGCCGGGCAGGCATCGCTGCAGTCGACCGCGCACGTGCCGTTCGAGCATTTCTCGCCCGGGTCGCACGGGATCGCGGTGCCCCATTCGAAGCACGCATCGCCGTCGAAATTGCCGCAGGTCTGGATCGCCGCTGCGGCGCCGCCGGCGCACTGCGTGCGGTCGAGAACGGTGCACTCGTCCGTGCACGTCGTCGCGCAGCGCCCACCCGAGCAGCCCGATCCGACCCCACACGCGACGGGCGTCCCCCACTCGAGGCAGCCGTCCTGGTTGTAGTCGCCGCACTCCTGGGTGGCCTCGCTGCCCGAGCACTGGAACCCGCCGAGGGTCGTGCACTCGTCGCTGCAGTTGGTCGCGCAGTGGCCGTTCGAGCAGATTTCATCGCCGTTGCATGCGACGGCCGTCCCCCATTCGAGGCAGCCATCGGCGTTCGTGTCGCCGCAGGTCTTGACCGAGGCGGGCCCGCCGCACCCACGCGCGCCGGCGACTGAGCACTCATCGTTGCATGTCGATGCACACGTTCCGTTCGAGCACGTCTCGTCCGCTGGGCACGGCGTGACGTCGCCCCAGTCGAGGCAGCCGTCCTGGTCGTGGTCGGCGCAGGATTGCGTGCCGTCACCGGGTGCGCACTGGCGCGCGCCGACGACCGTGCACTCGGCGGTGCAGTCGATGGCGCAGTTGCCGTTCGAGCAGGTGGTGCCGCTCCCGCAGGCGGTCGGCGTGGCCCACTCGAGGCAGCCGTCCTGGTTGAGGTCGGCGCAGGTCTCGACGTCATTGCCGTCGCATTGGCGGGCGCCGGCGACCGTGCACTCCGCCGTGCAGGTCACGGCGCAATGGCCCGCGGAGCAGGTCAGCGCGCCGCAGTCGACGGCGGCGCTCCAGTCGTAGCAGCCGTCACCATCGGGATCGGCGCAGGTCTGGACGCCGTTGTTGTCGCATTGGGTGGCGCCGACCTCGGTGCAGCCCGGCGTGCAGACGGTGGTCTCGGTTCCGACCTCGGATTCGATCTCCGCCTGGACTTCCGACGGGATGGTGTCGGCCGCGGTCTCGTTGCCGTCGCTGATGTCGCCTTGGGTCGGGTTCGTGCTGGTCGGCTGGGTGGTCGCGGGGTCGGTACACGCCGCGACGCTCCACGCGGCGACGGCCGCGCAGAGCGCGTGATGGAGCTTCATGGGTGCCTCGAGTTTGAGTTTTGGGGGCGCTGGTTTGGCGTGAACGAGACCCTGGCCACCCGCGTGGTCAACCGCCGTTCGGCCTCAGCCGGGAGCGAACCGCGTTACGTCGTGAGCTCGGCATGCGTCCAAATCGCGCTTGAGCGTATGTCCTCCGGAGCGCGGCGTGTCAACCGCGCGCGAACATGGAACGTGTTACTAAATTCATCTTGGTGGCCGCATCGGGAGTGTCTAGCGTGGCTCGGTCGTCAGACATGACGCGTCGATTCATCGACCGAAGGAAGGCTGGATCATGAAAGCTCGTCGCCTCGTTGGCGTTCTTCTATTGGTGTCGTTCTCGGTGGGGGCCTGCGACGTCGTTCCAGGCGACACGTCGGACCGGAGTGCGGAGCGTGCGTCGGCGGTCCATTTCCGCGCGCCCACCGCCGGGAAGGCGGACGGTGCCGATGCGGGCTTCTTGGTGCCGGCCGAGCTCGCCCAGGTGGAGACCGCCCTCGGGTAGGCGATCGCAGCCACCGAGTCCAAGATTCGCCAGCTCGAGGCGGACATCGCCAAGCTCGAGAGCGACTCGGCGAAGAAGCTCAGCGAGGTGAACAGCCTCGTGTCCCAGATCGAGTCGCGCAAGCGCCAGATCAAATCCAACCTCGAGGCCAAGCAGGCGAGCGCGGTCATCAGCGGGATCTTCGGGTTCTTCTTCCCCGTCGCGTGGATCGTCACGGCCGCGAGCGTCGCAGCTGCCATCTCGGATGATCAGACCCTCACGAGTTTGCAGGGGAGCCTCACGCGCGCCCGCGCGGACCGGGACGCGCTCGAAGCGAAACGTCGCGACTACCTGGCGCGGCGCGATGCCCTTCGCGTCGAGCTCGTGCCGCTCAAGGCCGCCAAGGCGGAGCTCATCGTCCTCCTACAGGGTTCGCCGCCGGCCATTGACGCCCTGGCGCAGCGTCCGGCCGGTGCGTCCCCCGAGCTCGATGCGGCGGTGTGGCGCGTCGGCGTCATGCGTCAGATCCTCGGGAACAACCAGGCGCAGATCGTCATCTTGACCAAGATTCGGACGCTCGCGGCCGAGCTCAATTCCGCCATCGATGCGGCGCTGAAGACGGTGCGTGAGCTCGCGGCCGCTGCCGACAAGATGCTCGCGGACTCCGACGCGGCGATCGACGAACTCATCGCGCTCGCGTTCTCACCGGACCCGCTTGCGTCGGCCGAGGCGTGGCTCGGGCGCATCATCGCCGCAAAGACCAAGGCGTTGCTGGCGTACTACGGGTGGCCGGTGAACGGCTTTGTGGACTTCCTCGTCAAGCACCGGACGAGCAGCTTCGACGGCGTCATCGCGGACCTTCAGGGCAAGCTCGTCGACGCCATCACGAACGCGGTCCTCGACGTGCTGCTCCCGACCGAGCCGACCGAGCCGACCGAGCCGACCGAGCCGACCGAGCCGACCGAGCCGACCGAGCCGACCGAGCCGACCGAGCCGACCGAGCCGACCCCCACGCCGCGGCCCGCCTCCGACACCCGCGTGCTACTCAATGAGGTCGTCTACGATTCTGTCGGCGCCGACACCAACGTCTACTACGAACTCGTGGGTCCCCCAGGGACCGACCTCGGCCTCTACACGCTCGACGGTCTCAACGGGGCCGGCGGCGCGCGCTACCTGGGCTGCCGTCTCGCCGGTACGATCCCCGCCGACGGGCGCTTCCTCGTCGTCCACACGAAGGCGACCTCCGCCTCGCTCCGCGCGGCCGCGGACCTCATCCTCAACTGCGACATGCAGAACGGGCCCGACTCGCTCCAGCTCGCCGCGCATGCCTGCGCTGCGACCGACAATGCGTGCTTCAGCGTTCCCTCGAAGACCGTGGTTGCGGACGCGCTCGCGTACGGAACGTTCGCCGCCACCGAGACCGCGCACGGCGAAGGCCACCCCGTGGCCGCCCCGAAAGCGAACAGCGGCATGGCCCTGACCCGCGCGCGCGCCGGGTTCGACAGCGACGACAACGCGGTCGACTGGGTCACCGTGTCGCCCTCGTATCTCTGACAGGACTCGCGGGGCGCTGGGCTCAGTACCCCTGTCTCGCACACGAACGGACGCTACGCCGGGGAACCTGCGGCCCCCCGAGCGTAGCGGTCCCTTGCCTCACTTCGGCTTGGTGCGGATGACCTGGTTCGTGTTGGGCTTGCCGTCGATCTCGATGATGTTGAACTCGACGCGGCGATTGAGGTCGCGGCCATCCTGCGTGGTGTTCGGCGCGATTGGGAAGTCGAAGCCGTAACCCTTGGCGGCCAGGCGCTTCGGATCGATGCTCACGCGCTTGCCGTCGGTGCCCTTGGACACGAGGTACTTCAGGACGGCCTTGGCACGCCGATCGGACAGCCCCACGTTGTAGGCGCGCGTACCGATCTTGTCCGTGTGGCCTTCGATCCGGACGAGGGTGAGCTGCGGGTTGGTGTCGAGAACCCGCACGACCTCGTCGAGCAACGCGTAGCTGCGCTCCTGGATCGTCGACTTGTTGAAGTCGAAGTAGACCTTGTCGAGGATCTCGATGCCCGTGTTGGTGAGAACGACGAGCGGCGCGGTGTCCGGGCAGCCGTCCTCATCCTGGTACTGGTTCACGGTCTCGGGGTCGTTGCGGCACTTGCCAAAGCCGGTGGCATCCTTGTCGCCGTCGACCATGTCCAAGATGCCGTCCTTGTCGTTGTCGGGATCCGAGCAGCCGTCCTGGTCCTGGAAGAGATCCATGTCTTCCGGATCGTCGCGGCACGCGCCGAACCCAGACCCGTCCTGGACGCCGTCGGACACGTCGAGGATGCCATCGTTGTCGTTGTCGGGATCGGGGCAGCCGTCCTGGTCCTGGAAGCCGTCCTTGTCCTCCGGATCGTTGCGGCAGGCGCCATATCCGGTCCCGTCCTTCGTGCCATCGGACAGGTCGGGGACACCGTCTTTGTCGTTGTCCGGGTCGGGGCAGCCATCGAGATCCTCGAAGCCGTCCTTGTCCTCCGGATCGTTGGGGCACTTGTCGTCCTTGATGATCCCGTCTCCGTCCGGATCATTGGGAGCGCGCGGCGTGTAGCCGATCGCCAGGAAGGCGCGAAAGTCCGGCGCGCCGACGCCGCTGGTCAGGCCGCTGCCGGCGCCGATGCTGCCCACCCAGTCCTCGAGGAACCACCATTGCACGCCGCCCAGGACCTCCACCGGCATGTTGCGCGCGTCGCTCATGCTCGCGTCGACCCCAACCTCGGCGGTTCCGTAGAGCGACCCGATCAACGCGAGCCGGTCCGCGACGATCGGGATCTCGATCCCCAGGCCCCACTTGATCGAGTCGTCGACCTGGAAGTTGAGCACCTGGCGCTTGCCCTTGGGCTGGAAGGCGACGTTCGCGGCCACGACGAAGCCCGAGTTGTGGTAGTCGAGCACGAGGCGTGGCTCGATTCGGAACGTCCCGTACGAATTGTAGCTGCCCGTGTCACCCGTCGGCAGGAACATCGGCAGCATGAAGGCCAGGCCAAAGCCCGACATGTCGTCCGGGTTCAGGATGCGCACCTTCGGGATGATCCGCAGGTCGCCGAGCGCGAACGAGTCGAAGCTCTGGTTGCCTGCCGTGACGACCTCGCCAGCCTTCTGGCTGATGACGAGCGGCATCACCAGGCCGATGTCGACATAGTCGAAGAAGCCGATTGAGGCCCAGACCTCGGCCTTGACCGAATAGTCGACCACGCGCTGCCTGATCTTGTCTTCGTCGCTCTTGAGGACGATCTGGAATGGGTCGTCCGCGAAGTGGAACACGAGACCAAACGACGGCCGCAGGTGCGGGATGACGTCGCTCTTGCCGACGTTCAAGATGTTCGCGCCCTGGTTCGGGAGCGGCTCGAATTGCTCGACCACGAAGTCGGTGTCCGGCGGCGGCACCTGCGCACGCGCACCAGAGGCATCGAGGGCCGCGATCGACGCGACGCTCGTGATGGCAAACAGGATCCGGGACCTCGACTCCATGGACTGGCCTCCTGAGGCGACGAACGACTTGAACGCGCTGCATTCTCAGCGGCGCTGCGCCAGCCTGGGCGCCGGTATGACGAAACCTCTCGTCGAGGCGCCGGAAGCGGGGCTGGGGCGGGCTGCGCTCGATGTTTACCGCCGGACGAATGCGCTGGCAAGCGTGTCCGGGGTCGAGGACTTCGGGGTTGAATCGCGACCCGGTAGGAAAATCTCCCGACCCGGGAGGAAAACCTCCCGACCCGGGAGACGGAAACGTCGAGGGCGCCTGACTACTTCGCTTCGGCGAAGACCGTCGCGATGTCGGTCGCCGTGCCCTGCGCCTCAGAGCGAAGGCCGTTGACCCGCTCCGGCAGCTGCGCAACGGCCTTGCAGTCGTTGTTCACGATCTTGGCCTTCTTGCCGACCTCGAACGGGTTCTTGACGAGCCCCGGCACCTTGGCCGGGAAGCCCTTGCTCTCCTCGACCAGCGCCTCGGTCTGCGGCTGGAGCTTGTCGGCTGCCTCCTGCGTCTTCGCGCTCTGGTCGGCGAGCCCGTTCACGGCGTCGATGCCCTTCTGGATGTTCTCGGGCATGGCCTCCTTGGCCTGCAGCCGGGGGATCCTCCCGTCCATGACGAGCTGGATCTTGCCCTCGGCCTTGGCCTTGAGGTCCTCGAGCGCCTCCTTGAGCGTCTTCTCGGGCGTCATGCCGAGCGCGGTGTTCACGTTGGCGCGCGCGCCGATGATGGTGTCGTACTCGCCCTTGACGGTGCCCTGGAGATCGCGCGCACGGCCAAAGACCCCGTCGAACTCGGAGAAGCCGGTGTCGACGATCTTCAGGAAGTCCGGCACGCCGCCCGCGTGAGCGGACGCGACTAGGGAGCCGCTTGCAACAAACGCGAGACCGAGAACGAGTTGGCGCAGATTCATCGTGAGACCTCCGAAACGAGACGTCCGGCTGAGGTGAGAGACCAGTCGACGACTGGCCCTGTCTTGAGGGCAGACTCCTCTACCGGGCGGCGGACACGCCTGTCAACGCTCGATCCTCACGCCGTCACCGCGACGAAAATAGTTCGACGGGCCGGTAGCCGGTCATGAAGGGCGATCTGTCGGCACGCCACGTCACGGCGCGCGACCGGAGACCGCAATGCGTTTGCTCCTCGCCGTCATGCTCGCGATCGCCTCGACCCAGGCCCCGGCCCACGCGTTCGTGCCGGAGCCGACCTCGCTCACCGAGCTGCTGTCGACGATGCTCTCGAGTTACGAGGAATGCCCTATGCGCGACAGCGCGCCGTATTTCCCGGGGCCCCCCGTGCCGCTCTACCAAGGCGGACCCGACGTGATCCTCGTGCGGCCGCAAGACTTCGGCCTGCCCGCGGCGGACCCCGATGCGGGATTTCTCTTCGGCGGTGGCGGCGCGCTGGCGCTCGCTCCGAGCGGCGACGACGGCACCTACGCGGCGGCCGCTCGCGATCCGCGCTCGCTCTTCCGCATGGATCCGGACCGGGCCGAAGTCCGCGGCACGACGCGCCACGATTTCTTCTTGGCAGACCTGTTCGCGGCCACTAACGAAGCGCCCGCGAGCGCGGGCGACCGCGACGCGGCGCCGGCCTACGATTCCGCGCCGGTCAACGTCACGATCCCGGCCGCCGGCAACGACAAGATCTACCTCATCGATGGCAATCTCTGGCTCGACCACAGCGCCACGTTCTCATTCGTCATCGCCAGCGACACCGCGACCGGCGCCCAGCCCGATGGCACGCGCATCACCATCGTCGCTCGAGGCAACATCTTCATCCGCGACAACGTCCTCTACGAGGACCTCGAAAAGGACGCCGTCGCGTTCGTGGCCCTCGAGCGTGCCGAGGACTATCCCGACGCGTTCGGCGTGAGCAGCCCCTCCAGCGCGGCCGAGGGCAGCGGCAACATCCAATTCGGGGACCCGACGTTCGGCACGACCTTCCGTTTCTCGGGCTACCTCTTCGCCGAGAACGACGTCGTCGCCGACAACGTCGCCCCCCTCCACCTCTACGGCACCATGACGGCCGGAGCGTCCTGCGCCACCCGCAAGGGCGGCCTCGTCGTCGAGACTGACGCGCGCCTCGAACGAGCCCTGGTGACGTTGCCCGGTCTGCCGGCGCGTTGATCGCGCGCGCTCGCCTCAGCGCAAGCCGAGCATCGGCGCGTGCGAGCTCGAGTACTGGCCGAAGAGGTTGCGCTCCTCGTTCTCGCGCTCTTGAAACGCCGGCATGGTCCACCACGCCGGCAGCGCGTATTCCGGGTCGTACGACTCGGGCACGCGATCCGGCATGAAGGCCATCATCGCGCCCGCGATCGCGTCGAGGTGCACGAAGTTCGTCCCGCTCGTGACCATCGTCGGCGTGTGGAGCACCGCGGCTTGGATCTGCGCCGCGGGATCGGTCAGCGCGGCCCAGGGCTCCGCGATGCAGCGGGAGGGGCCGCCCGTCGTCTCGCCGTCCGGACACGCCTGGACGAGCGCGGGGTGCGGGGCGCGCGCCGGAAACAGCGGCGCAAAGGCGCGCGCCGCGGGCGCCGGCGGGCGTGTCGTGTCGGCCCCGCGCGGGGCCTTGTCGAGCGCCACCAGGAAGGCGTCGATCGCCTTCAGGATCTTCCGTGCGGTCGCGAACCTGGGCTTTCCGTTCGCGCGTCGCGCCGCCTGCTCGAGGTGCGTGACGAGCGGGCTGGCGGCGAGCATGACGCCCGCGTCGGGCGTGATCGGCGTGGCGATGATCGCGTCCTCGGGGCTCGGGGCCGGCTTGTGGCTCCACGCCGCGACCGCATCCGTGCGCCCGCCGACGCTGGCGAACGCGACGGCGATCGTCTGGCCGCCCGACTCGCGCACGACGAGTCCGGTCAGGTGGCCGGCGCCATCGAAGTCGACCTCGACCTCGCCGAACGCGTGCGCGAGATCCATGCGCAGATCCTGTCCGGCCCGAAAGAGATCGAAGCGCGCGCGCTCTACGCGCTTGGTCTCCGGGTCCCACGCGACCGCGTCGCCATGGCTCCCGTCGTCGAACGCCGCAGCCTCGGCGGCGCGCGCCTCTCCGCGCGCGTCGTACCAGGTGATCGATCCGCGCCGCGTGTCCGAGGTGGCGATGTGGCGCCCCTCGCGATCGTAGTGCTCCCAGAGGCCGACCTCGACGTGGCGGTATTCGCCGCGGGCCATGACGGGTTTCTCGGGCCCGTCGAAGTAATACGTCCAGCGGCCCGAGCGCAGCGCGTTCGCGAAGTGCCCTTCGATCGACGGATGGCCGCTCGGATAGAACGCCCGCCACGCGCCCGCCGGCGCGTCGTTCGCGAACGTCCCCTCGGCCGCGACGCGCCCGCCCGGGTGGACCGCGCGCCACGTCCCGCGCCCGGCCACGAAGTCCCCCGCGCCGATCACCGCGCCGTCCGCGTCGCGCCGCTCCCAGTGGCCGTCCATGTGACCGCGCTTCCAGGCGCCGCGGGTCGTGCGCTTCCATTCGTCGACCACCGTGAACGGGCCGTCGGGCGCGCGGATCCGTAGGCGCAACGGTCCGACGAACGTCGTCCACTGCGACTCGATGGTGGGCAAGGAGTAGGCCGGCTGGATCAGCGCAAGCTCGGCGGCGCTGAGGCCCGAGTCGGCGACCCACGCGGCGAGCGCGGGCAGCTGCATCTGGCCGATGTAGGCATAGCGGAAGCGCTCGGCGACGGCCTCCGCGAGCTCGCGCCCGGCGGTCTGTTCGATGAGGTAGCCGACGGCGCAGATGCGTCCGGCGTCGTCGATGAAGACCGGGTTGCGGCGGCCGACGTGAGCGTTCTCAGGCACGGCGCCTTTGTCGCGGTAGGTCGCGAGGTGCTCGAGGATCAGCGCCCGCCGTGGCGCGAGCGCCGGCGCGGTGGCCGAGCGCGCGCGCAGGATCCGCAGCGCGAGCTCGAGGTGGGTACGCATGCGCAGCGCGTCGGGATCGGCGGCGTTAGGTTTGCGTCCAAATGCAAGAATGAACGAGAGGTCGCCGAGCCGGTGGTTGACCCCGAGCACGTTGCTGCCACCGGCGCCGAGATCGGGCGGCGCGGCGGGATCGGCGATGAAGGCGTCGACGCACGCCTCGGCGTCCGCCCTCGTGGAGAGGCCCGAGAGGTCGCGGCAAGGGTCGGCGCGCGCGGCGCTCGCGCAGGCGAGACCGGACACGAACAACAAGCAAGCGGAGATCGTGCGCATGGAACCTCGAGGGGTAGGGCATCAGCGCCGGTGGATCGGTTCGAACGCGCTGCGTTCCGCGGCGTCATCATGACTCAGGCGGCTGTCGCCCGCGATCGGAATCCGCCGGCCCAAGACCGCCGGCTCGGTACCGACGGCGGCGTCGAGGACCGCGGCGTCGATCGCGATGTGCTCGCGGAGATGCTGGCCGAATCCCAGCCAGGCGTCGCCCTGCGCGACCGCCCCGACCGCATCGATCCCCGCGTCGAGCGCTAAGTAGACGGAGCGCGGCGCGTGCAGGGCCTGCGTGCAGACGATGGCGCTCTCGACCTCGAAGACGCGCGCCGCCCGCTCCATCGTATCGCGCGTCCGGAACCCCGCGTGGTCCATGAAGACGACCGCGTCGGGGATCCCGCGCGCGAGAAGGTAGCGGCGCATCGCGTTGGGCTCGTCGTAGTCCGCGCGGCCGTGGTCGCCGGAGACGAGGATGCGCGTCGCTTTCCCGCTACGCCATGCCTCGATGGCGCAGTCGAGGCGCGCGGCGAGCACATCGCGGGGCGTCCCGTTCGGGCGAAGACCGGCGCCCGGGACGATGACGACGGCGCGCGCCGGGACCGCCGCGACCGACGGGTAGACGTGGTCGGCGACAGCCTCGACCGGGAGCCGGAGCAGGACGGAGAGGCCGAGGAGCGCGAGGAGCGCGCCCCCGGCGATGAGCAAGATGCGTCGCATGGTCGGCCCCAACGAAGCGCTGTCGGGTCCGATTCCGCGCGCGCTTTTCGTTCGCGAAGGCCTCGCGTGGGGTCCGCATCGGACCCCGGAGCGAGGCTGCCCGCGTATTCCCATTTTCGTTCGCGAAGGCCTCTCGTGGGGTCCGCATCGGACCCCGGAGCGAGGCTGCCGGCGTATTCCCATTGAGCCAAGCGCGCGCGCGGTCTAGGAGGGGTGTCGCGCAGGGGTCGCCTGTCACGTGATGAGGGCGGAGGCGGCGTGACCGCGGAGGGTGTGTGGTGACGTTTCGCAAGTTCGTCGAGGTCGTGGCCGTGCTGCTCGCGGGATTTGTCGCGGGATGCAACGGTGGCGGCGAGGGGCCAGGCGGGGCAGGTGGGGGAGGAGGTGGTGGTCACGGACCGGGCGGGCCCGGTGGGCCAGGGGGCGCCCCGCCGCCGCCCGAGGTCGGGGTCATCGTCGTCAAGCCCGAGCGCGTGACGCTCACGACCGAGCTGCCCGGGCGCACCGCGCCGCTCCTCATCGCCGAGGTGCGGCCCGAGGTCGGCGGCATCCTCCGGAAGCGCGTCTTTCATGAAGGCAGCGAGGTCAAGGCCGGCGACGTCCTCTACGAGATCGACCCGACCACCTACCAGGCTGCGGTCGACAGCGCCGCCGCCGCGCTGGAGCGCGCCCAGGCTGCGGTCGCCATCGCCGGCTCGCGCGCGCGCCGCTACGATACGCTCGCCGGGCAGAACGCGGTGAGCCACCAAGACAAAGACGACGCCAGCGGCTCCGTGCGCCTCGCGCGCGCCGATGTTACAGTCGCCAAGGCGCTGCTGGCGCAGGCGCAGATCGCGCTCGATCGCGCCACGATCAAGGCGCCGATCAGCGGTCGCATCGGCCGCTCGCGCGTCACGGTCGGGGCGCTCGTGGCGCCGTTTCA
>SXIE01000502.1 GCA_005772945.1 Pseudomonadota bacterium
CTTCCTCGTCGTCGTCTTCGTCGTCTTCGTCGTCCTCGTCGTCCTCGAGGTCGTCCTCATCCTCTTCTTCGTCTTCGTCGGGATCCCGACCGAGTGCGAGTGCCGAGAGCGCGAGGAGATTCCAGGTGGTGGCGGTTTCGTCGAGCAGCATGACCTTCTCACATCGGTTGGGGCCACTGTTTCCGTTGGCATCGGCCGCCGCTTCGCGGCCTTCGCGAATTCTCTGCGCGGGCAACCTGGCTTCGCCAGGCCTTCGCGAATTTTCTGCGCGGGCAACCTGGCTTCGCCAGGCCTTCGCGAATTCTCTGCGCGGGCAGCCTGGCTTCGCCAGGCCTTCGCGAATCTGAGGCGTGCGCGCCTTTTGCGCAAGCACCCTTCGACCCCCAAGCATCGACGCCTCGGTGGGGCGACGGAGGTCACGTGACGAACGGTTCCTGCCTCTCGGCGCGTGCCGTGTCAAGCAGGCTCACGGATCGAAGAAGGGTGTGATGGCAAAGGCGTCGCGATACAGCGTCGCCGTCGGGAGCGGGACCGAGGTCAGGAGAGCTTCGACGAGCCGCGTGGCGAGCATAGCCCGACGAACCGTCAAGCGCCAATGGACCGCGATCGGTCGGTCGTCATGCAACGCGGCCCAGGCGAGCTCGTGCGATACGAACGCCTCGACGAGCTCCGGGAACGCTCCCACCGCGGCCACCATCGCCTTCGGTGTGACGGGGTCGAGCAGCCCTTCGAAGGCGCTCCAGAAGTGCTTGCGATAGTGCGCACCTCGCCCCGGAGTCGCGCCGAGCAGGTCGACGACACGGTGCGCGAGCGGCGGCCGGAGCCCGTCCCCTAGGGTGTCGGGCGCTGGCGGCGCCGCGGCGGGCGGTGCGGACGTCGGTGTCGCGAGCAGCGCTCCGAGGAGCGCGAGCAGGCTCGCCGCGTCGTGACGCGCGCGGGCGAGGGCCACCCACCAGGCGCTGCGCAGTGCCACGAGGTCCGCCTGGGATGCGGTTTCGGGGCATCCCGATGGCGATCCGGTGCCGTCGGCGAGCCGAACCCTTTGGGCGGCGACGCGGGTCGCGGTGTAGGGCCAGGCCGCCGGATCGGAGAGCGGCAGCGCGACCCACGCGAAGGGCTCGGCGGCGCCCTCTACCAGGAGGCGTGCGGCGGTCGGGCACGACAGCGCAAACACCACCTCGAGGGCGTCATCGACCCGCGTGATCGAGCGCGGAAAAGTGCGGCAGGCCGTTGGAAGGGCGTGGAAACCGCCAGCGTCCTGGAGACGGCAGCTCGGGCTGGGCGGCGGCGTTGCATCGCGCGACGGGACCAGCAGGTGGGCGCAACTTCCGGCGTGCTGACGCCAGAGGGGGCGAGGCCCGTCGCGCTCGATCGTCGCGGAGAGGCCCGCCGCCAGGACGCGTCCGGCCTCGGTCTGGCCGAGGACCTCGGTGATGCGGGCCTCTTCGGCTTGGCCGACCGGCGCCCGGATCGACGCCCTACAACAGACGAGCTGACGCTCGCAGGCGTAGCGGACAAAGGCTTTGGGCACCAGGATCGCGCGCGTGGCGGCGGACGTGACGGCCATGCTTGTGCGTCCCACGGCGCGAGAGGTTCGGCAAGCGGGCGCCGTGCGGGCGGCGAGCGCGTCGAAGCTGTTGACCCCGCTCGCGCCATGGTCGAGTCTCGCTCGAGGAGGCGAGATGGCGCTCGACGAACTACTCCACGGGTTTTCGGTGGTGGTCACGTTGCCGGTCGCGTGGGGCGACATGGACGCGTTCCAGCACGTGAACAACACGCGGTTCTTCAGGTACTTCGAGGACGCGCGCATCGCCTACTTCGAGCGCACGGGCATCGCCCGTCTGGGCTCGGAGCCGGACGGCGTCGGGCCGATCCTCGCCCACGTGGCGTGCAGATTCCGCGCGCCGCTGACGTACCCCGACGAGATCCATGTCGGCGCGCGCGTGGTCGCGGTCGGCCAGCACTCCTTCAAGATGGAGTACAAGCTCGTGTCGGTCGCGCTGCACGTCGTGGCCGCCACGGGGAGCGCGGTCGTGGTCGCGTACGACTACGTCGATGAGAAGAAAGCGCTCTTGCCCGATCGGTGGCGCAAGGCCCTGGCTCACGTGGAGAACTGCGATTTCGCGGCGCTCGCCAAGGGCAGCGAGATCGACGACGACGGCTGAGCATGCGGTCCGGCGGCGCTCGGGCGCGGCTGGCTATTCGTCGTCGTCGTAGCCGATCGCGACCGTCTCGCCTTCGTCATCGTCGGCCTTGGCGAGCCGCGCGCGGAGGCGTTCGACCTTATCCGCGGCGGGCGGCTGCGGACGGGCGGGCGGTTGGGGCCGCGGAGGGGGTTGCGGACGCGCTGGCGGCTGCGGACGCGCCGGCGGCTGCGGACGCGCCGGGGGCTGCGGACGCATGTGGATCGGCGTCGGCGCGTCGTCGTCGTCGAGATCGAAGCGTGCGACGATCCGACTGGGCTCGGGCGGATCGAAGCGCGGACGGACCGCGCTCGGCTCGGGGCGCGGCCCGGGCTGGGGCCTGGCGGGCGGCGGTGCTGGC
>SXIE01000503.1 GCA_005772945.1 Pseudomonadota bacterium
CACCGAGCTCGAGACCGACGACCTTGTCGACGTCGTCGCCGCGCGCCGTGACCATGATGACGGGGAGGCGCGCCAGCTGCGGATCGGAGCGAATGCGGCGGCAGACCTCGAACCCGTCGAGCCCGGGCATCATCACGTCGAGGAGCGCCGCGTCGAAGCGCCCGCGACGTAATCGATCGAGGACCACGCCGCCGTCCTCGACGAGCGTCGCGTCGATGCCCTGCTGGGCCAACGCCTCACGCACGAGCGCACCCAGACGCGCGTCGTCCTCGGCGAGAAGCACCGAGATCGCAGCCGGAACCACGGGCTCGTCCCAGCCTCAGTCTCCGCAGCCACGGCGCTTGGCGGTCGGCTCGCTCGCCGGATCCACGAACAGATTGAAGACCACCGAGGCCGCCGCGCCACTGCGGCAATCGAAGGTCATCGCGCAGCCGCCGGACCAGGCGGCCGGATCGGCCGCTTGCGTATCGCCCGCGCATGGGTTGGCCCAGACGCCCGCGGCGAGCGGCTGATCAGCCACGTCACTCAGCTCCTGCAGCCACACCGTGACGGTGTGCGAGGGGGTGGTCGCGTCACAGGCGCCGAAATAGGAAAGGTCTCCCACCGGCCCGCAGAGCGCCTCATCGGCCCCGAGCGCGTGCCCCGTCTCGTCCGTGACGCGCACGCCGACGCACGCATCGCCGAGCGCGACGCCCGAGGAGAGCACCGGCAGGATGGCCACGTCGACGCCGCCACCCAGGTCGTTACCGAGCGAGCCGAGGCTTGCGGGCAGCGCCAGCTCGTGCGGCGCCGCGCCCTCGTCGCAAGCCGCGCCGAGAAGCATCGCCAACCCCCATCCGACCCGAGCGACCGCGCGCATAGCGTCTCCTTCGTAACGACCGGGCCGCCGCGCCGTGACGGTCGCAAGCGTCCTAGGTGAGCCTGAACGCTTCCGCGGGTGATGTCAACGCTCGCACTCGCAGTGGAGTCGCGCTACGAATCGGTGCGCTGGCACGCGCTGCGCGGTCGGTGCGAGCGGCCTCGCCGCGCACCGCGCGCGTGGCGAGGGCTCGTTTAGGAGGAGGCACGATGGAGAGACTCGCCTGGGTGTGTCTCGCGGGCGCCCTCGGCTGCGGCACGCGCTACTTGGTCGGCCTTTGGGCCGCCGACCGCTTCGGGACCGCCTTTCCCTATGCCACGCTGATCGTGAACCTCGTCGGCTGCTTCTTCATGGCGTTCGTCACCTCGCTCGCGCTGGGGATCGCCGCGTTCCCGCCCAACCTCCGCCTCGCCCTGACGACCGGCTTCCTCGGCGGGCTCACGACCTATTCGAGCTTCAACTTCGAGACGACGCGCCTCATGCAAGACGGCAGCTGGACGGTCGCGCTGCTCAACGTCGGCCTCACGGCGATCGGCTGTTTCCTTGCTGGGCTTGC
This sequence comes from Pseudomonadota bacterium, assembly GCA_005772945.1. The sequence continues at coordinate 1,416 of SXIE01000503.1, forward strand.
CGGCCTGGCTGTCGGCCGCCTGTTCGTCGGGTCCTGAGAATCGATTGGTGTACAAACGATGCGCCGCGCGCGCCGCGCCCGAGGCGTTAGGGCTTGTCGCCGACCGTGGCCTGCCTGAGACTCGCGCGGTGCCACCGACCACGCCACCGCCCTACCCACCCGACTTCGCCTGGGGCGTCGCGACCGCGCCGCACCAGATCGAGGGCGGCCTCAACGGCCCCGGCGAACCGCGCAACAACTGGGCCGCCTGGGAGGACAGTGGCCGCGTCGAGCGCAGCGCCGCCGGCTGCGGCTTCTGGGATCGCTACCCCGAAGACGTCGCGCGCGCCGAGGCCCTCGGGCTCAGCGCCTTTCGCCTCGGGCTCGAGTGGGCGCGCGTCGAGCCGCGCCCTGGCCTCATCGACCACGCCGCGCTCGGTCGCTACGCCGACATCCTTGCGGCCTTGCGCCGGAGCGGGATGGAGCCGGTCGTCACCCTCCAGCACTTCACGCACCCCGCGTGGCTCGGGACCGATCCCTGGCTCGACCCCGCCGTCCCCGCGCGCTTCGCGGCCTACGCGGCGACGGCCGCCGTCGAGCTCGGGCGGCACCTCGCCGAGCGCCACGGTCAGGGCCCCGTCCGCACCTGGGTCACGGTCAACGAACCCAACAGCCTATGCCTCGCGACCTACCTCTTGCGCGCCTTCCCGCGCGGGCGCCGAGTGGGCGGCGGGCGGGCACTCTCGCGGGCGCTCGCTGGCATTCTCATGGCACATGTACAGGGACGCCGCGCCATTCACGACGCCTACGACGCTGCCGGTTGGCCGGCCCCGGTCGTCACGTACAATGCCTGGGCGTGCGCTTCCTATGCGGTCGATCGCTACTTGGTCGACTTGCTGCGGCCCGAGACGCGCCACCACACGCGCGAGCTCGGGCGTGGTTGGCGGCGCGCGGTCGGGCCGCTCGGCGTCGTCGGCGGTATTCTCGATCGCGTCCTCCGTTTTTCGGTGAAGCCAGCCGCGTTCGCGCCGCTCGTCGCCGAGCTCGGCAAGGACGAAGACCCGCTCGACGTCCTGGCATTCGACTATTACGGCCCCTACCTCGGCGACTACCTCGGTTGGTCCGGCATCAAGAAGCACCCGTGGGAATGGCCCGCGCGGCCCGATCGCATGGCTCAATTCACGCGCGCCTACGTCGGCGATCATCCCGGCAAATCGCTCGTCGTGCTCGAGCACGGACTCGGCACATTGCCCGAGCCGCGCGGTCGCCGGGGGCGCCATCGTCCCGACGGGCTCGGGCGCGACGAGGCTCTCACAGCCGCTATCCATGCGCTCGACAGCTGCATCGCCGACGGCGTCCCGCTGGCCGGATACTTCCATTGGTCGCTCATCGACAACTACGAATGGGGCACCTACGCGCCGCGCTTCGGACTGCACGGGGTCGATCGCGGGAACGACCTCGCGCGCCTCACGACCGACATCACCGGCGTCGACGCGGCGGCGACCTATCGCGCGCTCATCGCGGCGCGCCGAGCACCCGCGGTCTGAGGCGGCTTAGCAGCGCCGCGAAGTCCTCGGGCGGCGGGTCCTCGAAGCGCAGGCGTCCGGTCCCGCGCGGATGATCGAACGCGAGGATGGTCGCGTGCAGCATCTGGCGCGTGACGCCGAAGTTCGTGTCGAGCCCCGCGTGGGTTCGACGGCGCACGTCGCGCACGTAGACCTCCTCGCCGACGACGGGTGTGCCGGCTTCGGAGAGGTGGATGCGGATCTGATGTTGGCGACCGGTTTCCAGGCGGCAGCGGACCAGCGTCGCGGCGGTGTCGGCCGCGGCCTCGCGCCCCTTGTGCGCCTCGAAGACTTGCAGGGCCTCGACGTGGGTCACCGCGCGCACGGCGTCCTCGGGGACGCGCGCGGCGCTCGGGCCGGCAGTCGGAATCGAACCGCGCAGCCCATCGCCGCGGTCGCGCACGAACATCGTCTCGTAGGTGCGCGTGACGGCGACACCGTGGACGATGGCGAGGTAGACGCGCTCGACCGAGTGTACGCGGAACTGCTCGCTGAGCTCGCGCTTGGCGGCGAAGTTGCGCGCGAGCACGAGGAGTCCGCTCGTGTCGCGGTCGAGGCGATGCACGACGCCGAGCTCGATCGCGTCGCGTTTCACACCTCGCAGCGGGCCGTAACCGAGCTCGGTACGCACGCGCTCGACGAGCGTGTCGCGCTCGCCGGCGTCGGTCGGGACGGTGAGGAGCCCCGCGGGTTTGCGAACCACGACGACGTCGTTGTCGAGGTGCAAGAGAGACTCGGGGCCGAACCCGTCCGCGTGGAGACGCGACCGCGCGACCCCGGAGGCGCGGACCTCGACGACCGCGCCGAGGGTCATGCGCGCGACCTCGTCGACGACCGGCTTGCCGTCGACATGAACGCGACCGCTGGCAACGAGGTCGCGGGCGCGGCTCCAGGGAATCGCCCCGAGAAGCGTGCGGACCACCGCCGCCAAGGTCTTACCGACCTCGGGCGGCTCGACGATATGGCGAATGGGGTTCGCGCCGGACGACGGGTCGGTCATGGGGTGGAACCTGCGCCAGAAGGGCCCGTCCGCCAATGCGAAACGTCGTGGCCGAGGCCGGCGCGCGGCGCGTGCGCGCTCGTGCGCTCGAAAACGGGCGACGGTTCGTCGTGCTTGACCGCACGGTCCAAAGTAAAATGGGCCTTCCGCTTGATTTCGATGGCGCGTTGTCGGTAAATGGTGACTTCACCGCCAACATTTGACGACGCGCAAGGCCGAGCGGACCCCTGGTCTAGAGCGACGCGCGTCGCCGTCCGGGTGCTTGTGCGACCAAGAGACCCGCAGCGATGGCCATCGCGATCAGCATCATCTTGATGGCTGCATCGATGCCACTGGTGACGTCGGCGCCGAGGAAGCTCGACACGCTCCGGAACCCGAACGACCCCGGGACGAGTAGCAAAATGGCGGGGACGAGCGTGATCATCTGCGGGCACTGCCGGCGCGCCGCGTGAAGGCGCGATACGAGCCCGACCGCGAACGCTCCGACGAAGGCGCCGAGTTCGCGCCCGAGCACGTCGCCGCCGAGGCGTGCCGCGCCATACCCGACGACCGACACGACGAGGACCGCGAGGATGTGTCGACGCGGGGCGCGCGTGAATGACGCGACCACGAACGGTGACAGCGTGAGCGCGACGAACTCGGTCCAGGCCGGCAGTGGATCGGGCGCGACGGCGGCCACGGGGCCGAGGACGGTGGTCGCGAGCCGCTCGCCGAGCGCCACGCCGACCGCCATCTGAAGGAGCGTCATCCCCGCTGCCGTCACGCGCGCCGTGCCGGACGCTAGGTTGCGGGTCGCCAGCTCCGTCACCGCGACCGTCAGGCTGAAGCCGGGCAGGAGGGCCACGACGCCGGCCAGGGTCGCGACGTAGACGGAGACGGGGATCTGCAAGTGCGCGAACACCACGGCGGCCGCACCCGATAGGAACGAGGCGACGACGGACGCCAGTAGCTCGAGCACCGGCGCGCCGGTCGTGACACGCGGCCAGACGACCGAGAGGGCGCCCACCAAGAGGCCGATGAGCGCGGCGATCGCGACCTCGGCGAGGCCGCCGCCGAAGAGGCGCGCCCAGGCGGCGGCCATGACGACGTGCGTCGCGAGGAGGCCGACGACGCCGAGGCGGCGTGACTCGCCGCAGATGACCTCGATCGCGGCGATGCCGCCCTCGGGCGAGAGCTCGCCGCGAGTGACGCGGCGCGCGACGCCGTCGAGACGATCGAGGTGGTCGAGGTCGACGTCCGCCGGCGAGACGCGCAAAAGGTGCGTGCGCTGCGAGGCGAGCGGCCCGAACGCGACCATGAGCGCGGTCGGGGTCGAGAAGACGTGGGCCTCGAGCGCGAGTCGGCGCGTCACATGCGCGAGCGCATCTTCGAGGCGATCGGCGGGTGTGCCGGCGGTGTGCAGCGCGCGGCCGAGCTCGAGCACGAAGAGCTCGGCACTCGAGGTGAGCTGGGGCGGCGGCACGTTCACCGCGGCCAGTGTCGGCGGAGAGCGCACGGCGCGCAAGGTTCCCCGCTTGCAGCGTCAGGGCAGCGGGCGGGCATCGCGGCAGCGCGCGGTGTAGGCGGCCGCGAGCGCCGCGAGGTGCGCGTCGACCTCGCCGGGAGCGAACGCGACGTGAAGCTTCGCGCGGACCCGAGCCTCGACGTCGAGCGCGCGCGCCTCGCCCTCGAGCAGGGTGGCAACCCAGGTCCCGCAGTCGCGCTGGGCGGCGGCGTCGACCGCGCCGAAGCCGGCGGCGTGAAGCGTCAGGTGCGCCACGCGCGCGGTCAGGCGGCGTGCGGCGCGGGGGTCGGCGCGGCTCGCGTCGTACGAGTCGATCGACACCGCGCGGCCCCCGGCGGGGCGGGCGCCGGGCGCGGGCGCCGCGCCGTCGATGCACAC
>SXIE01000504.1 GCA_005772945.1 Pseudomonadota bacterium
CCGTTCCGGCGGCCGCAGGGGCCGTCCCTGCCGCGAGCGACGCGGCGCCCGCCGAGCCTCCCTCGGTCCTGCGTGCGGCGGCGGTCACGCGGCTCGCCCCCGAGGCCACCGCGACCGGGCCCGAGGCGGTCGTCGACGGCGCTCTGGGCGACCACGATGCCTTCCGCGCGCGTCTTGCGAAGCCGCATTGGAAGGACCCGATGCTGCCCGAGAACCTGCTCGAGACGGGCACGGCGTTGGCCCCGCTTCCCACGAATCCGCCGACCGTCGAGGAGGCCGTCGACTACCACCTCAAGAACCCGTTCGACGAGGCGCGTATGCGGACCGAGATCCCGGTGCCGGAGCTGCTGACGCTCGGGGTGACAGTCGCCCAGCCGGAGGTTCCGGGGGACCGTCCCGAGTGCCTCGCGGCCTGGACCGATCGCGCCGCGGCGCCCGAAGCGCCGACGCTCGACTGCTTCCGCCGGACCTCGTGGAATAAGGCGCTGAGCGGCGATGCGGCCTACCAGACGCTCGACACGCTCGCGCGCTATCTGCAGCTGCCACTCGTCGGGCAGCTGCGCGATCTCATCGCCAAGAACACGACCAGCAAGACGGCGCACCGCCTCGTGTGGGTCTTTGTCTTTCTCGATTGGCTCCAGCGGCATCCCGAGCAGCAGGCGACCGCGCTCGCGAAGCTCAACGTGGAGGAACGCCGGTTCCTGCGCCGCCGCCTCGCGGACCTGTGGGTCCAGCACGCGCTAGGGCCCTACCGCAAGACCATCACGCGCGTCTTCGAGTCGCACTTCGTCGCGCTCTACCCCGAGGCCAAGGATCTGGATGGCCTCCCGCGCCGCGCTTTCTTCCCGGATGCGTGGCTGTGGGCGACCAACTGGCTCGCCGGCGCAACCGAGCGCGAGGACGCGCTCATCACGAAGGCCTACGGCCGGTTGGGCGCCGACGAGCGTCGCCTGGTCGCTGCGCTGGTTCGGGATCCCCGCTTGGCGCCTCGCTTTCAGCGCGTCGCCGACGTCCTGCGTGCGGGCAATGGCTCCGAGCCGTTGTGACGGGCCCGGTTAGAGGCGGCTACGGGAACGGGAGCGGATCGTTGCAGAGGGGCGTCGTGGCGATGGTCGCGTTGACGTCGAGCTTCGCGCAGAAGCTGACCTGGGCCCACGAGGTATTCAGGTTCACTTGGGTCGTCGCGAAGGCGTACTGGACGTCCTCCCAGCCGCGATCGTCCTTGACCTGGGCGTCGATCTCGATGACAGGGTAGATCGTGGCCGCGGGAGTCTGCCAGTACGTCTCGACGACCTTGGTGTCCCCCACGTCGTTGCACCCGTCGGCGCCGCCGGCGTCGATGCACGTCCCGAAGCCGTTGACGACTTCGTGCTGCTCGTTCGTGTCGGTGCAGTCGCCATCGCCGTCGGCGTCGAAGCAGGTGCCATTGTCGTCCAGGTGGGGCTCGCGCATCACGAGGCCTGAGCCGCTCGGGTCGCTGCTCGAGGACGTGAACTTCGTCGTGACCGTGCAGGTGTAGGCGTCGTCGTCGAGCGCCAAGGCCACGTTCCAGAAGACTTTCTTGCACGAGTAGATGCCGCAGTTGAGTGCTTCGGCGCCGCGCTGGATGGACCAGCCGGTGACGGGGCCGGTCGCGGTCTGCATGCCCTCGGGGGTCTTGCCGGGGTCGAGGCGCGCGGTGCCGGACGCGCTGCCGGTCGTGCAGTCGACCTCGATAGGCTGCGCGTAGATGGCGGTGGCGTCGTCTTTCACGCCGCCGGTGCAGGCGACGCCGAGCACGGCCGTGCGGACGCGCCTTCCGCCGATGTAGAGCCGCGTCAGGGGGCCGGCGTCCGAGATGGTGTCGAGGCGTGCGCTGCAGAAGACGTCCTCGAAGTGCACCGCGAGGTCGAAGCGATCGGCCTCGCCGAGCGCGGCGAAGTCCATGAGCGCCTTCTGGAACTCCGGGTCGTCCAGGGGGTCGAGCGGGGCGGAGTTGAGGCAGCCGGTCGCGGCCCATGCGGCGACGCTCAATGCGAGAGTCCAACTGCGCATCCCATCTCCTGGCCTCGCCGTCCTCGGCCGCGACCCGCGTCTTAGGAATCGGCCTTCGCCGCCTCCTACTTGAGCAGAAAGTGCGGCTCGCCGCGAGGGCGCGCACCATTCATCACGGAACGGTGCAGTTGTCGCTCTGAGTCGAGGCGGTTCCGTTCACATCGATGCGCGCGCAGAAGTGCAGCGAGCTCGCGGGGCTGGTGTACCCGATCGTCATGTTGGCGCTGCCGAGGGGCGCCTGGAAGTCGAGCCAGGACGTGCTGTTCTTGAGCTCGACGTTGTCCACCCAGATGTAGGGGTAGAGCGTGTTAGCGGGCGTGTTGGTGCCGTTCGTGCTCGACCAGACCATCTCGCTGCCATCGACGTTGTTGTCCGTGCCGGCGGCGGTGAGGCGCGTCGTGATGTTGCACTCGGTGTCGGTCTCGATCGCGAGCGCGAGGCTGGCGAAGACCTTCTTGCATGATCCGGCTCCGGCGCCACAGGCGAGCGCCTCCGCGCCCCGAGTGACCGACCAGTTGCTGACCGCCGTGCCGTTGCCTTGGACGCCCTCGGGGTTCTTGGCGAGGTCGAGGTAGTCCGTGTGGTCGGTCAAATTCCCGTTCGCGCACGCCACCTTCACGCGCTGGGCGAAGATGCTGCTCTGCGTGTCGTTCGTGCCGCCCGTGCACGCGTAGGCCAGCACCGCCGTGCGCACGCGTTGGCCGTTGACATAGAGCAGCTCGATGGGGCCCGAGTCGTAGACCGTGTCGAGCTTGCCGCTGCAGAAGACGTCCTCGAACGTGACGACCGTGTCGAAGAAGCCCTGGTTGGCGTCGCGCAAGACGACCAGGTTGAACGTGACGGGGGTGTCCTCGTTCTCGATGCACGTGAACTCGAGCAAACATCCAGCGTTTTCTGCTGGTTCTTCGGGGCAGGGGTTCTGGAACTCGCTGTCGCCCCCATTGGTTTGGTCGGTCAGCCAGTGACCGGCTGACTTGATGCCGTCGAGGTAGAGCGTGACGCGGTTGACCTCGTTATAGCCTTGGGAGACCTGGATGTCCGGGGGCGAGCCCGCAAGGTCGTCGCAGTCGCCATCCAGCGTTCCGTTGGTCCCGTTGCCGTTGTCGATGCAGGTCCCGAGGTCCATCGGGCTCGTGCCGTTGGCCTTGGTGTCGCCCGTGTCGTTGCAGTCGCCGTCGCGGTTATCGTCCAGGCAGGTGCCGTTGCCGCTGTCGGTCGTGTTCGCGGCGTCGCAGGGGCCGATGTAGGTGATGTCGCCGCCGCCCGAATCGCCGTATTGGGTGGAGCAGGCTGCGGTCGTGTCCTCGCTCCCGTCGCGGCTCGAGTCGGTGGCGTTTCCTTTCGAGAAGACCGTATCGGCGGGCGAAGCGCCGTTCTGGACGAGGATGTCGTAGCAGACGTTCTCGATGGCCGGGAGGCTGAGCGGCGCGACCGCGAGCGCGAGCCGCCGGCCGGGCGTGTCGGGGAACGGTTCCTTGGTTCCTGAGTTCAGGCAGGCGCTGGTTCCAGCCAGCGCGGCCATCGCCAAGAACAATGCGAGTCGAAGCATCGAGCCTCTCGGTTGGGTGGGGCGTCGTCCGCCCCGGCGCGACGGCAGGACGGTGCCGTCGACTTCGTCCGCGCTATGCGTCGACGCCCTGGGGCGCCAACCTACGTGACGAACTGTATCGGACGCGACCTGCGCAGGCAACTGCTGACCGCGTCGGCGCGCATCGGTGGCGCCGGGCAGGCTGTGGCATTGCCAACAGCGCGGGTCGCGGCGCATGCTGAGCCCCCTGGAGGCCGACATGTCCGTCCTGGGGTGGACCGCGCTCGTCATCGCGGTGTTTCTCGCGGCCGTCGTTGTCTACGACCTGACGCAGACGCGGCGCGCCATCCTCCGGAACTTCCCGATCGTCGGGCACTTTCGGTACTGGATCGAGAAGATCGGGCCCGAGCTGCGCCAGTACATCGTCGCCGGCAACGACGAGGAGCGCCCCTTCTCGCGCGACCAACGCCGCTGGGTGTACGCGTCGGCCAAGAAGGAGAACAACTACTTCGGCTTCGGGACCGACAACGACTTCGAGCGCACTCCGAACTATCTGATCGTCAAGCACGCGACCTTCCCGCGTCCGGACGCCGCCGACGACCCGGCGCACATGGTGCCGTGCGCCAAGGTCTGGGGCGCGGCGCGTCAGCGGCGGCTGGCGTTCCGCCCGGCGTCGGTCGTGTATGTGTCGGCCATGAGCTACGGCTCGCTTTCGCCGAACGCGATCGAGGCGCTCAACCGCGGCGTGAAGCTCGCGCATGCGCTGCACAACACGGGCGAAGGCGGTGTCTCCCCGTGGCACGCCAAGGGCGGCGACCTCATCTATCAGCTCGGCACCGGGTACTTCGGCGCGCGCACACCCGACGGGCGCTTCGACCTCGAGGCGCTGAAGGCCCAGGTCGCGCGCCACCCGATCCGCGCCATCGAGATCAAGCTCTCGCAGGGCGCCAAGCCCGGGCGCGGCGGGGTCCTGCCGGCCGCCAAGGTGAGCGCCGTGATCGCCCAGATCCGCGCGGTCCCGATGGGCAAAGATGTCGTGTCGCCGCCCGCGCATTCGGCGTTCGGGAACGCGGACGAGCTGCTCGATTTCGTCGAGCGCGTCGCCGACGCGACCGGGCTGCCGGTGGGAATCAAGTCCGCCGTCGGCGAGGAGGGTTTCTGGCGAGAGCTCGCGCACCTCATGGAGAGCGGCACGCGCGGCGTCGACTACATCCAGATCGACGGGGGCGAGGGCGGGACCGGCGCCGCGCCGCTGGTCTTCAGCGATCACGTCGCCCTGCCGTTCAAGCTCGGGTTCAGCCGCGTGTATCGGATCTTCGCCGAGCGCGGCCTCTCGGAGCGCATCGTGTGGGTCGGCTCGGGGCGCCTCGGCTTCCCGATTGAGGCCGCGTTCGCGATGGCGCTCGGGTGCGACCTGGGTGCCGTGGCGCGCGAGGCGATGATGTCGATTGGTTGCATCCAGGCGCAAAAGTGCCACACGGATCACTGCCCGACCGGGGTTGCAACGCAGAACGCGTGGCTCATGCGGGGGCTGGATCCGACCGACAAATCGGCGCGGCTCGCGAACTACCTGATGACGCTGCGCAAGGAGCTCATGTGGATCGTGCATGCGACCGGCAAGCAGCACCCCTATGAGCTGACGCTCGACGACTTCGAGATCCTGGGGGCCGACTTCACGGCGCGCGGGGCGCGGGAGGCGTTCGGTTACGCGTCCGAGTGGCGCAGGCCCGTGGCCGCGCGCGCGGCCGAGGTCATCGCGCTCATGCCCAAGTAGCGCGCTCAGGCGCCTGCGGTACGCGCCGGGGACGGGGCGTCGGGGGGCAGCAGGAAGCCGGCGCGCTGGAGGGTCGCGAGGGCGACGTCGTCCGAGGCCTCCGCGATCTCAGCGGCGGTCCGGGTTCCGTCGAGGCGCGCGAGCAGCGCGAGCTCGGCGGGGTCGAGGCCGACCTCGCGATGCCAGAGGGACGTCGCCGAGCCGCGCTGCGCTTCGCCTTGCGCGCGTTGGAGCGGGCCGGTCTGCGGACGCTCGGGGACGCTACTCGCGACGGCGGGCGGGGCGCTGGTGAGCTCGATGGCGCCCGCGAAATGGAGCTCGGCGAGGCCCGCGATGAACGTCGTGTCGCCGAGGTGCGACGCCTCGGCGCGCCAGGTGCTGACCGGTTTCGCCGCGGGCGTCGAGGGTGCGAGGACCGACAGCACCTCCGCGGCTGCCTCGGAGAGGACGATCTCGCCGTCGTCGCCCGCGAGCACCCACGGCGAGCCGGGCGCATCGAACGGGCGCGGGGCGACGCGGCTTGCGGCGTGGAGCGCGAGGAAGGTCGCCGGATCCGCGGCGCGTGTGGGCGCGCGTGAGGCGCGGCAGAAGGCGGTCGCGCGAAAGCGCGTGTGGAAGAGGAAGTCCAGGTACTGCTGCTGCCGCTCGGGGCTCGGGACCCCGCGCACCATCTCGCGCAGGCTCGGCGGCAGGCTCGCGATGCGCGGCTCGTTCGGGCGTGCGTTACCGAGCCAGCGGAGGCCCTCGCGGGCGGCGAGCGCGAGCGCGTCCTCGAAGTAGAGCGCGTGGACGTCGGGCGCGAGCAGGTCGTGCAAGAGCACCGCGTCCGGCAGCGCGTCGATCTCGGCTAGGAGGTGCGCGTAGACCGTCCCGCGCGCGGGTCCGAAGAGGCGCGTCTGGCGGTCGACGTGCCAGCGCACGATGTCGCGCGCCTGCTTGATGCGGAGCGCTGGATCCGCGACCGGCTCGGTGTGGAACGCCATCAGCGCGCGCAACGGCGCCATGTCGTGATAGCCGGGCAGCGCGTGGTAGCTCACGACTGCGACGCCGTCCGGACGCAGGACGCGCCCGATCAGCGCGAAGAGCTGCGCCTGCGCGGCGGGCGGAATCCAGGCCAGCAGGCCGTGGGCGATGACGTAGTCGAAGGTCCCGAGCGGCGGGGCCTCGGGCGCGAGGAACGCCTGGAACTCGGCCTGGAACAGCGTCACGTTCGCGAGCTCGAGGCGCTGCGTGAGACGCGTCGCGTCTTGGATGGCGCGGCGCGATCGGTCGACGCCGACGCATTCGGCGCCGGGGAGTGACGCGGCGATCGGCAAGAGGTTGCCGCCGTCGCCGACGCCGAGCTCGAGGACGCGCGCGCCCGCGACGGGTGCCGGTTGGAGCCCATGGAGCTGCGCGAGCACCGCGAGGCGATCGGGGTGCGCGAAGGCGTAGGCGACCCCGGGGTAGGGCATCGCGTCGTAGGCGTCGCGGCTGGGCGCGGACTCGGTCACGGCCAGCCCTACCGCGTGACGCCGAGCAGCAAGGCGATGAGCCCGATAGCGGCGAGCACGGCCACGACGATCCAGATGCGCGGTCCGCTGCGCTCGTTGAACGAGGCCATCATGAGATCATCGCTCGAGCGCGCGGGCGCCTCGGCCGGCGCGTCGTCGTCATCGTCGTCGCGCGCCCGCTCGGCCGGCAGGTTGCGTCCCCGGAGGCGCGGCGGCACGGACGTCTCGTCCTCGTCGCGTCGGGCCGCCGACAGGTCGAGATCGATGCGCGGGTCTTCGATGCGCGTCGGCACCGCGACCGCGTCGCGCGGCGGGCCGTCGACGTCGCGCGGCATGAGCACCGGGCCGGTCGCGCGGCGCTTGCCCGAGCGCGGTTGGGGCGAGGGCGCCGAGAACTCCTCGGTGCCACTGTGCTCGATGCGATCGAGGTTCGGACGGTCCTGCTCGCCGGTTTCAGACTCGCTGGCGTCGTGGTCCGCGAAGGCGTCGTCGAGGTCCCCAGCGCGATACGGGGCGCGCTCACGTGGGTCGCCCTGCGCATCGATCGCGTTGTCGTCGTAGGAGTTCAGTTCGGCGAGCGGTGGCAGCGCAGCGTCCGCAGTCGCGCGCGGCGCCCAGCGGC
>SXIE01000055.1 GCA_005772945.1 Pseudomonadota bacterium
CATCACGCCGAGCGCGCACGCGCCATGGGCTTCTGCATCTTCAACAACGTCGCCATCGCCGCCGAATACGCGCGCCGCCAGCTCGGCCTCGAGCGCATCCTCATCCTCGACTGGGATGTCCATCACGGCAACGGCACGCAGACCGCCTTTTATGGCCGTCGCGACGTCCTGGTCTGCGACCTCCATCGCTACCCCTACTACCCCGGCACGGGCGCCGTCACCGACGTCGGCGCCGGCGACGGCAAGGGCTACACCGTCAATATCCCGCTCCCCGCGGGCCTGGGCGACGGCGACTACCGCGCCGCCCTCGAAGACGTGCTCGCCCCGATCGCCGCCTCCTACCAGCCCGAGCTCGTGCTCGTCTCCGCCGGCTTCGACGCCCACGCCGACGATCCGCTCGGCGACCAATGCGTCACCGACGACGGCTTCGCCACGCTCGCCGCCATCGCCCGCGGCATCGCCCGCGACCACTGCGAGGGCCGCATCGTCCTCACCCTCGAAGGCGGCTATTCCGTCGCGGCGCTCGGCCGCTCCGTCGTCGCCTGCCTGCAGGTCCTCGGCGGCGAGACCCCGCCGCCCACGCGCGCCAGCACCCTCGCCGGCGGCCGCGCCATCCGCGAAGTCCTCGATGTTCAAAGCGATTTTTGGCGCTTGAGCTAGACAGAATCGGATGCCGAGCGTTCTGTCGTGTCCGTGACCTCCGCCCCCTCCAGCACGCTGCCCCTCGCGGTCGCCGTCGTCGTCCAGCGCTCCGACGGCGCCGTACTGATCGTCCGGCGCGCCCCCGCCCTCGCCCTCGGCGGCTACTGGACCCCGGTCACCGGCCGCGTCGAGCCAGGTGAATCGCTCGAAGCCGCCGCCCACCGCGAGCTCCGCGAAGAGACCGGCCTCACCGCCCAGCTCGGCCCCGAGCTCACCCGCGGCCCCACCTCGAACGGCCTCTTCGAGCTCGTCTACCTCCGCGCCTACGCCCCCTATCCCCTGCCGCCGCTCGTGCTCCAACCCTCCGAGATCACCGACGCGCGCTGGGTCCACGCCGCCGATCTGAATGGCCTCAATGGCCCCACGGGCATCGATGGCCTCAATGCCCCCAATGACCCCACAGGCCTCGCCGCAATCGCCCCGATGCTCGAGACCACGCGCCGAATCCTGCTCGACGCGGTCGCTCGCTGATCACCCCAAGCGCTCAGCTCCCGGTCCCGCCGAACAGCTCGAGCTGCGCCCGATCCGCCGCCGCCCGCGGCGCGCTCGGACACGCGCCCGCATGCCCGCCCTCCTGGCACGCACACGTCGCGATCTCGCGCCCGAACGCCCGCGCCGCCTCGGTGATCGTCTGCAGCCGCGCCCGCCGCACGGGCGCCGCCAGCCCCCGCGCCTGGCCCGCCCCATGGTTGGATCCCGGCTGGTGCAGCCACCCTTCCAACAGCCGCGACGCGCTCCGCGAGACCTCGGCCGCCACCTGCTCCGCGAGCCCCGACGCATCCTCGATCCAACGCACCGCCACGCGCCCTACCCCGTGTCGCGCGATCGTCCGCATCATCTCCTTCAGACCGCGCGCGTCGTCGTTGACGAACGGCACGATCGGCCCGAGCTCCACCTCGACATCGGCCCCCGCATCCCCGAGCTCGCGCGCCAACGCCAGGCGCTTAGCGACCCCGGGCAACCCCGGCTCCCAACGCGCCGCGACCTCGGCCTCCAGCGAGAACACCCCGACCCGCACCGACAGCCGCCCCGGGAACATCCGCGCCAGTGCCACCAGCGCCGACGCCTCGGGCAGCGCCCCGCGCGTGGTCATCGCCACGCCGACCCCCAACCCCAAGAGCCGCCGCACCATCACGACGACCTCGTCCCGACGCGCCGGATCGACCCCCGGCACGAACGCATCCTCGTGCCCCCCGAACGCCACCCAGCCCGGCCGCGCGACATTTCGGAGGCGCCCCAACGCCTGCTCGAAGTCCTCGAGCGTCGCCTGCCCATCGCCCACCGACGCGGCCCGATCGGGGCACCACGCGGCGCGCCCGATCCCGACATGCCCCGACTCGACCCGCCAGAGGGGCGAACCACACGCACGCGACCCGACCGCAAAGATCGCGGGCAGCCTCGCTCCGGGGTCCGATGCGGACCCCACGCGCGGCCTTCGCGATGGAAGCGCCCGCGGCTCGCTGTTCGCGATGGTTCCTCCCGGGTGGCTTCGTGAGTTTTCCAAGCTCATGGTAGTTGCCTTGTGCCGAGCCAAAGCGAGGGTCCGAATCGGACGCCGAACACTGAACACGTGTACACTGAACGCACGTTCGGGTCAAGCCGATTCGAGCCGATGCACGCGCTCTCTGAGCGACGCGCGTGAACCCGCGCGTGAACCCTCCCGCCGCCCGACCGCGTTCCAGCCCGCAGCAAGATCGTTTTTGTGAACATTTCGTCTACTGGCCTCCCCTCGCCGAGGAACACACGCATGACCGTGTCGCCGCGCTGGCTCCTGCTGACCTCCTTCCTCACCCTCGCCGCCCCGCTCGCCCCGCTCCTATGGGTCACCGCCGCGCGCGCCGAGGACCCGCCGCCCTCGGAAGTCCGACTCCCACTCGCCGAGTACGAGGCGCTCATGGCCGCCGCCCGCAACCGCGCCGGCGCCCAGCCAACCTGGACGACCGGCAGCGCGACCATGCGGCTTCCCGACGCTACGCACGGATTCGTCAGCGTTCAGATCGACGGCACGCTCCAGGTCGTGGGCGACGGACTCAGCGAGGTCGTCCTCCTACCCGGCCACGTCGTCATCGATCAGATCACGATCGACGGCGTCGAGGCCGCCCTCGTCCGCAAGAACAGCGCCCACGTCGCCCTCCTCAAGGGCGACTCCGGCACCCACGGCGTGAGCCTCCGCTACCAAGTCCCGACCCAACCGGCGAGCGACGGCGCGACCCTCGCGGTGATCCCGCTCCCGCCACTTCCGGGCCTACGCGTGACCGTCGACACCAACGGCATCGCGACCCCGATCGACCTCTGGCCCAGCGGCAGCGTCATGTCCGCGGCCCCGAATCTGGTCGTCCAAATCCCCGCCACCCCGGCGGTCGTCCTGCGCTGGGGCGCCGGCTCGGAGCTCATCCGCAGCGTCGACTACCACGTCACCATCGAGCCCGGCAGCGACGGCGCCACCGTCGTCGCCAAGATCGACGTGCAGCTCGACGGTACGCGCGCCGCCGTCTCGCTCATCCCCTCGACCATCGCCCTCGTCGACATCCAAGAAGGCGGCAAGCCTCTCGCGACCAAGGTCGCCGGCGGCTGGCACCAAGCCATCGTCAACGGCCCCGGCCGCCACACGATCGAGGCGACCTTCCGCATGGGGATCGATCGCAGCCAGGGTCAACCCGAGCTCACGCTGCCGCTCGCGCCCTCGCCGATCATCCGCGTCGAAGCCAAGGTTCCCGGCAAGCGCGCCGTCGAGTTCGCGCCCGCGGTGCCGCTCAAGACGACCACGATCGGCGACGACCCGAACGCGATCACGACCGCCATCGGCCACCTGCCGCCGTCGCCGACCGTCGCCATCAAATGGACCGAGCCGCGCTCGGCCCCCGAGCAGGTCGTCAGCGTCAACACCGAGACCTACCAGCTCGTGAAGATCGACGAAGGCGTCGTCCGCTCGAAGGTCGAGATCCGCTACGAGATCATCCGCGGCTCCCTCAAAGAGTTGCCGGTCCAGCTTCCCGACCAAGCCGTCCTTTATAAGGTGACCGGCGAGGGCATCGAGGACTGGCGCACGTTCGCCGCGACCGACACCGATCCGCGCCAGGCCCGCATCTTCCTCGGCAGCGATCACGAGGGGCAATACAAGCTCGAGCTCGAGCTCGAGCAGGTCGCCCCGCAGACCGTCGGCCAGCCCGTCGATGTTCCCATCGTCCGCCCGCTCGGCGCGGGCCGCGAAATGGGCGTGGTCGCGCTCTTCGACGGTGTGAAAGTCGGCTTTGCCGAGGCGACGCTGCCGGCCCAGGGCGCCTACGTGAAGTCCGGCGAGGACGCTCTCCCGACCGACGTCCGCCAGAAACTCGCGGGCGACATCGTCTCGCAGGCCTACAAGCACCTGGGCGCACCCGCGGCGATGAAGTCCGCCGTGGCCGCCGCCAAGACGCGCGAGATCCGCTTCGATGCCCACATTGAAACGCTCTACACGTTCCAACAAAACGCGCTCACGGTGCGGGCCTCAGTCGAGGTCGACGTGAAATCCGGGCGCACCGATCGCATCGTCCTGTCACTCCCCAAAGGCGTCAAAGTCGGCAGCGACCTCAGCGCGCCGAGCCTCAAGAAGGCCGACTGGGTCGAGGGTCAAGACCCCGCCGCGGCCCGTCAGGACTACGAAGTCCTCCTCACGCGCGCCCTCGAAGGGTCCTTCCGAATCGAGCTCTCGCTCGAGGTCATCCTCGGCAGCGATCTCGGCAAGCTCACGCCCCCCGACATCCAGATCAAGGACGCCGACGTCAAGAAGGGCGACCTCGGCATCACGGCCGACCCCGGCGTCGAGATCAACCAGGGCGCCAGCACGGGCCTGCGCAAGCTCGATCTCACCGAGCTTCCGAACTCGATCCGCCTCCGCTCACGTCGCGAGGTCCAGCTCGGCTACAGCTTCAGCTACGTCGACGAGCCCTGGAAGCTCGAGCTCGACGTGCGCCGCCATCGCACCGTCGAAACGCTGACCGCCTCGGTGCAGGGCGCATGGATCGAGACGACCGTCCTGAGCGACGGCCAGATGCTCCACACGGCCCTCTTCCGCATCGACAACAAGGACCGCGCCTTCCTCGCGAGCAAGCTCCCCGCCGACGCACGCATCCTCGAAGTGACCGTCGACGGCGAGCGCGTCGAGCCGATCGCCGACGTCGAAGGCGGCCATAAGATCGCGCTTCCAAAGCAGAAAACGACGCTCGTCGAGATCGTGTACCTCACCAAGCGCGACGGCGGACTCGGCTTCCTTGCCTCCTTGGAACTCGTCGCACCCAAGCCCGACATCTTCGCCAAAGACATCCAGTGGCACGTGCGCGTGCCGTCGAAACTCGCGCTGCTCCGCGTCAACACCGACCTCGAAGAGGTCGATCCGAGCCGCTACCGAAGCCCTCCGGCCCACGCGACCTCGCACCTCACGGCTGGCTTCGAAGGAAGCGAGGAGTTCACGGAGCGCCTCTTCACGCTCGACGTCCTCGACACGACGGACACGCGCACGCTGACCGTCGCGATGACGACCGTCAGCGCACCGCCGGCGATCGGCTGGCTGCTCTTCGTGGCGGCCCTGGCCTTCATGGGCATGGCTGTCTGGCGCCTCGCCATGCGCCGCGCGGGCCGAGGTGCTGCCGTTCTGATCGGGGCCGCCGTGGCACTGCTCGTCGTCAAGGCGCTCGCCTGGGGCCTCGGGGGCGGCGAGGTCGCGCTCGTCGCTCTCGTCGTCCTCGGCGTTGGCGTCGCAGCCTGGATCATGACCAAGCGCAAGGCGGTGACCGCATGAATGCGCGCCGAATCCCATTCGCGCTGACGCTCGCGCTGAGTGCGTGCGCCGCCGCTTCATGCGGCAAGCTCGGCAGCGAGGCGCCGCCTTTGGCGCAGTCGGCCGAGGAGGAACCAGTGACCGCGCCCGGGGCTGCGGGCCGCACACGACAGTCGGGCGGGAGCGCGAGCACCGCCGTCGAATCACCGGAGAAACGGCCGGAAGCGGAGGACAAGCCGCACGAGGATCCCGCGCTCATCCCCAAGTCCTCCAACATGCCCGTTGGGAAGCCGGACTTCGCGGCCCCGTCCGACATGGACCTGCGGGGCTTCAAAGGCAGCGGGAATCTTGCCCAGCTGCCCACCCCCATCGTCGCCGACGAGAAACAGAAGCTCGACCGGATCGCGAGCGAGCTCGACAGCACGACCCCACGGCTCGTCGCAAGAATGGGGCCCGCGAAGGGCGGCGAGGGCGATGACTCGGCCGCCGATGCCGCCCCCACCGGCCTCGCCGGGCTCATGAAGATCGAAGCGAAAGAGGAGGAACGCGCCGAGGACACCGCGAACGAAGCGCTCGCCCTCTCGCCTAAGACGATCGCGCGCACGGACTCGAACGCGCGCGATGACCGCGAGACCTTCAGGCCCCCCGAAACGCTGCTCCCGCGCATGTTCTACTTCGAGCCGACCTACCTCGGCGGCTCCGCCGCCTACGCCGAGCGCCTGCGGCGCCTCGATGCCGCCCTCGGCGCGAAGCACCAGCCCTACCGCCTCGCTTTCGCCGAGGCGCAAGCATTCGATCCGCCGCCGACGGCCGGCCTCGGCCTGACGGCCACGATCGACACGACCCACATCGAGAAAGCCCGCCGCGTCTTCCTGCAGGTCGGTCTCCAGGGCAGCTCGCGCCATGGCTGGCGCCGACCGCCACTCGACGCGGTCCTGGTCATCGATGCCGCCACGCTCGCGCGCGGGCGCGCCTTCATCGCGGGGTTCGCGATCGATCTCGTGCGGCGGCTCGGCTCGGCCGATCGCCTGGGCGTCGTCATCGCCGGCGCCAAACCCGAGCGTTTCCTTGAGATCGCGCGCCTCGAGACCGCCCAGCAACAGCTCGCCTATCGCATCGAATCGCTCGACACCCGCCCCGCAGGCGATCTCGGCGCAGCCCTCGAGACGGCCGGCGAGATGCTGCACGCCGCGTCGGACGTCGAGTACATCGTGCCCGGCACCCAGACGATCTTCGTCCTCACCGAAGGCGGTGACCCGGCGCAAATCGCGAGCGCTTCCGCGGCCGCGCACGAGCTCACGCTCCAAGGCGCTGTCACGTCGGTCTTCGCGCTCGACGCCGACGAGGCCGGTTGGTGGCAAGTGGCCAACGCCGGCCACGGCAACCTCCATCGCGTGCGCCAGACCGATTTCTCCGACGCCATCGCCTACGAGCTCGCCAGCATCGCACGCGTCGTCGCGCGCCTCGTCCGCGTCAACGTCCGCCTCGGCAAGGACGCCCAGGCCATCCGCGTCCTCGGCACGCGCGTCCTACGCCAAGACGAGGTCGATGCCGTCAAAGCCCGCGAGGTCGCGACCGACCTCAACATCTCCAAGACCCTGGGCGTGACCAGCGATCGCGGCGGCGACGACGACGGCGTCCAGACCGTCATCCCCTACTTCTACGGCGACGATTCGCACGTCATCCTGATCGAGCTCTGGGTCGAGAAACCGGGCGTCGTCGCCGACGTGACCGTGCGCTACAAGGACATGGTCAACCTCGAGAACGCGACCGCCCGCGCCAGCGTGCTCGTCTCGAGTCGCCCCGGCGCCGAGACCCCCGAGCAGCGCAACATCGCGCGCAACGTCCGTGGCTTCGAGCTCGCCGAATCGCTCCAGGTCGCCTCCGAGCGGATCGAGCGCAACGACGGCCAAGGCGCGCTGCAGGCCCTCGAGAAGGCCGGCGCCATGGCCGCCACGACCAACAGCGACGACGCGAGCGCGGTCGAAGAGCTACGCGTCATGATCAACGACACCCGGTGGCAAGCAAGCCCTGCCGCCCGAAGCCAGATGGCCGAGACGCTCCTCATCTCGGGCCAGCGGCGCGTCGGCGACACCAAGAAGTAGCGCGCGCTCAGCGCCGAAGCGCGCTCTCGTCGAGCTTCAGGACCCGCAGCGCGTTGCGGAAGTAGAGGTCCTCGAGCACGTCGTCCGGCAGATCGATGGCATCGATCGTCCAGCGCCCCTGAATCGGCGTCGGATGCGCGATGCCCTTCTCGCGGCCCTCGAAGAAGCGCCAGTGCGCATCGAAGAAGGGCTTCACATCGGCCATTTTCGGGTTCTCGCGCCCCACCGACCCAAGCATGATCATCCGCTTGGTGAGCCCGAGATCAGTGCCGAACACGATGCGCTTGCGATGCTTCACGAAGAACGCGCGCACCTCGCCGGCCGGGTGTCGACCGATCTCTCCGAGGCGCGCGGCCGTGTCGATCATCAGGTTCGGATGCCGATCCAGAAGGCGATCGACGTAGCCGAGATCCTCGGCGTCGTTGCCAAAGTGGACGGAGATGAACGTCGTCTTGGGATGCTTGGCGATGACCCGCTCGAGCTCATCCAAGAGCTGCTCGCGCGGCGGCCACTCCGGCCCGAAGAACGACCACTCGGGATGCACCGAGAGTTCGTCGAAGCGCTCATTGTCCGCATTCGGAGCGCTCCAGAAGGCCTTCGGATCCGCGGTGTGTATCGCCACGGGCACGCCAAGCTCACCGGCCTTGGCCCACAGCGGATCGAGCTCGGGCCAGTCGACCGGGATGCGAGCCCCCGCGGGATCCAGGAGCGTGAGCCCGAGCGACTTCTGGACCTTCAATCCCTTGAACCCGAACGTCTTGACGGCCTGCTCGAGATCCTTGGCCGTCTGCGCGCCAAAGCCGCTCACCAGACGCCGCGTCCAGTCCACGTTGAAGAACGGCACGAGCCGCGGAAAGGCCTTGGCGACCTCGTTCGACATCCACGCATTCTCGGCATCGCCGCCCGAGAGATTCACCACCAGAGCGACGCCGTTCTCGACCATGACCTTCTCGAGCCGCTCGAGGGCGGAGAGCCCGACGTGTCCGTGCAGATCGACGATCGGCGGACGCCGGTACCCCGGGCGCCACGCGGGACCCTCGTGGACCTCCGCGTCGGCTGGCGCGGGCGTCGCGGTCCCAGGCGCCTCGGACGATCCAGGACACCCTGCCAGGGCCGCTCCGAAGAGAAGCGTCCACCACCACCATGCTCGCGTGCGTCGTGAACTCACGCGCCGAGCATAATCGAAATTCGCCGCGCGTGGGCGGCGAGCAGATGCGCGCGCCGCATTCGCGCGCACCCATCCGCACACCGAACCAGGCGCCCGGCTGACACCCCCCGTGCGCCGCCCCCAACCCCTTGGCAGGCCGGCCCGGCTCGCCACCCCGGGGTGAATAATGTAGCCTAGGTGCCGTCGCTGGGAGCCAGCTTTGGACCCGGAGCCCACCATGTCGCGTTTCCCCCTTGTGGCCATGACGCTCTCGACCCTCCTCGCGACCACCTCCTCGGCGCTCGCGGAGCCCGCCGATCAGGGCGGCGACACCACGTCCGTGCTCAAGAGCTACCGCCCGCCCCCCGTGTACCGACCGGTGCCGCGGCGCCCCTACTACCGCCCCGTCCCGCGCCGCGTGTACGTCGCTCCGGTCTACACCCCGCGCCCGCGCCGCCCGGTGGAGGTCGTCTACAATCCCCACTTCCACCTCGCAATCGGGGTCAACGGAACCTCGGTCCTCAGCAGCGAGGGCTCGCGCCTAACCGAGGGCCTCGACACGGGCGGCGGATTCGACATCGCGATCGGGTGGCGCCTGGGCGCCATTTCGCTCGACGCCAGCTGGATGATGAGCTTCCACGACGCAGGCCAGCTCGGGACCAACGACGATGCGACCCTTGGTACCCTCGGCCTCGACGCGCGCTTCTTCCTGAGCGACCGGTCGCACGCGCTTCAGCCCTACCTGCAACTGGGCGTCGGCCTCTACGTCCTCGGTCGGGACAGCTGGGACAGCGATGGCCTCACCGGCGTGGGCGTCCAAGTTGGTGGCGGCGTCGATTTCTATGTGACCAAGCACGTGTCGATCGGTGGCAAGCTGCTCTATCGCGGCGCGCACCTCGACAACAGCGACTCCACCTGGAGCGGCTTCCCGAGCGAGAGCACGTGGCTCTCGGCCTTCACCTACGGCGGTGATCTCAAGTTCCACTTCTGAACTCTCGCGAAGAGTCAGGAGCGCTCGCCCGCCACGAATCGCGTCAAAGATCGCCCCCCAAAACGCCTCGTCACCCGACGAGGCGTTTTCGTTTGCCGCGAACGTCTCGAAGGCCTGCCCAACCTCCCGATACCCACGTAGGATGCACCCATGGGCATCGCTCTCGATCTCCTCGTCGTCCTCTTTCTCGTGTGGTCGCTCGTCCGCGGGTGGAGGCTTGGATTCCTCTATCAGATCGGACAGTTTGCCGTGATGATCGTGAGCTACTTCGTGGCGCGCGCCCTCGCCGGCGGCCTCGATCGATCGGTCGCCAAGATGCTCCACCTCTCGCCCGTCGTGGGTGGCGTCATCGTCTTCTTCTCGGCGTTCCTCCTCCTCAGCGTCATCGGCGGCTTCGTCGTCGCGCGCATCACGCGCAACCTCATCCCCAAGGACACGGCCCTCTCGTCGTTGAACCGCGCGCTGGGGCTCCTCGTGGCCGGGGCCAAGGGCGCGCTCATCGCGTACTGCGCACTCGTCCTCGTGATCCAGGCCACGCGCATGTCTCCGACCGCGTCCGCGCAGCCCTTCTGGAGCTCGAGCTTCACGGCGCGCTTTGTCGCCGAGCACAACGCGCTCGATAGCGGCGAGGTCGGTGCGTTCGCCAAGCTGACCTGGCTCATGGCGACGCACGACCCCCTCACGTTGGCCCAGGATCCCCGATTTCAGCGGGTCCTCGCCAGCCCGCGCGCCGCCGTCCTGACGACGCCCGAGTTCATCGCTGCGGTCGGAAACCAGGACTATGTCGCGATCATGCGCAACGACGCGCTTTGGGAGTTCCTGAAAGATGCCGACGTCCAAGCCGCCCTCGCCGAGTTTCCCTGGGTGGAGTGAAGACGGCGCTCTCATGGTGACGGCACCCGCGCCAGCGCGATGACCTCGACGCGCGGAGCACCCGCGGCGCGAAGAACGCGCGCACACTCGGCAACGGTCGCGCCCGTGGTGACGACGTCGTCGACGAGCACGACCGGACGATCGCGGACGCGCGTCGGTGCCGCCCGAAAGGCGCCTCGCATGCGCGTCGCGCACTCGCGCCGGCCCAGTCCCCGGCTGCGAGCGCGGACCGCGCCGAGCGTCAACGCTCCTGGCACCAGGTCCAGCCCAAGCTCGCGCGCCACGTGCGCTGCGAGCACGCCCGCCGGATTGAGTCCGCGCATGAGAATGCGCCGCCGCGGACTTGGAACGGGCACGACGATCGCGTCGAGCGAGCGTGCGAGCGTCCGGCTCGCGGTCAGGCCTTCGATCAGCAGCTTCCCGAGCGGACCCGCGAGCGTCGGATCGGGCCGGTTCTTCCAGCGCGCGATCGCGTCCTGGATGGCCGCGCCGTAGACCCAGGCCGCGTGGATCCGGTCATAGGGCGGCGGATCGGTGACGCAAGGGCCGCACAGATGAGGCCCGACGCCGGCGGGTGGGTCGAGCGTCACGCGCGCGCAGCGCGGGCAACCCGTCGCCGCAACGCTCAGCAGCGATTCACGGCACGCGTGACACAGGGCTGTGTCAGACGCGAGGCGCGCCTCGCACGCCGCGCAGCGGGGCGGGTAGAGAACATCGACGAGCTGCGTGAAGAGGCGGGCTGGGCGCATGCCCCGAGGGGAGCACGCGCGGTGCCACCCGGGGGCGAATGTCATCTCGCTGACTTACGACGCGCCCGCGATGTCAGATGTGTCAGCTGTCTCATTTGTGATACGGCTCACCGCGTAAGATCTTGAATCCACGATAGATCTGCTCCCACATCACGACCCGGGCGAGGTCGTGCGGGAGGGTCAGGGGGCCGAGCGACCAGCGTTCATTTGCACGCGCGCGCAAGGATGGGTCGAGCCCGGACGCGCTGCCGAGGACCACGCAGAGCGCGGCCAGCCCCATCCCTTGCCAAGCGGCGAGACGGTCGGCGAGTTCTTCGCTCGACCACGGACGGGCCTCGCGATCGAGCAGCACCAGGCGGTCCCGCGGGCCGACGACTTGGACGATGCGCTCGGCCTCGTCGGCCAGCGCGCGCGTGGTCTCCGCGGCGGCCGACGGCTTCACGAAGCGCTCGTCGGTGCGGACGTAGCGCTGGAGGCGCGTGAGGTACTCTTGGGCGACGGACTCGAGCGGCCCGGACGGACGCCCGCCGGGGTGCACGAGCCGGAGGATCACGCCGGGGACGCCTCGAACGCCAGGCGCGGCGCCTCGGTCCACAGCCGCTCGAGCGCGTAGAACTCACGCACGGGCTCGTAGAAGATGTGGACGACGACGTGGCCGTAGTCGACGAGGATCCACTGCGCTGCGTCGACCCCTTCGACCGACAGCGGTTTGATGCCGGCGTGCTCGCGCAGGTGCTCGTAGATCGCGCGGGCGTGGCGATCCGAGCGCGCCGAGCAGATGACGAACCAGTCCGTGTACTGGACCAGCTCGAGCACGCGCAGGCTCACGATCTCGGAGCCCTTGGCTTCGTCACAGAGGTCGAGGAGCTTGCGCGCGAAGTCCTCGGTGTCGAGCGTCGGAAGCGCAGAATCGGCGAGGGAAACGGCATGAGCGGTCTTGGTCAATGTGGCTCCAGGGTGCGTCGATTGGGGGTTCATCGGGCGAACGTTTCGGGGGCAAGGGCGGGGCGACGGTCATTCGAAAAGGGGCGCCACGGCCGGCCGGCGCGGTTCACGATCGAACCTGGCCGGAGCCGAGGATGACGTACTTCTGGCTCGTCAGCTCGACCAGACCCATCGGGCCGAAGGCGTGCAGCTTGGTCGTCGAGATGCCGATCTCGGCGCCCAGCCCGAGCTCGAAGCCGTCGTTGAAGCGCGTCGATGCATTGACGAGCACGCAGCTGGCGGGCACTTCCCGCAGGAACCTCAAGCTCGTCGCATAGTCGCTCGTAACGATTGCCTCCGTGTGGCTCGAACCGTAACGGAGAATGTGCGCCAAGGCCATGTCGAGGTCGTCGACGACGCGCACGGCGAGGATCAGATCGAGGAACTCGGTGCCCCAATCGGAGTCGGCGGCCGGCTTGGCCTGGGGCCAGAGCGCACGCGTGCGGGCGTCCGCGCGCAGCTCGACGCCGGCTTGAGCGAGGCGCGGGAAGAGCGCGGGGATGAGGCCCGGGGCGGCCTCGCGGTGGATGAGCAGCGCCTCCAGCGCGTTGCAGACGCCGGGCCGCTGGACCTTGGCGTTCATCACGATCTCGGTCGCCATCGCGAGGTCCGCGTCGGCGTGGACGTAGACGTGGCAGACGCCCTTGTAATGTTGGATCACCGGAACGGTCGCGTGCTCGGTGACGAAGCGGATGAGCGCCTCGCCGCCGCGCGGGATGACCAGATCGACCTCGCGGTCACGCCGGATGAGGGCCGTCATCACGGCACGGTCAGCGGTCGCGACGGCCTGCACCCCGTCGACCGGCAGGCCCGCGTCGACGAGCGCGGCGCGCATCAGCTCGACCAAGACGAGGTTCGAGTGGAAGGCTTCCTTGCCGCCCTTGAGCAGCGGCACGTTGCCCGACTTGAGGCAGAGCGCGCCGGCGTCGATCGTCACGTTCGGACGCGACTCATAGATGATGCAGATGACGCCCAGCGGGATGCGCATGCGCCCGACCAGCATGCCGTTGGGGCGCGTGGTCAGTTGGTCGATGGCACCGATCGGATCGGGGAGCGCGCGCACCTCGTCGACCCCGCGCGCCATCGCCTCGATGCGCTTGGGATCGAGGCGCAGGCGGTCGAGCGACGCGGCCGAGAGGCCTGACGCTTCGGCCGCGGCGAGGTCCTTGGCGTTGGCGTCCAGGATGCGAGGGATCTCGGCGCGGAGGCGGGCGGCGAGCGCCGTGAGCGCGTGGTCCTTGGTGCCGCGCGTCGCCTTGGCGAGGGCCGGTGCGGCGGCCTTGGCAGCGAGCGCGAGCGTCTCGGCCAGGGCTTCGGGGGCGATGGCCGCCGGCTCGATCGTTGGTGTACCAATCATCTTGATTCGCCTCCTTCGGGCGGTTCCGGTGGCGGGACCGCGCAAGCTCCCGTAGATTCGCGGGCTCCCCGTGGGCCATGGGCCCGTGGGCCGCCTCGGAGCCGCGTCGTGAGCGTAGTAGCGGGCGCCTATAACACAGAGCCGGAGTCGGTCCATAGCCTCGATCACCTCGGGGATCTGGTGGTCTGGCCGGAGCTCGAAGCCCTGATCGGGCCGCGCGGCGCGCTCGCGGAGGCACTTCCCGGGTTCGAGCGGCGCGCGGGTCAGGAGCTCATGATGCGGGCGGTCGCGACCGCGATCGAGCAGCGCCGCGTCTTGATGGTCGAGGCCGGGACGGGCATCGGCAAGTCGCTCGGGTACCTCTTGCCGGCGCTCGTGTCGGGGCGACGCATCATTGTGTCGACGGGAACCAAGGCGCTCCAGGACCAGCTCGCCGAGCGCTCGGTGCCACTCATCCGCGATGTCCTCGGGATCCCGGTCGAGGTCGCGGTCTTGAAGGGGCGCACGAATTATCTCTGCCTCTTGCAGCTCGAGGTGGCCGAGCGAGCACCGAGCCTCGCGCTCGATCAGTATCGCGAGCTGCGGCGCGTGAAGGCCTGGGCGGCCGTGTCGCAGACCGGCGATCGCGCGGAGCTCGAGGCCGAAGGGGATGTCACGCCGATCTGGCGCGCGGTCGCAGCGGACGCCGAGCAGTGCGTCGGGCGCGCGTGCGCGCATTTCGATGCGTGCTTCCTCATGTCGGCGCGGCGGCGCGCGGAGGCGGCCAACCTCATCATCGTCAATCACCACCTGTTCTTCGCGGATCTCGCGCTGCGCGAGTCGTCGCGCTTCGGGCTCATCCCCGAGACGGACGTCGCGGTGTTCGACGAGGCGCATCACCTCGAGGACGTGGCGGCGCTGGCGTTCGGGCTGCAGGTGTCGGAGGCGCGGTTCCTGAGGCTCGCGGCCGACGCGCGGCGGATGTTCGCGAAGGCGACGCGTGACCCGGCGCGCGTGGAGGCGCCGCTGGAGTCCCTGGCGCGCGATGTCGAGGCGCTTTGGGCTCGACTCGTGCCGCTGGCGGAGGGCGGGAGGAGCCCGCGGTTGGCGGTCGAACGCCTCGACGAGGCCACGCAGGACGCGTACTTCCGCGTCGACAACAGCCTCGTCGCGCTCGGACTGGTGGCGAGCGCCGAGGCGCGCGGCGAGCCGACTGTCCTGCGCATCGCGGAGCGCACCGAGGAGATCCGGCGCGAGCTCGCGACGCTGTTCGATCCGAGCGAACGCCGCTACGTGCGCTGGGTCGAGCGAGGGCCACGCGCGACGTTCGTTCGGGCGGCGCCCATTCGGGTCGGCGGCGCGCTCTTGGAGAGACTCTATCCGCGGTTCGAGGCGGTCGTCCTGACGTCGGCAACGCTGGCGACGACCGGGGGCTTCGCGCATACGCGGGACCGCCTCGGGATCCCCGAGGGCGCGCTCGAGCTCACCCTGCCCTCGCCCTTCGACTATGCCGCGCAGGCGATCTGTTATGTCCCCGACGACATGCCGGAGCCGAGCGACCCGCGCTTCGTGGTCGCGGCGTGCGCACGGATCGAGGCGCTGGTGGGCCTGACGCGCGGGCGGGCGCTGATCCTCTTCACGTCGCACGGCAAGATGCTCGAGGCCTGGCAGACGCTGCGCGGGCGCTGGGAGTGGCCGACGCTGGTCCAGTCCGAGGGCTCGAAGGAGGCTGTGCTCAGGCGCTTCCGCGAGACGCCCGGGGCGGTGCTGTTCGCGACGCAGACCTTTTGGGAAGGGGTCGACATCGTGGGCGAGGCGCTCTCGCTGGTCGTCATCGACAAGCTCCCGTTCCAGGCGCCGGGCGATCCGATCGTCGATGCGCGCGTGGCCGATCTCAAAGCCCAAGGGCGGAACCCCTTCACCGACTATCAGATCCCGACCGCCATTTTGGCGCTCAAGCAGGGGATCGGGCGCCTCATCCGGCATCGTGGCGATCGCGGGATCGCGGCCATCTTGGACAGCCGTCTGAGCCGTGCGCGCTACGGACGATCATTTCTCGACAGCCTGCCGCCGGCCCGCAGGACCGCGGACTTGGCCGAGCTCGGCGCATGGTGGAAAGAACTCGAAGGAAATCGGATCGAGATCGAGGCCGCCGATCCCATGTACCCGGCAGGAGTCGTCACGTCGCCGGAGGGAAATGCGACGGCGGGCGACGCCTGACGGCTCGTGGAATCGCGGGCAGCCTCGCTACGGGGTCCGCGGCGGACCCACGCGAGACCTTCTCGAGAGGATTCGGAGGCGGGAATGGGTGGCGAGGCGCGCGGGAGCGAGGCGGCGTTGGCGTTGGTGGCGGGGGATCGGGTGACGCTGGTCGGGGACCGGCCGCTGGCGGTGGGGAGCGATGCGCGCTGCGATCTGAAGGTTCCCGGGGTCGCGCCGCGCGCGGCGTGGGTCGAACAAGCGGGGCCCCGGCATGTGATGGTCATGCGCACGCACGGGGCGGAGACGGAGCGGCTCGAGCGCGTCGGGCTCGACGGTGTGTGTGTGATCGGCGGGGAGCCGGTGCTGCTCGCGCGCAGGGCTGCGTGCGACACGCTCGTGGGCGGCGCGACGAGCGTCGTGTGGC
This sequence comes from Pseudomonadota bacterium, assembly GCA_005772945.1. The sequence goes on from SXIE01000055.1 coordinate 16,270, forward strand.
AGGGGTTCGTGACGCGTGATCCGATCATGTTGACGGCGCTCGGGGAGATCGCGCGCGTGGCGAGCGCGACGGCGCCGGTGTGGATCCAGGGAGAGTCGGGCACCGGCAAGGAGCTGGCGGCACGCGCGGTGCACCAGATCGGCCCGCGGGCGCGCTCGCCGTTCGTGGCGCTCAACTGCGCCGCGCTGCCCGAGACGCTGGCGGAGTCGGAGCTGTTTGGGGTCGTCAAGGGCGCGTTCACGGGGGCCGATCGGACGCGTCCTGGTGCGTTTCAGCGGGCAGCCGGCGGGACGCTCTTTCTGGACGAGATCGGCGAGCTCTCGCTCGGCTTGCAGGCGAAGTTGCTGCGGGTCCTCGAGACGCGCGAGGTCCATCCGATCGGCGGCGATCGCGCGGTACCGGTGGACGTGCGGGTCGTGGCGGCGACGTGGCGTGATCCGCGGATCGAGGTGGCGGCGGGGCGTTTTCGGCACGACCTCATGCATCGCCTCTGCGTGCTCCCGATCGTGCTGCCGCCGCTGCGCGAACGACCCGCGGATGTCGTGCCGCTCATCATGGAGGGACTCGCGGCCAAGGGGGCGCTCGAGCTCGCCCCCGACGGCGGCCTGCGGCGCCTGCTCGAGCGGCAGTCGTGGCCGGGCAACGTGCGTGAGCTGAGGAACGGGATCGAGCGCGCCGTGGCCTACCGATCGCCGGCCTCGCTCTTGCCGGATGGGGGCGAGCATGGTGGGGCGAAGCTGCCCCGTCGCAGCGTGCGTGCGACGCAGCCGGGGTTCGGTGTCGCGGCGCCGGTCGTGGATGGACTGGTCGCGCGGACACTTCGACACGAGCGCGGAAATCGCGTGCGAGCGGCCCGGGCTCTCGGTGTCAGCCGGTCCACGCTGTACCGCTGGATGCGTGACCTCGGACAGGTTGGCCCGGGACGGGTTGACACCTCGCCCGCGCCGTTTATGATGACCGAGGCACGGAAGGCGTAAACCCAAACATATCAACGGGTTGGCGTGAACATTCGCGAATACAATCGCTTCCAACTGGAAGCAACGAAGCTCGGTCGAAACGTGGTCTTCCAGATCACAGTCTTCGAGAAGAAAGAGCGTAACAAGTCGCGGCTGTATGCGGAGACGCAGTGCTATGACCCGCTCCAGCACATGATCCAATTCGTGATCAAGGATGCGGCCGATCTTGATGGCGTCATCGACATGTTCGCGAAGCAGCTCCTGCATCGCGGGTTCGTACCGGTGAAGTACCGCGTCAAGAGCGGTGACGGGACGTGGGACGCGTGGTCGCCGGTGGCCGAGCCCGAGTACGATCCGATCCGCGGGCAGTAGGGAACGGCAGGTCGGGCTCCCCGCCCGAAGCCGCTCGCCAGGGCGCCGGCGGTCGCAGGCGCCAGCGGGTTCAGGTACCGCGCAGGCGGCGAACATCGCCCGTGCGATAGGTGATGCGCGCGCGATCGAGCCATTCGCCGAGTGGAATCGCGAACTTGCGGCTCGCGCCGGTGAGCGCCTTGAGCGCTTGGGCATCGAGCGTGTCGGCGTGCGCGAAGTGCGCGCGGACGCGAACTTCGAGCTGGGTGAGCGCGGCGCGAGCGACGACGAGATCGGGGGTCACGCGCACGACGCGATCGGCGGCGACCAACTGCCGGAGGGCCGCTTCGACGGCGGGTTTCGTGGCCGCGTGACCGGCCGCTAGAAGGGCCGCGGAGAGCTCGTCGGGACGCGGGGGTGCCAGATCGGCGCGCGCGATCAGGGCGTCGAGCGCGAGGGCGATCGGGTCTTGATCGTGGCCGCTCGGTTGGTGGTTCGCGCGGCGGAGGGCTGCCCCGTCCCGAGCCCAGCGCTTGGCCACGACGGCGCGCAGGGCGATCGACGCGACGAGCTCGGGGTCGGCGGAGGGACGTGCGCGCGTGCGAAGCTCGTCGAGGCGGAGCCCGGGCGAGGTCGGGTGAGCCGCGTGGTGTTCGGTGAGGACCGCATCGAGCGCGGCTTCCAGGGGGTCGAGCGCTGCCCAGGCGTAGACGCGATCGGCGGTCGCGAGGACCTCCCCGTGCGCGACGCGTGAGGCAAGTGCGTCGTCGATCGCCGCCGCGGAAAATGACAAGACGGCGGGGAGCAACGCGGCTGTGGCGCCGACTTCGCCGAGCTGGGCCAGGTACGTCGGGATCGCGGCCGCGGGATCGCGGCGCGCAGAGGCCTCGATCGTCGCGAGGGCGGCGCGGGCGGTCCGTGCGTTCGCGCGGCGGACGGCAGGGAGCCAGGCGGTACCGCCGGCGAGGATGGTGCCGCTCTCGGGGCGACGGCGCGCGCCTCGGAGGACGAACGGCGCGCCGGGAAAGAGGCCGATCGGCCGGGCGAGGTGGAGCTGTGCGGGGATCGCGCCGGGCGCGGCGGGCGTGGCGTGGGCCGGCTCGGCGGCGACGCGCGCGGCGTCGAGACGCACGACGGTGGCCGCTACGGCAGCAGTGCCGATATGGACGATGGCGGTGCTCTTGGGCGCGAGCGTGACGCCGGGCGCGAGATGGAGCGTGACGTCGAGCGACTGGGCGGCGACGAGCGCGTCGGGGGTCGTCAGCAGATCGCCAGGCGCGATCGCGTCGGGGGCGACGCCTTGGAGGTTCACGGCGACGCGCTCGCCGGGTCCGATCCGGTCGATCGCGCAGCCGAAGCGCTCGAGTCCGCGGACGCGCGCGCGGGCGCCGCGCGGGAGCCACATCACGTCGGCGCCTACGTCGAGGGTTCCCGCGATCGTGGTGCCCGTGACGACGGTGCCGAACCCGTGGACCGAGAAGACGCGGTCGATCGGCAGGGCGAACGGGCGATCGACCGGGCGGGGCTGGGTCTCGAAGACGGTACGCGCGAGTTCCGCGATGGCGGAGACAACCGGGGCGTGGGTGGCCGGATTGCGGGCCGAGAATGGCACCAGCGGAGCGGCGCGAAACGGCGTGGCGGCGAGGGTGCGACGGATGTCTTCGCGGACGAGCTCGCGCCACGCGGGCGTGACGAGGTCGGTCTTGGTGAGGACCACGAGCGCGTGGCGAAGGCCAAGGAGCGCACAGACCGCGAGGTGCTCGCGAGTTTGCGGCATGACGCCTTCGTCGGCGGCGATGACGATGACGACCCCGCCGACACCGCCCGCGCCGGCGATCATCTGGCGCAGAAAGCGCTCGTGGCCCGGGACGTCGACGAAGGCGACATGGCCGCCTGGAAGCGCGAGCTGGGCGAAGCCGAGCGCGATCGAGATGCCGCGCGCCTGCTCCTCGGGCAGGCGATCGGTGTCGGTTCCGGTGAGGGCACGGACGAGCGTGGTCTTGCCGTGATCGACGTGGCCGGCGGTGGCGAGGACGGCGAGGAAGGGATCCGACGGGGTCACGCGCGACGCCTCTCAGAGCTTGCTGAGCGCGGTCACGAAGCGATCGATCGCCGCGACCACGCTCGGCGCGCGCGGGGTCGGTTTCGCGTTCTTCAGGGCGATCTCGCCGATGTCGCCGTTGACGATGACGGCGAAGGCGAGCGTGCACGACGGGGCGTCGAGGTAGCCGCTCAGGCTGATCGCGTCGTCGAGCGTGCCGGTCTTGGCGCGGAGACGGCCCTTCAGGGCGACCAGGCGCGTCTTGAGCGTGCCGCTCTCGCCGGCCTTCGCGAGGGAGTCGCGGAGGGCGTCGCCGACGGGGCCCGCCGCGGCCATCGTCGCGAGGAGGACGACCATGCCGCGCGGCGTGACGCGAGTGGCCGGGAAGAGGCCGGAGCCGTTCTCGATGTGGACGTCGGCGGGGGCGAGGCCGAGCTCGACCAGGACGGCGGTCGCGACGTCCTGCGCACGCGTCCAGTCAGAGCCGGCGCCGCGGGCGGTGCGCGCCGGATCGTCGGCACCGAGGTGGCGGAAGATGAGCTCCGCCATGAAGTTGTTCGAGCTCGTGTTGGTCTCGCGCACGAGCTCGGCGAGCGGCTTGCTCTCGAGGCGCGCGAGCTCGGGCGGGAGCTTGGCGGGGGCGTCGGTGAGGACGCGCACGGCGCCGTCACGCATGCGAAGGCCGGCCTTCTTGAGCTGCGCGACGAAGACGTCGCTCGCGACGCGCGCGGGATCGGCGACGCGTTTCTTGAATACCTGTGCAGGCGCCTTGAGGCCGATCGTGCCGCGCACGACGAGGACGGTCTTGCCGGCGGCCTCGCGCGCTTCGAGCGTGAGCTGGTCGGTGTCCTTGCCGGCGACCGTCGTTGCGTCGACGTCGAGGGTGATGCTGGGAACGACGAGCGTGGCGCCGACGCGGACCTTGGCACCGACGATCTTGCCCGGGCGGACCGTGACGCGAACCGCTCCGTGAGCGACCGCGAAGGCGGGCACATGCGGATGGTAGGCGGCGTCGGTGACCTTGCGGTCGAAGGCCGGGGGCTCGCTTCCGCCCGAGAAGTGCGAGAGGTCGAGGACGAGGCGCCCGCGCACCTCGCGCACACCGGCCGCCTGGATTGCGCTCGCGAGCTGTGCGAGCCCCTCGGGCTGCAAGTCCGGATCGCCAGCGGCGACGAGCACGAGGTCGCCCGCCACGACGCCGGTGTCGGGGGCGACGTCGCCGTGAACGGTGGTGACCCAGCGCTTGGTCGGTCCGAGGCGATGAAGGGCGGCGGCGGTCGAGAGGAGCTTGGCGCCGCTGGCGGGGGCGAGGAGGCGGTCCGCCGCGTGGGAGGCGCGCAGGCGGCCGCCGAGCGGGTCCTTGGCGGTGCCGAGGCAGCGGGCTTCGACGCCGAGGTCCAAGCCGCGGATGGCGGCGTCGTCGCGGAGGGCGACGAGGTAGGCGGGGGCGGCCAGCACGGGGGCGGGTGCGCGACGCGCGGGGGGCGCGGTCGCGACGAGCATGAGGGCGAGGGCCAGGGGGACCATGAGGCTCCGGGAAGGAGCTGCGGCGGAGGGCTATTCCGGGCGCGGCAGCGGGCGAGGGTCGGGCGGCGTGCGCGCGAGTGCGTGGAGGCGGAGGGCCGCGTCGAGGAGCTCGATGCGCTCGGGATGGAGGATCGAGAGGCCGGTCCAGAGCGCCTCAGCTTCGCCCGCCAACCCGAAGCGCTCGAGGATGCGGGCGCGGAGGATGTCGAGTTCCGGGCGATACGGGTCGCCGCGCGGATCGCGGACGTTCTCGGCGACCGCGACGAGTGCGAGCTCGGCGAGTGCGGCGCCGAGCTCGTCGAGCTCGGCCTGATCGAGGACGCGGAGCAAGCGCGAGTCGGCGATGCCGCCGCTGGCGGTACTGCCCGAGCGGAGGGCGAGATCGACGCGGTAGGTCGCGCCGGGAGCGAGCGCGTCGATCAGATCGTGGGCGCGACCCGAGAGGTTCTGCCAGCTCTCGACGCGCTCGAGCACCGCGCCCGAGGCGGGATCGACGCGCGACACGTCGAGGTCGAAATGGCCGTCTGAGTAAGGCCAAGCCCAGCGGATGCGGGGCCGGAGCTCGCGCGCCACGGGGGCGTCCGGGGCGAGCAGCTCGAGCGTTGCGCCGAGGGCGCCGGGAGCGACGTCGGGGCGAGCCGCCGGGGGCGCGATGGAAGATGCGTCGCCTGACGCGGGGACGCGGACGAGGCGAACCGCGCCCGAGACGCTGAAGCCGTCCGCGGTTTGGCGAATCGTGCGCGTGCCGGGGCCGGCCAGGACGAGGAGGTGCGTGGCGTCGGCGAGCAGGGCGACGCGCCCCTGGGGGCCGATCTCGAGCTGCGTGAAGGGGCGCGCGAGCGCCTCGCCGACGCGCACGAGATCGGTCGGCGTGCCCGGGGTGAATGGCGCGAAGGGCGCGGTGGAGCCGGGTGCGGCGTCACTCGTGCGGACGCGCACCGGGCCGTCGAGCCAAAGCACGACGGGGGCATCATGGTAGCGCGGCGGCGGTGGGTCGCCCGGCGGCTCGGCCGCGAGCAGCCCGCCGAGCATCGTGGCCAGCGCCGAGGCCGAGGCAAGGAATGACATCCGCGCGAGGGTAGCCCAGGCGCCGGCCGGGCGCCATCGCCGAGAAGCAAGCGAATGGACGGTGCGGGCGGCCTCGGTTAGCGTGGAAGGGTCGCGCGCGTCCAGCCGCACCCCCGCGCGACTCGGTTGCATGTCGAACGCCTACGATACCGGACGCATCATCGCCGGCCGCTACCGCATCGCCAGCCTCCTTTCGCAGGGCGGCATGGGGGCCGTGTATCTGGCGCAGCAGGTGTCGCTGGGGCGGGATGTGGCGCTCAAGATCATCCTGCGTGACTCGGACGACGCCGAGCTCCTGGCGCGCTTCGATGTCGAGGCGCGCGCGGTGTGCCAGCTGCGCCATCCGAACATCATCACCTACCACGACTACGGGCGGGACGACGCCGGAAACCCGTTTCTTGTCATGGAGTTCCTGGCCGGTTTTCCGGGCACGAAGCTGGTCGGGGCGGCGCGCAAGCGGAGCGTCGCCGAGATCGTCCACGTGGTGGTGCAGGTGTGCTCGGCGCTGCACGAAGCGCACAAGAAGGGGATCGTCCACCGCGATCTCAAGTGGTCCAATGTGATGATCGTGCCGCAGGCCGAGGACCCGCTCTTCGCCAAGCTCATCGACTTCGGGATCGTGAAGGTGGGCAAGGACGGCGCGGGGGACCTGCGCCAGCGCACGCTGACCGGGACGGGGATGCTGCTCGGGACCCCGGATTACATGAGTCCGGAGGTGATCACCGGCATGACGGTGGACGGGCGCGCGGACCAGTACGCGCTCGCGGTCATGCTGTTCGAGGCGCTCGAGGGGACGCGGCCGTTTCAGGCGGCGTCGATGTTCGAGCTGTTCTTGAAGCAGGTGCAGGAGCTGCCGCCGCCGTTCGTCGAGGCCACGGCGATCATGGCGACGTATCCGCTCTTGGAGGGGGTCGTGCGGCGGGCGCTCGAGAAGCACCCGGACGATCGGTACCCGGACATCGCGGCGTTCCGCGGGGCGCTGCTCGAGGCCGTGCGCGACGAGGGGGTCGGCGGGCGGCCGGGGTCGGGGGCGGCGCCGGTGCGGGGACGCAGTGAGGCGACGCGGGCGTCGGCGCGCGGGAACGTGGCGGCGGTGGCGGCAGTGGCGTC
>SXIE01000056.1 GCA_005772945.1 Pseudomonadota bacterium
CCCATTGAAGCGAGCCGGCCGCGCTAGGTCACCAGCGATAACCGGCTTTATGTAAGCCGGCCCCATTGAAGCCCCTTGACGCGCGCAAGCCTCGTTCCCGAGGCGCTCCGATAACCGGCTTTATGTAAGCCGGCCCCATTGAAGCGCCAGGATGGCCTCTTGCGCCTCAAGCGGGCCGAGCACGATAACCGGCTTTATGTAAGCCGGCCCCATTGAAGCGGCATCGTCTGCACGACCGCCGATCGTGAACCCGCCCGATAACCGGCTTTATGTCAACTCTTGATGAGAGTGCGCCGATCGCGAACTCACGTCAGTTCCGCGTGGCGCATTGAGCGATAGCGTAGCCTCGAGGCGGGCCCAGACGTGCCCGCATCAGGCCCTTATGGATGCGGCGAACGCCCTTCGGCGGTAATTCGAAGCGGCCCGAGACCCGCCCGCGGCCCATGGCGCGTCTGCGTCTCGGCCGTCTCGCACGCATGGGCGCGCTGGGGTCGGTGGGGTCGCGGTGCCGGCCAGCAACCCGAGGCGTGGGGCCGGCCCGACGGAGTCCAGGAGGTGGGAGACCAAACCCGGGGCCCTCGAGAAGCACCGCAAGAAAAGCACGAGCCCGAAAGAAAGTGCTTGACGGAATTTGCCATACTCTCGGCGCGGAACCCGCGAGCGCTTGATATTTGGCACATTCGGACGGCTCTCAGGTCGGCCAGCATGCGCGCACGAGAAAAGACGGCGCGCGCCCCTCGCGAGCCTGCAGAAGGCCCGCATCGAGCCTCGTGCGCGTCGCGAAAGTGGGCATGCTAGGCTGTTTGCATGTCGGACGAGACTCGCTCTGAATGTGACATATCGGCGGTCGCCGAAATTGATCGGCAGATGGTGGCACTTTCGCGCGGCGTCGGGGCGTTGCGGCTGCGGCTCGGGGAGGCGCTCGAAGCGTTCGCGAATCGTGGCGGTGTCGCGGCTTTTGGGTTCTCGTCGCTGGCGGCGTATGCGGGGCAGCGACTCGGGCGCTCGGGGCACTGGGCTGCCGATGCGCGGTCATTGGCGCGGCGGCTTGCGGTGTTGCCGCGGTTGCGGGCGGCGCTGGTGGCGGGCGAGCTGAGCACGAGCATGGTCGAGGTGCTCGCACGGTTTGCGATGTCGCAAGACGACAGCGCTCTCTCAGGGCCGACGGCCCTGAGAGAACCTGCGGAGCACGTAACGTCGCTGACCGAGGCCGCGTTGATCGCCGAAGCGCGTGCGCCGGGCGTGACCGTGCGTTCCATGCGGGCGCGACTGACGAGCGAGCCGGAGAGTGGCGAACGCGCCGATCGGTCGACCGTCGTGGCGTTTGTGGGCGCGGCCGAGGCGTTGGCGTTCGAGCGGGCGCGGCTCTTGATCGAGGCGGTCGGGGAGACGCGGTCGCGAGACGAGGTCGTCGAGGCGATGCTGGCCGAGGCGCTCGGGGAGCTCATGACGGCACATCCGGAGTTGCCGATTCCGAGTGGGCTCGGTGCCGAGGTGCATCCGGCGAAGGCCACGTACAGGGCGGCGTTGGCCGAGGCGGAGCGTGCTGCCGAGGTTGCGGCCGAGGCGCGATTCTCGAATGCGCCGGTCGCGCGCGAGCCCGGGGACGACGCCGAGATCGAGCTGCCCGAGGATCCGTATGCGCTCGATACGATGATGCGCGCGTGGGCGACGCAGCTCGCGACGCGAGACCTGGCGTTGGCTGAGTTGGCCAGCCAGATGTTCGGGGGTCGCCTGGTTGCGCGGCTCGGGTATGCGTCGTTCGAGCAGTACGTGCGCGAGCGTCTCGGGTTGTCGCCAAGCGCGCTCAAGGCGCGGCTGACGTTGGCGCGTCGGGTCGGTGCCACGCCGGAGCTCGGGGTCGCGCTCGAGACCGGACGGATCGGGTTCGAGGCGGCGAGTCTGGTGGCGCGTGTCGCGCGCGGGCCCGAGCTTGCGGCGTGGATTGCGCGCGCCGAAACGCGGACCGTCAAGCACCTGCGCGAGGAGGTCGACGCGGCGACCATGATGGGCCGCATCTCGGGGAAACACGCCGTGATGGGACCGCCCGACGAGGACACGATGGAAGCGCTGCGGGATGTCGAGCGGTCGGCGCTCGAGAGTGTGGTCGGCCAGATGTCCGGGGGCCCGATGTCCGGGGGCCCGATGCCAATGGATGGGGCCGCGGGTCGGGTCCGGCTTTCGATGTCCCTTCGCGACGACGTTGCGCGCTTGTGGCGCATCGTCCACGACCTCCACCAGAAGGTCGCGCCGGACGAATCGTTCGTCTGGTTCCTCTGCGCGGCGGTCGAGCGGGCTTGGCGCGGAGCTCACGCGGGAAACGTCGCCTATCAGGACGTCTATCTGCGTGACCGATTCCGGTGCGCCAGCCCGGCCTGCTCACGCCGCGACGTCACGCCGCATCATGTCGTCTTCCGGTCGCGCGGCGGCGGTGAGGAGCGCTCGAACCTCGTCAGCCTCTGTACCGTCTGCCACTTGGAATTGGTCCACGGCAGGCGCCTCGAGCTCACGGGGCAGGCACCGGGGCGACTGACGTGGCGACTTGGGCGGGACGTGGTCGTCGTGAACGGACGACGCGTCGCGGCGTGAGGACCTGCGGAGTGCCACGACCCGCCGAACGCCCACTTGTCGATGGCCGCGTCGATGACGTTCAGCGCGCCGAGGATGTTGGTCTTGACGCACTCGAACGGGTTGCACTCGGCGGTCGGGACGATCTTGGTCGCGGCAGCGTGGACGACGAGGTCGACCCCGTCGAAGGCGCGCTAAAGGCGGTCCCGGTCGCGGACGTCACCGATGAAGAAGCGCAGGCGGGACTCGCCCTGGAACCGCTTGGCCATCTCCCATTGC